>JBELMB010000251.1:0-7198 GCA_042088665.1 Sagittula sp.
AGTCCCCCAATGACCGCCCCGCTCGAAGGCTATACCGTTCTCGACCTGACGCATGTGCTTGCAGGCCCGTTCTGCACGATGACCCTGTCGGATCTCGGCGCAGAAGTGATCAAGGTCGAGCCCCCCGGCCGAGGCGACGACACGCGCGCCTTTCCGCCCTTCAAGGATGGCAAATCCGCCTATTTCGCCGCGATCAATCACAGCAAGAAATCCATCGCGCTCAACCTGAAGGCTGACGAAGACCGGGAGATCTTTGAACGCCTGCTGGCGCGCTCCGATGTTCTGGTGGAAAACTACCGCCCCGGTGTGATGGAGCGTCTCGGCTATGGTTGGGAAGACCTGCACGCGCATTACCCCTTGCTGGTCTACGGCGCGGTCTCCGGCTTTGGCCACACCGGTCCGGATGCCAAGCGCCCGGCCTATGACATGGTCGTTCAGGCCCGTGGCGGCGTGATGTCGATCACCGGCGAAAAAGACCGCGACCCGGTGCGCGTCGGCGCATCCATCGGTGATATCGTCGCGGGCATGTTCCTGACGCAAGGCATCCTTGCCGCCCTGATCGACCGCAACCACACAGGCGTGGGCCGCAAGATCGACGTGTCGATGCTCGACAGCCAGCTTGCCATCCTCGAACACGCGGTGGCGCTGACATCGGTGACGGGCAAGGCGCCCGGCCCGTCGGGCGCGCGCCACCCTTCGATCACACCATTCGAGACATTCCATGCCGCTGACGGGCTTTTTGTGATCGCGGCAGGCAATGACAAACTGTTCGAAAAGCTCTGCATCGCGTTGAACTTGCCAATCTCCGACGACGAACGCTTTGCCACCAACCCCGCGCGCTGCGAGAACGCGCGCCTTCTCAAACGCCTGATCGAAGCGGTCACCCTGGACCAGTCCCGCGCCTTCTGGATTGCAAAGCTGACCGCCGCAGGCATCCCCACCGGACCGATCCAGTCGGTGGACGCGGTGATGAAAGACCCGCAGATCATTGCGCGCAACATGGTGGTGGACGTGCTCGACCGCAACGGGCGACAGGCCTACAAGGCGGCGGGCAACCCGATCAAGATGACGGATGCCCCCGACCCGACCAGCCGCGCCCCTGCGCCGGACCTCGACGGCAACCGCGGCGAGATCCTGCGCTGGCTGGAACAAGAGTGATCCGGACACCGCCCCCCTCAAGGGGTGACGCAACGCGTCCCGGCCCGGACGATGAAGCCGGGGCGGCGGGATCGCCTCGATTTCAGGGAGGAACTGTCATGCGTGGTCTTGTTTGCGCGCTTATTATGGGCCTGATGTCCTCGGTCGTTGTGGCCGAAGAAACCGAACGCTACGGCCAGCAGAAGGTCGTCTATGACGTGAGCGACCCGGGCGGCCCGGATGACAAGGCCTACAAGGTGGCGATGCGAAACATTCAAGACCATATCAACGCCGTCGGAGCGGGGAATATGGACATCAAGGTGGTCCTGCACGGCAATGGCCTCGGTCTCTTGCTGAGCGCCAACACCGATGACACCATTCAAACCGTCGTGTCACAGCTCAAAGGACAGGACGTCGATTTTCACGTCTGAAACAACACCCTCAAAGGGCGCAAGATCTCCTGTTCCGACGATCTCTACGACGTCTGGGAAGACGACATCGTGCCCTCCGGTGTCGCGGAACTCTCGCGGTTGCAACAGATGGGCCATACCTGCATCAAGCCCTGACAACAGGGCGCGCGCGCCCGAAATGAACGGTGGCACAGGCGCGCTGCCGTTTTTTGTGCAAACTCTGACGCTTCGCGTGTTTCCCGGATCGTGCGGAACGTTATCTTGGCGAGAGTCTGACGGAGGTCCCCATGTCGCAAGACCCGCTTGTAATCTTCACCCCTTCGGGCAAACGCGGACGCTTTCCCGTGGGCACCCCGGTCCTGACCGCGGCACGGCAGTTGGGCGTGGACCTCGACAGCGTCTGCGGCGGGCGCGGCATCTGCTCAAAGTGCCAGGTGGCGCCAGCCTTCGGCGATTTCCCCAAGCACGGGGTCACCGTGGCGCAGGACGCCCTATCGGAGTGGAACGCGGTCGAGGCACGGTATGACGAAAAGCGCGGGCTGGCGGAGGGGCGGCGCCTTGGCTGTCAGGCCACCGTGCAACAAGACGTGGTCATCGACGTGCCGCCCGAAAGCCAGGTGCACCGGCAGGTGGTGCGCAAGGCCGCCTCGACCCGCGCCATCGCCATGGATCCGGCCACGCGGCTTTACTACATCGAGGTCGAAGAAGCGGATATGCACGCCCCCACCGGGGATCTGGAACGGGTTGAAAAAGCGCTTCGCGCGCAATGGCAGATCGACGGCATCACCTGCGACTTTGCCGCTCTGCAAAGCCTGCAGACCGTGTTGCGCAAGGGCAAATGGCACATCACCGTCGCGCTGAACAAGACCCGCGAAGAGGCCCGGCCCTGTCTTGTGGCCGCCTGGCCGGGGCTGCACGAGGCGGGCCTGTTCGGGTTGGCCATCGACCTTGGCTCCACCACGATCGCGGCGCATCTGACCAATCTCGACACCGGTGACGTCACCGCCTCAGCCGGGATCATGAACCCGCAGATCCGCTTTGGCGAGGACCTGATGAGCCGGGTGTCCTACGCGATGATGAACAAGGGCGGCGACCGGGAAATGACCCGTGCCGTGCGCGAGGCCATCGACACGCTGGCACGGGACATCGCCACCGAGGCGGGCATCAGCGCGGAGCTGATCCTGGAGGTGGTGTTCGTGTGCAACCCGGTCATGCACCACTTGCTGCTGGGCATTGATCCGGTGGAACTGGGACAGGCGCCCTTTGCGCTGGCCACTTCGGATGCGCTGAACCTGCGCGCCGCGGATCTTGACCTGACGGCGCTGCGCGGCAGTGCGCAGATCTACATCCTGCCCTGCATCGCTGGCCACGTCGGCGCGGATGCGGCGGCGGTTGCGCTCTCGGAAGAGCCCAACACCTCGAAGGATCTCGCGCTGATCGTCGACGTGGGCACCAATGCAGAGATCCTGCTGGGCGATGAGACGCGGGTTCTGGCCTGCTCCTCGCCCACCGGCCCGGCCTTTGAGGGCGCGCAGATCAGCTCTGGCCAACGAGCGGCCCCCGGCGCCATCGAGGCAATCCGCATCGACCCCGCCACCAAGGACCCCCGCTTTCGCGTGATCGGCTGCGCGCTGTGGTCCGACGAAGACGGGTTCTGGGAGGCCACGGCGCAGACCGGGATCACCGGCATCTGCGGGTCCGGCATCATCGAGGCGGTGGCGGAACTGCGCACCGCGGGGTTGATGGACCCCTCGGGCCTGATCGGATCGGCAGAACAGACCGGCACGCCGCGGTGCGAGGCCGAAGGGCGCACGCATGCCTATCTCGTACACGATGGCACCGCCGAGGGTGGCCCGCGCATCACCGTGACCCAAGGGGATATTCGCGCGATCCAGCTTGCCAAATCGGCGCTCTACGCCGGGGCGCGCCTGTTGATGGACACGCGCAGCGTGGACAAGGTGGACCGCGTTGTGCTGGCCGGGGCCTTTGGCGCGCATATCTCGCCGCAGCACGCCATGGTGCTGGGCATGATCCCGGATGTGCCGCTGGAAAAGGTCACTTCGGCGGGCAACGCCGCGGGCACCGGCGCCCGCATCGCGTTGTGCAACCTCGCCGCCCGGCGGCAGATCGAACGCATGGTGGGTGAGATCACCAAGGTCGAAACCGCCATCGAGCCAAAGTTTCAGGATCATTTCGTCGCGGCCAATGCGATCCCGCACGCCTCTGACCCCTTCCCGGAATTGAACCTGATCGTCGATCTTCCCGATGTCAGCTTCAACGCCGGAAGTGGCGCTGACGGCGGCGGTGGCGGCGGACGTCGGCGGCGCCGTCGCAGCTAGGGCGCCATGCGCACCCTGCGCCCGCCACCTGCGTCTGCCCCGGCGGCAAGCGCCTTGCGTTTGCCCATTCGCTCTGCGTCCTGACCTTTGATGCCTTGCGGGGCGATGGCGGCTGTTGGTCCCCAATCCGGACGATCAATTCTGTCTGCTGACCTCTTTGGGCGCTGGCTTGCGGGACCTCTGGCCCGAAGGCCGCTTTGCGTGTATACTTACACCACTAAACACGCATTCATTGAACGTATGATTTTGTCGCCGATGGGATTTCCCCGCCATGTCCACCATTTTCATCGCCTGGAGCAGCAACCGACACGAATCCGGTCCCGAGGCTGAGACAGAAAAACGCGCTGCCCTGAGCATCAAGGACCGCCTTGAAGCCGAGGGCTTTGACGTGTTCATGAGCCCGGAGATCGCCGCAGGCACCCCCTTTGGCGAGATCATCCGGAGGGAGATCCGCGATGCCAGCCTCGTGATCTCTGTCTTTCCGCCACAACCATCGTTCTGGCAGGCCGCCGAGGCCGGTCTGGCCTATTTCGAGAAAAAGCTGCTGCCGATCTGCGTGCGCACGGAGAGCACGATCGACCCGTTCAGCGATCTTCAGGCGTTGCAACTGGCCCCCGGGGACATCGGGGCAGAGGGCGGCGAGACCATGGACAATCTGGTCGAGACGGTGCGCCAACGCGTCGGTGGCGGCGGCTCGCCGGTGATGTACCGCTGCATCCGCGCCATCAACACGATGTTTTTCTGGCTGGTGCCGGTGCTGGGCTTTGCCGCAGAGATCGTCTGTCTGGTGCTGTTCCAACTGGACATGGTGGACTACAACCTGCTGCGCGGGGCGCATATGGTGTCAGGCTCGGTGGTGTTTGGCGGCGGCATCTTCGCGGCGCTGATGCTGGCCCGGTCCGGCGTGTCGCTGAACCTGTCAGAGCATCGCTTTGGCTATCACACCGCGCGCAGGCTCTTTGGGCTCTGGTTTGCCGTGGCTGTGTTGCAGGTGGCCACCGGGAGCTTTCTCGCGATCAAGATTTTCGGCTTTGGCTGGCCTGTCTGGCTGGCGAGCGGGATGGTTGTCTACCTTCTGGCGCTGATCTTCGGGTTGCTGGGGTTCCAGAACTTCGCCGCGGCCTATCGGTTGGTCAAGGCTACGGCACCTCGCTGGCGATTCAATCACGGATCTTCATGGGGAATCTCCTGCTGTTCCTGATGATCGCCTTGCTGACCACGGTGCTTTACCTGATGACACAGCCGCCGCCGCCAGAGGTGGTGCACCTCGCCATCGAAACCACGCCAAACGCTTGACGGCCCCGGGGCGCTCCGGTACTCACCGGCCTCGCGCGGGTATGATGTAATGGTAGCCTGTCAGCTTCCCAAGCTGAACGCGCGGGTTCGATTCCCGCTACCCGCTCCAACCTCCATCGTCATTTCGGAACGCGGCATCGTCACTGTGCCGTGCCAGGACCCTGGGGCAGGACATGGGGTGCGATCCCTGCCTTTTGTCAGCAAGTCTCTAGTGACCCAGCCAGCCGGACCGCCGCGAGGGGGTCGCGCCCTTCTCGGATGTTGCGAACCTGACTCACGCTGCCGCGCTGCGGCACAGGCAGCTGGCGCGGATCGGCACGTCGGCGCGGGCCTGGGCCTGATCCAGCAGCAATTTGACATGCCGGCGTTCCAGCTCTTCGCCACGCCGCAGCAGGCATTCGTGCAACCCATGCAGGGCCCAGACATTACGCGGGTTCTGGCTGGGGCGTGGCAGGCTCTGGTCAAGGCCAAGATCCGCGCGGTAAACGGCCTCTGCCTCTTCGACATGCCCCGCTTCCATCAACAAGGCGCCCAAGGCATGGCGCGTGGGCTGTGGCCAGCCCCATGGCTCCTCGTAGTTCAACCCGTCGTCCAGCGCCACGGCAGCCCGCAAATGGGTCAATCCCTCGTCCCGACGCCCGGCCTTGAAAGCCAGTTCGCCGAGCATCATGGCCTCGGCCACGGCGAGGATGTCGCGCGCGGAATTGTTGAACAGCATCCGTTCTTCGGGGACAGCCGCAAAAGCGGTCTGGAAGACCGCGCGCGCCTTTTCTGCCTGCACGTGACGACCAAGGTTGGCCAAGGCGATGGCGCGGGCATACAGGATCAGTGCATTGGTCGTGGTGTAGAGTGCGGTGTCCTCCGGCAAGGGCAGTTTCAGCGCCTCTTCCCAAAGACCAAAGCGGATGTAGACATGGGGCAATGCCGCCACGAAGGTCTCGAAGAGATCGGGATAGACGCGCACCACCTCGTCGGGCACCTCGCCGTGCAAACGCTGTGCCAATTCCAGAGATTTGGCCTTTTGCCCCAGGAACATCGCCCCGTAGAGTGCGAAATGCAGGTTGTGAATGCGGTAGAGCGCGTAGAAATTCGCCGGTCCCGCATAGGCCTTGAACCGGTCGTCGACCTCTGCGGCCGCAAGGTTGCGCGCCAGCACGTTCTGGTAGTCGCCGCACAGCACATCGATGTGGCTGGCCATATGCACCAGATGCCCCGCGTCCGGGACAAGCCCGGTCAACCGGTCTCCGTGGCGCAGGGCGCGTTCAGGATGCGGCGACATCTCCATCAGGTGGATGTACATGTGCAAGAGGCCGGGATGGTCCCAGGCCCCGGGCAACGCATCAAAGGCATGTTCCAGCACGGACATGGCCTCTGCAGTGGAGGCCTCCGTGTTGGGCGCGCCTTTGCGAAAGTCCCAAAGCTGCCAGGGCGTCCGGTTCATCAGGGCTTCGGCATAGACGAAACAGACGTCCAGATCCCTCGGATGCGCCGCGTAGACCGGGGCCATTGCCGCGGCAAAGGCATCGTTGAAAGGCTGGTAATCCTCGGTATCCGGATCGACCGGGTATCGCGCCCCCAGCGCGTCCAGAAGCGCGCGCTCAACGAGGCTGGCCCCGTCCGCCGCGCGCCCGTTCGCCAGTGCCGAATGGGCGCGGGTCAGGCAGGGGGCCTTTTCATCGGGGGAAAACACCTCCCACGGCTTGTTGTAGTTCGGCCCGAGAGCATAGGCGATGCCCCAATGCGCCAGCGCGCAATCCGCCGTAGCGGCCAGTGCCTTTTCGAAACAGCTGATGGCCTCTTCGTGATTGTAGCCAAACAACCAGACCATCCCGCGATCGCACCAAATCTGGGCCTCCGGGTTGGCACTGGCGGGGCGGCTATAGGCGCCAAGGTCGAAATAGCGGGTCACGGAAGTCTCCAAGGTCTGGCCAGCCCATGCATGCACCCGTCAACCGCCTGCCCGCTGTCTGACCTGCCACCGGACGGCGTGTCCATTGGTGACAGGTTGCGCTCAAG
>JBELMB010000252.1:0-7164 GCA_042088665.1 Sagittula sp.
GGTCGCGGGCACATTGGCGCAGGTTCTGGCGGAAACCATGGCCACCATGACCCTCGTGCAGTTGATCGCGCCCGGCGCGCCCTGCCTGATGGGCAGCTTTGCCTCGACCATGTCGATGAAGACCGGGGCCCCCACCTTTGGCACACCCGAGGCCGGGCTGCTGGTGCTGGCCGCGGGGCAATTGGCACGGCGTCTGGGCGTGCCGCTGCACACGGTTGGCACGCTCAGCGCGTCCAAGGTCCCGGATGCCCAAAGCCAGCAAGAGGCCGCATGGGGCCTGATCATGTCGATGTTCGCAGGCGCGAACCTGATCAATCACGCCACCGGCTGGCTGGAAGGCGGGCTGGTCACGTCCTTCGAAAAGACCATTCTGGACCATGATCTGTGCGGCAAGGCCGCCCGCTTCTTTGACGGCATCGACATGAGCGAGAATGCCCAGGCCATGCAGGCCATCGCCGCCACCGGACCGGGCCAGCACTTCCTCGGGTCCGAGCACACGCAGGCCAATTTCATGACCGCCCTGTTCCGCCCATGGGCGCCGGACGACACATCGTTCGAGCAATGGCAGGCTGCGGGCGGGCAGGACGCGGCCACGCGGGCCAACGCGATCTGGAAGACCCGGCTGGAGGGCTACGAGGACCCCGGCCTCGACCCCGGCATCGACGCAGAGCTGAAGGATTACATCGCGCGCCGGAAATCCGAACAGCCCGACCGGGACTATTTCTGATGGCGGGCACGCTGATCATCGGGGGCGGTGCCATCGGGTTGAGCCTCGCCTACCACCTTGCGCGGCGCGGTGCAGTGGACGTGACGGTGATCGAGCGCAACCGGCTGACCTCTGGCACGTCGTGGCACGCGGCGGGTATTGTCGGCCCGCTGCGCGCCACGCCGAACATGACGCGGCTGGCCATGGCCGCGCTGGACGTGTTTCCGCAGCTGGAAGAAGAGACCGGCATGTCCACCGGCTATGTCCGGACCGGCGGCTACTGGCTGGCGCGCGCCCCCGAACGGATGGACGAATTGCACCGGATCGCGGATCTCGGGGCCACGCTGGGACTGTCACCGCAAGTGATCGCAGCGACCGATGTGCCGCTGGACCTTCTTGACCTGTCCTCTCACGTGGGCGCGCTGCAGGTGCCCGAGGACGCCAATGTGAACCCGGTCGATCTGTGCATGGCCTACGCACGCGCCGCTCGCCACCGCGGCGTGACAATCCGGGAAAACCTGCGCGTCCAACGCCTGTTGACAGCCGGCCAGCGGATCACCGGCGTCGCGCTGGAGGATGGCACCCGGATCGACGCCGACCGCGTGGTGATCGCCACCGGCGCATGGTCGCGCGAACTTGCCGCGACGGCGGGTGTGGCGCTGCCTCTGCAGGCGGTCGAACACATGTACGTGGTGACAGAACCGATCCTTGGGCTGCCCAAACCTTTCCCGGTGGTCCGCGATCTGGACCGCGGCATCTATATCAAGGGCGACGCGGGCAAACTGGTGATCGGCGGGTTCGAACCCAATGCCAAGTGTTGGGATCCCCACG
Source organism: Sagittula sp. (assembly GCA_042088665.1). Classification (GTDB taxonomy): domain Bacteria; phylum Pseudomonadota; class Alphaproteobacteria; order Rhodobacterales; family Rhodobacteraceae; genus JBELMB01. The sequence continues at coordinate 1,538 of JBELMB010000252.1, forward strand.
GCCCAGAAGGCGACCGGCCCTTTCTGGAAATGGCCGAGGATTGGGACCAGTTCGCGCCTTTCATGGAGGCCGCGCTGGAGCTTTGTCCCGCGTTGGAGAGCACTGGCATCCAGCATTTCATGAATGGCCCCGAAAGCTTTACCGCCGACACCCGGCCTTTGGTCGGGGAAACACAGGTGGACGGGCTTTTCGTGGCCGCAGGCATGAATTCGGTCGGCGTGATGTCCTCTGCCGGGATCGGGCGCGCGCTGGCGGATTGGATCACCGACGGCCACGCCCCGATGGACATGTGGGAGGTCGACGTGGCCCGGGTCGACCCGGCCTGCGCCGGAGCAGCCCATCTGCAAGACCGCATGACAGAGGCGGTTGCCGATCTCTTTGCCCTGCACTGGCCTTACAGGCAGCCCAAGGCCGGGCGGGATCTGCGCCGGTCTGCCCTGCACGACCGCTGGGCGGCGGCTGGCGCCCATTTCGGTGTCACCGCGGGTTGGGAGCGCGCCTTGTGGTACGGCCCCGCGCAGAGCCTTTCCGTTGGCGAACAGGGCTGGTGGCCGATCGCCAAGGCCGAGGCAGAGGTCATGGCGACCGGCACAGCGCTGATCGATCTGAGCCCCTTCACCAAGATTGACGTGGTCGGGCCAGATGCGCTCGCGGCGCTGAACCAACTGTCAACGGCGCAGCTGGATACCCCGATTGGCAAGGCCACCTACACGCAGCTTTTGAACGTCCGCGGCGGCATCGAGATGGATGTCACGGTCACCCGGCAGGCCGCGGACCATTTTCACATAACCTCCGGCGCCGCGACACGCGCCCGCGACATGGCGTTCCTGCGCCGGGCGATGGGCGGGGCGATGGGCGGGGCGATGGGCGGGGCGATGGGCGGGGGCGGGGCTGGCAAAGCCCTGACGGTGAGCGATGTGACAGAGGCCTTCTGCACCATTGGTGTCATGGGCGCGGGCAGCCGCGCCCTGCTGGAGGGATTGGGCCACCTGCCCGCCTTGGCCTTTGGCCAGGCCGCCAAGGCCCGCATCAGCGGCGTCCTGTGCCATGCGACGCGGATCAGTTTCGTTGGCGAACTGGGGTGGGAATTGACGGTGGCCAACGCGGACGCGCCCGCGCTTTGGGATGCCTTGCAGGCGCCTGTCCGCGGTCACCGCGCGCTGCCGCTGGGGCATTTCGCGCTGGACGGCTGCCGCCTCGAAAAAGGGTTCCGGCATTGGGGCCATGAGTTGGGCCCGGAGGTGACGCCATTGGAGGCCGGGCTGGGCTTTACCATCGACTGGAGCAAGGCCTGTCTCGGCAAGGCCGCGCTTGAGCAACAACGGCGCGACGGTCTTCGGCAGCGCCTGATCCTGCTGCAGATTTCGGGCGACGCGCTGATGCTGCACGACGAGCCGCTGTTCGAGGCGGGACGGCACGTGGGCCTGACAACTTCCGGCGCGCGCGGGCCGCGCACCGGACTGAACCTGTGCTTTGCCATGGTGCAGGTCGCCGCGGGCGAGACGCTGGACCAGACCTGCACGCGCCGCTTCAGCGTGCGGGTCGCAGGGCGCGACTGTCCCGCCACGCCGCTGCGCCACCCCCCGTTTGATCCCAAAGGCGAAAGGATGCGCGCATGACGCAGGCACAGGTTCTGATCATCGGCGGCGGCGCCATGGGAGTGTCGCTGATGTATCATCTGGTCAAGGCGGGATGGTCCGACGTGCTGCTGGTGGAGAAAAACGATCTCACGCATGGATCGACCTGGCATGCCGCGGGGCTGTGCACGCATTTCGCGCATAACCCGACGATTCAGGAACTGCGCGCCACCTCTGTCCGGCTGTACCGCGATATCCTGCCCGCAGAGACCGGGCGCGACTGCGGCTTTCACGCCTGTGGGGCGATGCGCATCACCCGCAATCCGGACCGGATGGACGAATTTCGCCACGTCGCCGGGCTGTCGGCATTCACCGGCTACCCGCTGGAGATCCTGACCCCCGAGCGCATCGCAGAGCTGCACCCGCTGGCGCGGCTGGACGGATTGCTGGGTGGCATCTTCGAGCCCGACGACGGCCATGTGGATCCCTCTCTGGCGACCAATGCCATGGCAGACGTCGCCCGGCGTGGCGGCGCGCAGATCTGGCGCAATTGCCCGGTGACGGCGATCACGTGTCAGGACGGCCTCTGGTGGGTCGAGACGCCCAAAGGCGACGTCACTGCGACCCATGTCGTGAACGCCGCCGGAACATGGGGCTGGGAAATCGGCCATATGATGGGGTTGAACATCCCCTCGGTGCCCGTTTTGCATCAGTACCTTGTGACAGATACCGTTGCGGCGGTCAGCGACAGGATCGCCGCGGGCCTGCCCGAATTGCCGATGATCCGCGATCCCGAAGAAAGCTGGTACGTCCGGCAGGAACGCGACGGGCTGATCCTTGGCCCCTACGAAAAAGAGGCGCAGGTCTGGTCCGTCGACGGCGTCCCGCCAGAGTTCGGCGCCGACCTGATGCCCCCGGATCTGGACCGGGTCGAGCATATCATCATGGCGGCGATGGCGCGGATCCCCGCGCTGGAAACCGGCGGCGTGAAATCGGTCATCAATGGCCCGATCACCTTTACCCCCGACGCCAACCCTCTGATCGGCCCGGCCCGGGGCCTGCGGAATGCCTGGCTGCTCACCGGCTCTTCGATGGGCGTGATGGAGGGCGGCGGCGCGGGCAAATTCCTCGCCCATTGGATGACCCATGGCGCGCCCCCCATGGATGCGCTGGCGGTGGACAGTCGCCGTTTTGGGTCCTGGGCGGACCGCGATTATCGCGTTGCCAAGGCGGTCGAGTGTTTCGGCCTGCAGTTCGGCGTCCATTACCCGAACGAAGAGCGCCCCGCCGGTCGCGACATACGCCGCTCACCGCTGCACGACCTGATGCTGGCGCGCGGGGCTGTCATGGGCGCCGCCCATGGCTGGGAGCGGCCGAACTGGTTCTCTGACACCCCCGGCGACCGCGCCGATGAGACCTTTGGCCGGGCCAACTGGTTTGATCCCGTGGCCCGCGAGGTCGCCTGCGCCACGACCCGCGTCGCCTTTGCGGATCTGTCGGTGTTTGCCAAATTCGAGGTTCGCGGACCGCAGGTCAGCGGTTTTCTGGAGGCGCTTGGCGCCAATCGCGCGCCGGTCCCGGGACGGATCGGTTTGACCCATGCGCTGACCCCTGCCGGCGGTGTCCTGTCAGAATTCACGGTCTCGCGCATGGCCGAGGATCACGCCTACCTGACCTCGGCCGCCGCCGCCGAAGACATCGACCACGACCTGCTGATCGCCTGCGCGGTCGGTTTCGATGTGCAGGTGGCAAATGTCACCGAAGAGATCGCCGTGATCGGCGTCATGGGCCCGAAAACGCCCGAGGTGCTGCCGGACCTGTCCGATATGCGCTGGCTGACCCTGCGGGAGACCGAAATTGCGGATGTGCCGGTGCGGGCGCTGCGGGTCTCTTACATCGGGGAATGCGGGTGGGAGTTGCACGTGGCGCGGGACCGCGCCGTGGCGCTCTTTCACGCGCTGGAACAGGCCGCAGCCCCTTTTGGCGCGGGCGTCTACGGGGCCTATGCCGCCAACGCCATGCGGCTTGAGAAAGGCTATCGCGGCTGGGGCAGCGATCTGACGACCGAACGCAGCCCGCTGGAGGCCGGGCTGAGCGGTTTTGTCCGACCAGATGTGCGACCCGGTCTGATGCGCGACGCGGCATGGGACATGGTCCTGCTGGAGATCGAGGCCGGCAAGGCGGATCCCTTCTATGCGCACACGCTGTGGCGCGGCGATCACCCCGTCGGCATTGTGACCTCCGGCGCGTATGGCCACCGCACCGGCAGGGTTCTGGGGCTGGCCTACCTGCGCGACCCGCAAGCCCGCGACGATCTGACCGTGTCGATCCTCGGTCAACACTGCCCCGCGCGGATCCTGCCAAGGCCGCCCTTTGATCCTGACAACACCCGCCTGAAACCCGGAGCCCTGACATGACTGACGACGCCCTGCACACCGACTGGGATCTCGATGCCACCGCCGCCCGGCGCGACCGGTACTACGCCGCCTCGCTCACGAAATTCACGCCGTTCCGGGACCCCATCGTGTTTCGCAAGGGCGAAGGGCAGTACCTCTGGGACACCGATGGCCAGAAATACACCGATCTGCTGGGCATGAATGTCTGCATCTCGGTGGGGCATTCACATCCCCGCGTCGTGTCTGCCGCCATGGCGCAGGCGCAGGATCTGACCCATTGCACGACCATGTTCTATCACCCCACCCCCGCCCATCTGGCAGAGGAACTGGCCGCCACCATGCCAAAGGGACATGACTGGGTGGTGCATCTGACCAATTCGGGGTCCGAAGCGATTGATCTGGCGATGACCATGGCCCGCACCTACACGGGCAACCTCGATTTGCTGGCGCTGCGCACGGCCTACCACGGCCCCACGGCGGCAGCGCAATCGATCACCGGGATCGCAGGCTGGCGCCATCCCGGCATGCCCGGCAATGTCGCCTTTGTGCCGGAACCCAACCAGTACCGCGGGATCTTTGGCCCGGGGACCCAACCCTACCTCGACGAGATCGACCGCACGATCCTGACAGCCACCTCCGGCACAGTTGCGGGCATCTTTGTCGAAAGCATTCAGGGGTACGGCGGCATCGTCGAAATGCCCCCCGGCTACATGTCCGGCGCCGCGGACCGGGTGCGCGCGGCGGGCGGACTGTATATCGCGGATGAGGTCCAGTCGGGGTTTGGCCGCACGGGGGCGCATTTCTGGGGGTTCGAGGCAGACGGCGTGGTGCCCGACATCGTTGTCATGGCCAAGGGGCTGGGCAACGGATTTCCCATCGGCGCCGTTGTCGCCCGCAAGGAAATCGCCGCCCCGATGGCGGAAAAGTTCATGTTCCATACCTATGGTGCCAACCCGACCTCTGCCGCCGCCGCCCGCGCCGTGCTTGCCGTGCTGCGCGATGAGGGGCTTCAGGAAAACGCCAAACAGGTCGGCGCGGCGCTGCTCGAACGGTTGCATGACCTCAAGGACAAGCACAGCGCGCTCGGGGATGTGCGCGGCAAGGGGCTCATGCTGGCCATGGAGATGGTCAGCGACCGTGACAGCAAGACGCCCGACAAGGCAACCACCACAGACGTCTTCGAGGCGTGCCGGGATCAGCGGATCATCCTGTCGAAATCCGGCCCCTTCCAATCCTGCCTGCGCATGGTGCCGCCACTTTGCCTGTCCATGGACGACGTGGATCGTGTTGCCAAGGGACTGGATCTGGCCTTTCAGAAGGCCGCTGAGCGGGCCTAGACCCTCGGCTTGACCGGGCGATCCCGGTGAGAGCATCGACCCAAGCGCGCCGCACCTCTCCGGTCAGGATCTCCCTCTTTGGACACCCGGGGAAGCGCCGCCAAAGGGCGAGATCCTGCGAAGAGACTGACAAACAGTCCACGTGATTTCGCAAGGGCCGTGTCGGGCATTGGCGGCCGAACCCCCAGCTGTCACGCAGCGCCCTGTTCGACCGCCAGGACGCCCCCGGAGATCACCCACAGGATCCGCCGCTTTGGCCATCACGCGGCGGCGGGGGAGCGAGACCGCAACAGCGCAACGCAGGCCCGCGGTGCCCC
>JBELMB010000253.1:0-7134 GCA_042088665.1 Sagittula sp.
CTCCGGGGTGAATTGGCCGCAGGCCAAGAGGGGCAGCGCCCCTCCCCCTGACACACGCCAGAAACCAGCCAGACGACGATCCGGCCAGCCACAAACGCGCCAGCTAAAGATGCGCCGGGGCGCTCGGCACATCCATGTCACGCACCTTGCGCAACATGTCCACGAAACCCGACACCTGATGCGCCGCAGTCGCTTCGCCCTTCTCCACCGTTGCCAGCGAGGCATCCCCGACCGTCCCGTCCGGGTTCAGGTCCGCGGCGATCCACCCCCGGCTGATCGGACCAATCGGCGAGATCAGATCGGTCTCGGCACTGGAGGCAAAATGCTGCGCTTTCGCCATGTCCACACACTCGGGCCGGAACGACAGCATCAGGGACGTCTCCACATCGCCGCCGTGAATGCCAAAACGCTTTTCATACTCGGTATACAGCCCCTCGGGATGGCCGAAATTCCCCCATTGGCACTTCACCGCCAGCATCCCGGCCTGCACCCGCAATTCCCGACTGAGGATCGAGATCAGGTCAAGGTTCCCCCCATGGCTGTTCACGATGACGATCTTGCGGAAACCGGCGCGCGCCACGGACAGCCCGATCTCTGTCCAGGCGGTCAGCGCCGTCGCCGCCGTCAGCGTCAGCGTGCCCCGTGCCCAGAGGTGCTCGTTGGACTTGCCCACAGACTGCATCGGCAGGATCCATGGGTCCAGATCCTCTGGACAGGCCGCGCGAAACCCATTCAGCATGCCCTGCATGATCATCGTGTCAGTGCCCACCGGCAGGTGCGGGCCGTGCTGTTCAATCGCCGCTGTCGGCAGGATGGCGATGGCTGTCGCCGGATCGATGCCTTCGAACTCCGGCGCGCGCCGGTCTGCCCAGTCAAGACGTCTCATGGTGTCTCCGTGCTGTAAGTGAAGTCATGCCGCGACCGAAGGTCGTCCGCCGCCAGATCCAGCCCGATGCTGAAGGCCTGCTTTTGATCGACGAGGCCAGAGCGCGCGTCGAGGCTCTCGGTGCCCAGCGCCGCCCAACCGCGATTATGCGGGCTTTGCGCAATCGACAGCGGCGCCTTGGCGCCATCCGGCAACGCAAAGAAGCCATCCGCCTGGGCAAACATCGCATCGACAAGCTCCGATGGCACACCGTGATTGGTCAGCAGGAAAAAGCCATGGTCGCCGCAAACCTGCCCCAGCGCCACAGAGAAGGCCTGCGGGTCCTGCGCATTGTCGGTCCAGTCAGGAACGGGGATCATCGGGGCCTTCTTTTCAAGACGTGGGCTCATGGCTTCAGGAACCTGTCAAGCTTGCGCGAGACCCGACGCAGATGGGCGCGCCTGCTGTCCGGTGAGGAACTGTCCATCAGGTAATGCGCCGCGAAACAGGTGCGGCAACGCTTGGCGCAAAGCAAGCGGACTCCGCGCAGCAGCGTGCGCCGCCCGGGCGCCCCGATAAAGCGGGTCAGACCCCAACTGGCGCCACAGGTGGTAAAAACCCCCAGCCGCGTGATATGCGTCAACCCCGGCCCGATGGTGCCGCCCTCTTGCGCGGGCATCTCAAAGGCCAAACCGGGCAGCAGCACCCGGTCCAGCCAGCCCTTGAGGATCGCGGGCAGCCCGTACCACCACGTCGGATAGACAAAGATCAGCGTGTCGCACCAGGCCACGGCCTCACAATGCGGCTCCAGCCCCGTCTGGTTGACGGTGACATCCTCGTAGCGGGTCAATTCCTCTGCGCTCAGCGCCGGGGCGAACCCGGTCTCGTAGAGATCCAGCACGCGAACCTCTGCCCCGACGCGGTCAAGCTGTTCCACGACAAGGGTTTTCACCGCGGCGGTAAAGCTGTCAGGCTTTGGATGGGCATAGACGAGCACGGCGCGCATCAGAGCTTTGCCATCTCGGTCCGGACCCGGGCGAGATGCGCCTTCAGCGCCGCGGGCCCGTTGTTGTTCATGTCATACAGCGCGATGTAGCGGGTTCTGGGCCAGCCACAGGCGTAGCGCACCGCGCGGGTGACACATTTGCGCGGTGGGTCGCCGTTCATTCTGGCCCGCCAGCGCGTGCCTCCGTATGTCGTGACCGCCGCCAGCCGCTTTATCTGCGTCAGCCCCGGTTTCACGCCGCCCCCTTCGAGCTTGAAACTCACGTCCGGCAGGAACACCCGATCCAGAAAGCCCTTGAGAATGGCGGGATAGCCAAAGTTCCAGACCGGAAAAACCATGACCAGCGCCTCAGCCGCGCGCAACCGATCCACATAGTCGGAAACAGGCGCGATATTGCCCGGAATGTCGTGATAGCCCTGCCGCTCTGCCATGGTGAGCACGGGCGAGAACCCTTCGGCGTTCAGGTCGCAACCGTCCACGTCCCAGCCGCGCCGCGTCAGCGTGTCGACCACCATCTCGTAGACCGCCGCGTTAAAGCTGTCTGGACAGGGGTGGGCATAGAGCACCAGCGCCTTCATCCTGGATCACGCGCGATGGTCATGTCAGGCCTCTTCCGGGGTCGGGGTCATCTCCGGATAGGCATACATCTGACCATAGTCCCATTCCGGATCGTCAAAGGCGATCATCTTGCCGGGATTGAGCAGGCCCTTGGGGTCAGCCTCCTTCTTGAAGTCCAGCTGCCGCGGATCCGCGTGCTGACGCCCGCCTTCCTCCAGCGTGTAACGATGCGGGTTGAAGACCAGCGCCCCGGCGTCCTCATGCGCTTTCACGATCTCGTCCAGCCGCGCCTCGGTGGTGAATTTTACCAGCGTCAGCCCGGCAAAGCCCACATGCCCGCCATCCATCCGGATCGCTTCGAGATGTTGGATCAGCTCATCGGGGAAGGCCCTGCGCATCTCGTTCACGAGGCGGAAATGATCCGGGAACCCATAGCGCACCTGCAGGTAGGTGATCGACGGATCGACCTTCAGCGCCCGCAGGGTCGTGTGGTTCCAGCCGTATTCAAACACCAGACCCGGCGATCGTTCCCATGTGTGATCATCGGATCGGTAGATCAGCTTCAGATCCGGGTTGCGGCCCATCCATGTCAGAAAGCCCTCAAGGCTTTGTGGCGCAACCATCAGGCCGATCAGGTGATCGTCCGCGTCCACATGGGGGGCAACGCGCTGAAAATAGGTCTTCGCGGTGGGGGCCTCATAGACCGACGCGATCTTCAGAAGAATGCCGTTTTCATTGGCCAGACCCGCGGCGCATTCCATCGCACGGTCGAAATCCTTTGCCGTGACAAAGCAATCGACCCAAGGGTAGGCCGGGGCCAGCGGCAGCTCCAGCTCCGTGATGATGCCGTTGGTGCCATAGGCGTGGCTGACGCGGGCCAGCTCTTCGCCGGTGAAGTCCATCACGCGGGGCTCTTCCTCCATGGTGACGACACGCAGGCGGATGATGTTGCCCAGCTCGCGCAGCGACCCCCACGTGACCGACCCCACGCCACCCGATCCACCGGCGATGAACCCGCCCACGGTGGCCGTGGCCCAGGTCGAGGAGAACATGCGCAGCTCGTGACCGCAGGCTTCGATGCAATGGGCATCGACATCCTTGAGCAGGCAGCCCGGTTCCACGATCACCCGGCCCGGTTCGCAAAAGGTCACCTTGTCCATGTGCTTGAGATGCATGACGCAGCCGCCGCGCATCGGCATCGCCTGCCCGTAGTTGCCGGTGCCTGCGCCACGGGTGGTGACCGGCACATCATGCGCGTAGCAGGTCTTGAGGATCTCGATGATCTCGGCCTCGTTGCGCGGGCGCACCACGAAATCCGCCAGCAGATGATCCATGCGCGCCTTCAGCACCGGCGAATACCAGAAGAAATCGCGCGAGGCGCTTTTGATCGCAGTGTCCTTTTCCTCGATGTCGAGGTGGGACAGCGCGGCCCTTGCGGCGGCGACATTGGCGGGAAGGGTCATGGGCGGGCCTCAAAAAGATGATCAAGTTCTGCGTAGTCGGGCAACGTGCGGTCGATGGCCTGACCTGCGCGCAGCACGATGCGGTCGGCTTGCGGACGGGCGAACAGCTCTGTCCAGCTGCGGGCGCGGCAGATCACCAGATCGGCGGGCGCACCGGGCGTCAGGCTGGCGGGCTCGAACCCGCAGATCTCTGCCGGCGTGGCAGAGAAGGCGCGCGACCAGTCGGGGTCAGAGTGGTCGAGATGGGCAATGCGCGTCGCCTCGCGCATCACTTCGATCATGTCCATGTCGCCATAGGCATAAAACGGATCGCGGGTATTGTCGGAGGCAAAGCTGACCTTGATCCCCCGCGCCTTCATCTCGTGAACGAGGGTCACGCCACGCCCCCGGGGGGTGCGGGCGGCTGCGCGGTCCTGCAGATACATGTTGCACATGGGCAGGCTGACCACGTCGAGCCCGGCACGGGCCACCACGTCCAGCGTGTCCAGCGCGCGCGCCTCGTCCTGCGTGGAAAGCGAGCAGCAATGCCCTACCAGAACCGGCGCATCAAAGCCGGTTTCGAGGATGCAGTCCGCGATCAGGCGCAGCGTTTCCGAGGTTGGATCCATCGTCTCGTCGGTATGGAAATCAAGCGCCAGACCGCGTTTCGCGGCGGCCTCGATATGGCCCATGATGATGCGCTTCAGCTCTGGCACGGGGTAAGAGACCATGCCAAGCACGCCGCCATGTGTGGCCACCGTGTCGGCGATGGCGTCGTATTCGTCCAGATCGTACCCTTCGCAGGAGATCAGGCTGGCCATCTGCAGATCCACCCGCCCGGCCCATTCCGCGCGCAGGTCGCTGAGCACGGGCCAGCTGCGGGCGTATTGGCCGTTCATCGAATCCAGATGTGTGCGGATCGCCCGCGTGCCATGGGCATGGGCCGCGCGCAGCGAAAAGGAGACCCGCGTGCGCACGTCCTCTTCTGACCAGTTGGCATGATCGCCGCGCACCGACGCCAGTGCCCCCGGAAAACTGCCGTCCGGGTTCGAGGCGCGGGGCCATATGTGACCCTTGTCCAGATGCGTGTGACCATCGACGAAGGCCGGAAATACCATGGCCCCTTTCATGTCCACCTGTGTGCCTGCGGGCGGGCAGAGCACGCCATCCGCCACGCCAAGGTCGGTTGTCACAAGGTCTGCGTCGCCGCCAAGGGCCCAGCCCGGCACGGTCACGTTTGTCAGCGTGAACGGCGCTGAAGGCAGTGTCAGAAAATCCATCAGACCTCTCGTTTCAAGGCGCTCTCATGCCAGCGGAACAGGCACAGGTAGCTGATAAGGCTCATCAATCCAAAGAGCGCCACGCCCATGACCGAAATCAGGATCAGCGCCGCATAAAGCCTGCCAAAGTTGAAGCGATACGAAGCCTCCAGCAGGGTAGAGGCAAGCCCCAGCCCGGTGCCCGCACGCCCGATCACGAATTCCGCCACCACGGCGCCGATCAGCGCAAGCCCGCCCGCGATCTTGAGCCCGCCAAGGAAGAACGGCAAGGCCGAAGGCCCGGAAAGATAGCGCAGGGTCTGCCACTTCGTGGCCCCATAGATCGTGAACAGATCCTGAAGGTTGTGGTCCGCGGATTTCAGACCGATCGTCGTGTTCGACAGGATCGGGAAAAACGCCACGATCCACGCGCACAGAAGCGCCGCGACAAAGGCGCTTTCGACATAGATCTGCAACAACGGCGCAATCGCCACGACTGGGGTGACCTGCAGGATCACCGCATAGGGAAACATTGCCAGTTCGACCCATTTCGACTGGGTAAAGGCCACCGCGATGGCCAGCCCCCCGATCACCGCAAAGACCAGCGCAAGGAACGTCAGCCGCCCGGTCACCATCATGGCCGGCCAGAGCACCGTCCAGTCCGACACCATTGTCTTGGCGATCAACCATGGCGAGGGCAGGATGTAATGCGGCACTTCTGCGATCACCACGTAGGCCTGCCATGCGCCGATCACCAGCACCAGCACCAACGAGGGCAGCGTCCAGCGCGCAATCGCCAGAATGCGGTTCTGTCGGGCGCGGCGTTCTTCTTCGGCATCGACCATCGGCAGGTCGTCGGGTTGGTTGATCGCGGTCATGCGGCCTCCTCCATGGCCATGGCCAGCGCGGCAGAGGCGCTGCTGGCCGAGGCGGCATAATCCGGCGAGGTGCGAAAGGCGTCGCTGCGCGGATAGGGGGCATCCACCGTCAACTCCCGGATCACCCGGCCCGGGCGCGCCGCCATCACGACGATGCGGTCCGACAAAAAGACCGACTCGAACACCGAATGGGTGACAAAGATCACCGTGCAGCCGATCGCGTCGCGCAGGGCCAGCAAGTCGTTGTTCAGCTTGTGGCGCGTGATCTCGTCCAGCGCCGCAAAGGGTTCATCCATCAGGATCAGTCTTGGCCGCGTCACCAGCGCGCGGGCAATCGACACCCGCATCTTCATGCCGCCGGACAGCTCCCGTGGGAAGGCGTTCTGGAAATCCTGCAGACCGACCAGCTTCAGTGCCTCCAGCACGTCGTCCGCCACGCTGGAATAGGATTTGCCCCGCAGGCGGAATGGCAGCCAGACGTTGTCCTTGACCCGCGCCCAAGGCATGAGGGTCGGCTCCTGGAAGACGATCCCGAGATCGCCCTCGCCTTGCCCCCCCTGCCAGTCGATGCCGCCAGAGGTCGGCTGCATCAGCCCCGCGATCAAGCGCAAGGCGGTGGACTTGCCACACCCCGACGGCCCGAGAAGCGAGATGAAATCGCCCTGGTTCACAGACAGGTTCAGGTCCTTCAGCGCGACGACATTGCCGCGAAAGGTCTTTTCGATATGCGACATGCGCAAGAGTTCCTGACGCTCCCCCAAGGGCGCGCGAGACGCTGGTGTCATGCATCTGTCCTTTGTTTGGGGGCCTCGCAACCGCGAAGCCCCCCGCAGGGAAACGTTACTTGGCCAGTTCCATGCCCAGGCCGTTGCCCACGAACTCTGTCGTATAAGCGGCCTTGTAGTCCAGCCCCGCCTCGATCACGCCAGCTTCGACCATCTTGTTGTAGAAGTCCTCGACCTTGGCGTCGCTGATGACCCCGATGCCCATCTCTTCGGCGTCACCGGACAGAACGATGCCGTTGGCTTTCATCTCGGAGATTGCGAAATCGATCTTGTCCTCGGTCATTTCCGGGTTGTCGGACAGGATCAGCGCGCGCGCGGCAGAGTTGTCGCCATAGAGGAAG
>JBELMB010000044.1:0-33448 GCA_042088665.1 Sagittula sp.
ACATCGCCGCATTGCAGGTGCTGGCATTTCAACAGCATTTCTCGGTCTTTGGCACCAACCTGAGCCTCTCGGCCTTTGAGCCAGCCACCATCGTCACGCTGTGCACGATCATCCACCTCAGCTGGCGCGGACCGATCTGGATCACTGCCCTGGTCTCGGTCACATGGACGGTCGTCTTGTCGCTGGTCTTTCAAATGGTGTTCCGCATCCCGCTTCCGGGGAGTTTCTGAATGATTGACGGCTTTTTACTGGCGCTGAACCCGGCCTTGCTGGCGATGACGCTGGCCGGGGTGTGTCTGGGCATCATCTGGGGCGCCTTGCCGGGCCTGTCGACCACGATGGCCATGGGTCTCCTGATCGGTCTTTCGGCGGGGATGAGCCAGGATGTCGCCATCTCCTTCATGCTTGGGGTCTACACCGGCAGCGTGTTTGGCGGCGCGATCTCCGCCGTTCTGATCAACATTCCCGGCACACCAGATGCGGTGCCGACGATGATCGAGGGCCATCAACTGGCCCAGAAAGGCGAAGGCGGTCAGGCCCTCGGCATGGCCATTGCCGCCAGTTTCATTGGTGGCGGGATCGGGATCATTCTTCTGGTGATGTTCATTCCGCTGATCCTGACCTTCGCCCTGAATTTCAAATCATGGGAGATGTTCTGGCTGGCGGTGATCGGCATCATGGTGGCGGGCACCATGGCGGCGGGGTCAATGCCGCTCAAGGGGTGGATCGCCGGGTGGCTTGGCATGCTGGTGGCCTTTGTCGGGCTCGACTCGATCCATGCGGTGCCTCGGTTTACCTTCGGGACCTTTGCGCTGTTCGACGGGATTTCCTATGTCGCCGTGCTGATCGGGCTTTTTGGTCTGGCGGAAATTCTGCGCACCCTGCCCGACAAGGACAAACCGACCATTCCCTCCAAGGTGGGACGCGTCGTGCCGCCGTTTCGTCTCTTGGCGCGCTATACACCGGCGGCGATACGCTCGGGCGTTCTGGGCACCTTTATTGGTGCGATCCCCGGGGCCGGGGCCAATGTGGCGTCCTTTCTGGCCTATGACATCGGACGCAGGCGGGCCAAGCCCGAAGAACGTGCGCGGTGGGGCAAGGGCAGCTATCAGGCGCTGGTTTGCGCAGAAACCGCCAACAACGCCAATATCGGTGGGTCTATGTTGCCGACGCTGGCGCTGGGTATTCCCGGAAATGCCGCGGCGGCGGCCCTGCTTGCGGCCTTGACCCTCAAGAACGTGGTGGTCGGTCCCACCATCGAGATCGACCATCCCGGGCTGATCTACTTCATCTACGCGTCCCTGATCATCGCCAACGTCCTGATGTACCTCGCGGCCTTCGCGCTGATCGGACCTTGTGTAAAACTGTTCAGCCTGCCGCGCGGGATCCTGATGCCGCTGATCCTGCCGGTCTGCGTGATCGGGGCCTTTGCGGTCAAACTGTCGATCTTTGACGTCTGGATCATGTTCGGCGCGGGCGTCGTCGGCTGGCTGTTTGCAGTCTTCAAGTTCCCGGTCGCACCGGTGGTGCTGGGTGTCATTCTCGCGCCATTGGCGGATGAGAACATTCGGCGGTCCCTGTTGATTTTCGAAGACAAGACCCTGGGCTTTGTCCTGTCGCAATGGATCGGCACCTTCCTGATGCTGGCGGTCCTGTTTGTCGTGATCGAAGGGGCGATGCGCGTCTACAGGAGCGCCCGCAGGCCGGCCAATCCGGAACCAAACGAACAATGATGCTAGGAAAGAAACATGCAGCAGCGCAAGGAAATCGGGCTGGCCATCGTCGGCTGTGGCACCATCGGGCGGATCAGGGCGGAACTGGCCCGCGCCTATCCCGGCATCGGCTGGATTGGCCTGTGCGATCTGAAATCCGACATCGGTCAAAAGCTGGCCGATGACATAGAGGCGGATTTCTTTACCAACGACTACCGCGAGTTGCTCAAACGTCCCGAAGTCACGGCCACAATCGTCGCCACGGATGAGAACTTTCATTTCGATCCGACGATGCTGGCGGTCGAGATGGGGCATGCGCTGTTTATCGAAAAGCCTCTGGCCACGGATGCCCGTCAATCGGCGCAGATCTTTGGTGCGATCGAGGCCGCCGGGATCGATGCGGTTGTCGGCTACACCAACCGCTTTCGCCGCCGGTTCCTTGCGGTCAAAGAGCGCCTGATCACCGGTCAGATCGGCGATGTGCACACCGTCGTGACCCGCGCCTTCATGAACAAGATGGTGCCCATCGCGACCGTTCAGCGCACGCAGGAACGCGCGACGCTGACGCCGATGGTGGTCTCGGGGACCCATAGCCTTGATATGTCGCTGTGGCTGATGGAGGGAAAGAACCCGGTCAGCGTCTATGCCCAGTCCACGGACAAGGTCTTGGGCAAATGGGGCACCAAGGATTCGACGCTTGGCATCTTTACCATGGATGACGGCACTGTCTTTTCGATGAACATTTCCTGGGCGCTGCCAGAGGTCTGGCCCGGCGCTGTCTACGGCATCGAGATCGGGATCGTGGGATCGGAAGGTGTCATCGACATCGAGGACACGCACCGCGATCTGGTGATGGCAACCAACGTGGCGCAAGGCGCAGGCTATGCGCCCGAAGGATACACCGCGCCGCCGCGGCACGTTGAGTTCCTGACCAGCTATCCGCCCGGCGATTTGCATGACGGGCAGCTATGGGGGCCGATGCGCGAAGAGACAAACGCCTGGTACCAGCGTCTTTATACAGGGGCCAGCACGCCACACGCCACAGCCGCAGACGGCCACCGCAACCTGCTGATGACCATGGCGATGGATGTCTCCGCCAAGCGCGGCCAGCCCGTGCCATTGCCCCCCGATCCGGGTGAATTGATGGACGAATTGCAATGACCGTGCTCAAGTTCGGCGGCTATCAGGGTGACAAATCCGTTCACACCCGCGGCGGGCGCGTGCTGGCGGAGGCCGTGGCCGAGGAAACCGATGGTGCCGTCACGATCGATTTTGACGAAAGCATCGTCTCTCGCGGACACAAGGCCGCCGATCTCTTGTCGATGACCGAAAGCGGCGCGCTGGACGGATGCTATTTCTCGTCGAGCTATCTGGCAAAACGCGTGCCCGAACTGGGTCTCTTTGATCAGCATTTTGTCGTGCCGGATCGCCGCCGCGCCTATGCGCTGCTGGATGGCGCCCTGGGCGACCAGCTGCGCAAGGAAGTGGCGCAGGCCACCGGCTACGAGGTGCTGGGCTATTGGGACAACGGGCTGCGTCACATCACCAGTGCTGCGCCGATCAAATCGGTCGCCGATTGCGCCGGGAAAAAGCTGCGCACCCTTGCCAACGAAGACCACCAGCGGGTGTTTCGCGCCTTGGGGTTTGATCCGCAAGCCATCGATGTCCGCGACCTGCCCGAGGCGGTCAGGACGCACCGCGTTGATGCGCAGGAAAACCCGTTGACCAACACGCTGAATTTCGGGATCCATGACACCCACCGCTTTATTCTGCTGACGCGGCACCTTTTGGGCGTGGCGCTTGTGCTGTTCAATGCTGAGCGCCTTGCCGCGATGCCAACCGGGCAGCGCGCGGGCCTTCAGCGCGCCGTTGACCGCGCCACGCAGGCGCAGCGGCGCTTTGCAGAAGAAGATGACGCCATTTGCAGCGCCGAGCTGCAAAGACAAGGTGTCGAGATCACCGAACTGGACGAGGCCACCCGCGCAACCTTTGCACAGATCACACGGCCTGAGGTCGAGATCACGCGGCAAAGCTTTTCCCCAGAGTTGCGGGCCCTGTTCGACAAGGAATTGAGCGCCGCCTGAGCCGCGCCAAGGAGAGACCATGACACAAGACCTGCCCACCCCTGACTACGTCAACAACATGAAACTGCTGGGCTATTCCGATCAGGGCGGTCGGCCCGACGGTGTGCAGATCATGGTCAACAAGGGCCACGCCATTGTCGGGCACATGTTCTCGGACGGGTTCAGCGTCATCGATTGCACCGATCCACGCGCGCCCAAGCCGGTGGCCTATATCCCCGCCCCGCCCAACACCTGGAACATTCACCTGCAAAGCCACGAAGACCTGCTGTTGGTCATCAACGCCAAGAACATGTTCGCATCGGCCGAGTTCCAGAACGAAGAGGAATACTACAAGGGCAAACTGGGCAAAAAGGTCGGCACGGCGGACAACGCCTCTTTGGACCGCAACTGGACAGCCGGGATGGCGGTCTATGACATCTCGAACCCGGCAGAGCCGCGGAAAATCGGCTTTATGGATGTCGAAGGCGGCGGCGTGCATCGCATCTGGTATGTTGGCGGGCGGTGGGCCTATGCATCGGTGCTGCTGGACGGGTTCACCGACTACATCTTTGTGACCATCGACATGGCGGACCCCACCAACCCAAAGGAAGCCGGACGCTATTGGTTGCCGGGCATGAACGCGGCGGCGGGCGAAGACCCGGCGCAGGACCAGGCCCGCGCCGGTCTGCACCATGCGATTGTGCATGGCGACACCGCCTATGGCGCATGGCGCGACGGTGGGCTGGTGATCATGGATGTGGCCGACCGCACGAACCCGGAACTGATCGTGCATCGCAACTGGGCGCCTCCCTTTGGCGGCGGCACCCACAACGCGCTGCCCCTGCCCGATCGCAACCTGCTGGTCGTCGCGGATGAGGCGGTGCTGGACAATTGCGCCGACGGGATCAAACACATCTGGCTTTTCGACATTCGCGAGCCGTCAAATCCGGTCAGCATTTCCACCGTGCCGATCCCGGATGATGCGGATTACGTCAACAAGGGCGCGCATTTTGGCCCGCATAACATTCACGAGAACCGTCCCGACGGGTTGGTCAGCGATCAGTTGATCTTTGCCACGCAACAGAATGCCGGGGTGCGGGTCTATGACATCTCCAATGAATACCAACCCAAGGAAGTCGCCGCCTTCGTGCCCCCAGAGCCCGCGAAACTGATGGACCGCCGGCCGAACAGGACCAAGGTCATTCAATCGACCGATATCTGGGTCTCGAAGGACGGGCTGGCCTATGTGTCGGACTACAATGCCGGTCTCTACATACTGGAGTACACCGGATCGTAGTCATGCCTTGAGAGCGCGCTTTCGGGAAACAGCGGTGTTTCCCGAGGCGTGCTCTTGACCGGGGAACCACAGATGAGGCCCGTGCAATTGCCCGTCTCTGGTGGTGCCGATCAGTCCCGGAAAGCCATGCGCATCGCTATGACACCCGCCAGGCATCCTGCAGAAACGCAGCCGCCTCTTCTGCCGCCGTCGAGACAATCGCCGGATCGTCATAGATATCTGTCTGACCAAGGGATTGAATCGTAGCGCGTTGTTTCCGGCCGGGCACCGCGTCAAAGAACGTCTCTGCCCAGGCCGGGTTCAACGCATTCGGGCCGTGGATCATGAGAAACGGCAGCCACAGGTGCCGCGCCGCGCTTTGAACGTCAAACGGCAGGAAATGTTCGCGCGACATAACAGCAAAGGCATTGGTGTAGTTCGGATGCGCAGCACGCCCCGCGTAGTAGTCATGGGTTGACTGCAACATCATCGCCGCATCGCGATCCAGCGCTACGGCCGGGATCATCTGGACGTCACCCGTTTTTTCAAAATGCTCACGGGCAGCCTGCCCCTCGGCCAGTTTCGCGGCGAACCCTTCCGGATCTGCCTTTCGGATCGCCGGGACATCCCGGTAGTACCCGGCGATCGCAACGAAAGCCCTGGCCTGCGGCAAATCCGCAAGCGCGTGCGCCAGATAGCCTGAGCCCAGACACACGCCCACGGCCCCCAAACGGGTGGCATCCACTTCGGGCTGTTGCGCCAATACTACCAGCGCGATCCGAAGGTCTTCGATCTTGTGTCTGTGGTATTCGTACTGACGGGGTGCGCCCGTGCTTTCACCATAGTGGCGATGATCAATGGCCAAGGCCGCGATGCCGCGTCTTGCCAAGGCTGCCGCATAAGTTCCTGTCACTTGTTCTTTCACCGAGGTCATCGGCCCACCGGTGATCACAGCCGGAAAGGGACCTTCGGCGGCTGGCAAGTGCAAATTGCCAACCACCGTTTCACCCGCCACGTCAAACGTGATGCGTTTCATCGGTTACCCCTGATGGTAGAGAAAGGCCGCGTTCGTGCCGCCGCCCTGGCCGACCGCCAATGCGATGTTCAAATGCGCCATGGCTTCGAGGTAACGGGCGGCTGTCAGGCTGTGAACAAGGACCGGCGCAAACCCCAGTGATGCGGCGAGGGCCCCGATCTGGGCGCGCGCATCTTGATCATCACCTGCGACAAAGGCCGTGATGGGTTGGCCGCCACAATCCTGCAAATCCGCCTCCATGACGTCGGCAAAGATGGTGTTGAAGGCTTTGACCACTGTCGCGCTGGGGAGCAGTTGGGCGATCTCTTCCGCTCCGGACGTGTCTTGTCCCAGCAAAAGAGGGGACCAGTCCTCGTTCAGAGGGTTTGTGGCATCCACGATGATCTTGCCTGCCAAAGCGTCCTTGAGGGGGCCCAAGGCAGTGGCGACGGCATTGTAGTGAATGGCAATAACCACAATCTCCGCGTGCTCGATGGCCTGTTCAAAGGATACGTCGCCTGACCCGCTGCCGACCCGGACGTCATGGCCCGCCGTCCGTGCCAGCTTTGCCAGTTTGCCACCGACATTGCCTGCTCCCAAAATCCCGATTTTCATAGTGAGGCTCCAGTTGGGTGTTGCGTTCTGGCGTGATATTGGCGACCAAGTTACCTTGGTCAATTAGGTACCCAGAGGTAACATGGAAGAAATTTCACCCGACGCCTTCCTCGCTGACTGCCCGACGCGGGGAATTCTGGAACGGCTGGCCGAGAAATGGACCATGCTGGCGCTCACGGCCTTGCAAGATGGCCCGACCCGCTTTGGCGCGCTGCAGCGTCGCATTCAGGGTGTGTCGCAAAAGATGCTGACCAAAACGCTGCGCAAGCTGGAGTCTGACGGCCTGATCACAAGGCAGGTGTTCGACGAAATGCCCCTGCGTGTCGAATACACCCTGACGCCTTTGGGATCGGAATGTGCGGTGTTGGTTGCGCAGATCAAGCGATGGGCAGAGGCCAACATGCATCAGATCAATGCGGCCAATCAGAGCTGACATATGGGTCGTTGGTCAGCGGCGCTGGACGCGCGGGTTGGTCTCTGATTGAGGACCGTGTTCTTGTCGCGGGACGCCCCAAGGACCGCCCGACCGACCCAGAGCGAAGAGGGCGCTCATTGCGCGGGATGAGCCCTCAGGCGGCATGCCAAAATGCGCCGCGTCACGCTGTCATGCCTTTGAAGACCAAAGCGCCCGACCTGTTTGACCGGGCGCTTCCAAGTGCTGTGTTGATGCAAGCGCAACGCAATCAGCCGGCGGCGAAAACTCCGCCCGCAGACGAACCGGTCATGGTCATCGGCAGTTCATCGGCTGCCTGTGCGCGGATCTCTGCGATCCGGGCCTGTGCGGCGCTGGCCGCGGCTTCATCTTTGTACTCGGTCACTACGGAAAAGCTCAGGTCTCCGGTGCGGATCATCTGCACGCGGGTGGCGCCGACTGACAATATGAGCGGCACGAACTTGTCGCGCCCAAGGGCTTCGAGATCGTCGTTCCACTCATCCGTCGTCCATGTCGAAACAGTCGCGTAAGTCATCTTTCCCTCCAGGATAATAATTTTTATTATAGATCCAGACCGTTGCATGCCCTCGGGCAAGAAGATACACATTTTGGCCGAAATTTTGGGCAAGCCGCACGAGGCCACGTCCGATCAGGGCAATCGGACAGTTGCGGGGGTTTCCACAGCCGGCATGCGGCGGCCATCCCGTCCGCAAAACCAGTGTTCACAAAGCAAATTGCTTCAGGACGCCTGCCCCATAACCCGCCGCACGTTTTCGGCGGCCACTTCGGCAATGCGGCGGTTCGACTCTTTCGTGACGCCTGCGACATGCGGTGTCAGGATCAGGTTCTCGATCCCCTGAAAAAGCGTGCCCACCTCCGGGGTGATCGGCTCCACATCCAGCGTATCAAGTGCCGCCCCGGCGATCTGACCCGACCTAAGCGCGTCGGCGCAATCCGCCTCGTTGACGATCCCGCCCCGGGCGGAGTTGATGAGAACCGCCTCGGGTTTCATCCGGCCAAACTGGCGGGCATCGATCAGGTCGATGGTCTGTGGCAGCTTTGGACAATGCAGCGTGATCACATCCGCCTCAGCAACCAGATCATCCAGATCGACGCGCCGGGCGTCACGCCAGGCCGGATGGTCGTCGCCCATCATTGCGTCATGCGCAATCACATCCATCCCCATGCCGCGGGCCTTTGCGCCGACAACCTGCCCGATGGATCCAAAGCCCACGATCCCCATGACCCTGCCCGAGATCTCTGTCGAGCCAGCGAACTTGGGCCGGTCCCACGACCCCCCGGCGACGTCCGGCGTGGCGAAATAGGTTGGTCCGCGCAGCAAGATCATGGCGGTCGCAATCACGTATTCGGCGACGGATACCGCGTTGGCCCCAATGGCAGGGCAAACCTCGATGCCGCGCGCCTTGCAGGCCTCGACATTGATGTTGTCCAGACCGACGCCCATCCGCGCCACGACCTTGAGGTTCGGCGCGGCATCCAGAAGGTCCTCGTCAACCATCGTCGCGTTGCGCACGACGACGGCGGTCACCGCGGCGATCCGTTCCTTCAACTCGTCGCGCTTGTTCCACAGATCAGGATCCCAATGCGTGTCGAAATCGGCGATCAGCGCTTCGGCGACACCTTTGTCCATGAATTCGGTGATCAAGACATCGGACATCAAAGGTACTCCCGTTCCTTGTTGTAGGGGTGTTCCATGCCGTAGCCATGGACGGCGCGATAGCCGTCATAACGGCGTTCAAGGAACTCCATGACGACCCAGAAGGCTAGAAACAGGAACGGAATGACAAAGACGATCCGCGCGAGGATCGGCATCGGGTATTGCATCAACCCAGAGCCGATGGCCCCGATCGCGCAGAACAGGGTAAAGTAGCCCGCGGTCTTGTGATATGCCTCGAAGATCCGCCGCCGGGTTGTCCGGCTGTAGTGATCGCCGTGATGGGTGGAGGGGTCCTCGGGATCCGCCTTGTTGTAATACTTGCCGCCATGCGTGCCGCGCAGCATCCCGAACAACAGTTGGACAAGGCCAAGCGTCACGGTCAGCGTGCCCAGAATGGCATGTACCGATCCGCTGAAGCCCTGACTGACCACAAGCGCCACGCCCACACCAACCAGAGACAGCAAAACCGAAAAGGTCAGCCCATACTTGTGGCTCGTAAACCACCACCATTCGATGTGTTTGATATGCACCTGACGCTGCAGTCCCTTCAATGTCGGGCGCGGCTTGCCGAAGCGGATGATCGTGATGCAGAGCGGTACCAGCAGCAGCCAGATCGTGACCATCAGGATGGCGTGATAATTCCAGTGAACCTCAACCGTGCGGCCCAGGAAATCGAGGTACACCTCTTCCTTGATGTGGGGCATTTTTTCGAACATCCGCGGCTCCCTCGGCAGTTGTGACAGGCCCTGTCTTGCCCGCACCTTTTTTGGGTCTTGAACTTGACTCAAGCCTAACGTTGGGCAACAATTTTTGCAACCGCGTGCGGCGCCAAACACCTTGTTTATAAAGGGAAATTGGTTAACCAATCGGGCGAGACACGCGAGCGTTTCCTATGCCTCGGCTGGGTGTCCGGAACAACCTGAAACAGGAGCTCAGAATGACCAGAACCGTCGGCGTGATCGGCTTGGGAAACATGGGGCGCGGGATCGCGAAGAACATCGCCAAGGCGGGTTATGACCTGCTTGTCTGGGATGTATCCGAGGCCGCGCGCGAGGCGCAATCGGGCATCGCCCGCATCGTCCCGCCGCCGCTGATGGCCGCCGAAGCCGAAGTCGTGATCTTTGTCGTGCCCGGCTCCGAGCAGATCGACAACCTGCTTGCGGATATGCTGGTCAATGCCCGCGCAGAGCTGATCCTGTGGGATTTCACCACCTCCGACCCCGTCTACACAAAGAAACTCGCGCTGCGCGCGGCAGATGCCGGCGTGCCCTACATGGATGCCGGGATGACTGGCGGCGGTGCCAAAGGCGCGGATGACGGCACGATGACGCTGATGATCGGCGGTGACACATCGGTGCTCGACCGCTCGAAAGACGTGTTGGAGGCCTGTGCAGGCAAGCTGATCCATCTGGGACCCTCCGGTGCGGGCCATACGATGAAGGTTGTTCATAACCTGATCACCCATACGAATTTCCTCGCCTGTTCCGAAGCGGGCCGTCTCGCCGAAGCCGCCGGGATCGATCTTGCAGACATGATCAAGGTCTTCAACGCTGGCAATGCCCGCAGCTTTATCTCGGAACGTCGGTTTCCCGATCACATCCTGTCTGAGACATGGGATGGACGGTCCCGCATCTTCAACCTGCGCAAGGATGTCGGCATGGCCGTCGCGCTGTCCAAGGAACTGGGCAGCCCCATGCGGCTTGGGCATCAGACCCTTGCATGGATCCAGGCCGCCGTTGATGCAGGCATGGAAGACGAAGATTTCACACGCATGTATCCGGCGCTCGACAAGCTTTCGGACACGTGAAGGAAGGACCCCTATGACCGCCGATATGCTGGGCGCCCTGCGCGCCCCCGTTCACCGCTTTGTTCTGGGCGAGGTGGAGATCACGTCGATCCTCGACGGAGCCTTCCCCATGAGCATCAGCCCGCCCTTCCTGCTGGAGGAGAGCGAGGAAGAGGTTGCAGCGATTGCTGGGGCCGCGAACCTGCCGACAGACCGGCTGGAGAATAATTTTATCCCGGTTCTGGTGAACAGCGGGGGTACGCTCGTCCTGTTTGACACCGGGTTTGGCCAATCGCGCCGCGAGGCCGGTGCCGGTCTTCTGCGACCGCTGCTGGCAGAGGCTGGCTACACGCCCGAGGACATCGACGTCGTGGCCCTGACCCATGTGCACCCTGACCACATTGGCGGGCTGTGGGAGGACGGTGAACTGGCCTTTCCGAATGCCCAACTCATGATCGGGCGCAGGGAATTCGACGCATGGAAATCGGGCGCCGACATTCCCGAGCAGCGGAAAGAAAACCGCGAGATGTTCCTGAAACTCGTCGCCCCCCTCGAGGACCGGTTCAGGTTTCTCGAAGACGGCGACGAGATCGCCAAGGGGGTCACGGCAGAGGCCGCCTTTGGGCATTCCCCGGGTCATATGATGTTTCGCATCGAAAGCGCGGGCAAGCAGGCCCTGATCTGGGCTGATCTGGCCAACCACTATGTCTTTTCCGTAGGCCACCCCGGCAGCAAGGTCGGCTTTGACGATGACAAGGAGATGGCGATGGCCACCCGAAACCGGGTTCTGGCCGAAACTGCGGACAGTGGCGTGCTGGTCATCGGGCACCACATGCCCTTTCCCGGCGTGGGTTTTGTCGAGCGGACAGAAGGGTCCTACCGCTGGGTGCCTGCCGCGTACCAGCTGAGGCTCTGAGACATGGCACAGGTCGGTATCATCGGTTTGGGCATCATGGGGTCCGCCTATTCCAGAAACCTTATGGCTGCGGGCGTCTCGGTGGCGGGGGTGGATCCCGCCCCCGCTGCACGCGCGCGCCTGCAAGAGATGGGCGGCACGGCCCATGAAACCCCGGGGGACTGGCTGACCGAGTGTGACCTCGTCATCCTCTCGCTCGTGTCGCCGGTCGTGCTGCGCACTGTCTGCACGGGTCTCGCCGATCTCTTGACGCCCGGCCAGGTGGTTCTGGAGACAGGCACATTTGCGCTGGAGGACAAGCAGGCCGCGTATGAGCTCCTCTCTGCCAGCAAGATCCATTTGCTGGACAGCCCCGTCAGCGGCACCGGCGCGCAGGCATGGGAAGGCGATATCCTGATGATGGCCTCCGGCGATCCCGAAGCCATCGCACGGGCCCGCCCCTTCATGGCGCATTTCACCAAGGGTGTGGTCGAGGCCGGAGCGTTCGGCATGGGCAGCCGCCTGAAATACGTCGCCAACCATGCGGTCGCGCTGCACAATGCCGCCGCGGCCGAGACGCTGGCCTATGCGGACGCGCTGGGGCTGGACCGGCAGGTCACCTACGAGATGCTCTCGACAGGGGGGGGTCAGTCGAAAATGTCCGATCTGCGCATGCCGCTGATGATTTCGGGCGCTTACGAGCCACCAACCGCAAGCCTGAAGATGTTTGAAAAGGATCTGTCCGTCATTGGCGATGACCTGCGGCGTCTCGGGCTGAAGGTGCCGCTGTTCGATGTGGTGGATGCGCTTTACCAGACGGCCTCCGCCAACCTGCCGGAAACCCATGACACCGCCTCGGTGTTCGAGGTTTACCAACAGAAGCTGCAATGATCGACGGGCCTGAACACGCCTTCGGCTGACGCAGGCGACCAGCCGATCAACAACGCAGGAGAAACGCCAATGCCCCGCAGCGCCTCTGGCGCATAGGGAGCATTGGCGGGAACATTCGCGTTTTTCTGCGTTTCAGATCATGAACCGATCGCGTCAGAGACCCAGAAATGCAGCCGTGGCCGCGTTGAATCCGTCCGGTTGGTTGATGTTCGCCACATGGGCCGCATCCGGCACCTCGTGAAAAGCAGCCCCCGGCGTCGCATCCGCCATGGCCTGCATCACTTCGGGCGCCGCGCCCTTGTCCAGACTGCCCCCCACATAGAGAACCGGGATTGACACGCCACCCAGATGGCGCAGGTAATCCAGACCCTTCAGCGCCTGACAGCAGGCAATGTATCCTTGAGGATCGGACCCCATGATCATCGATCTGATACCAGCCAGCGCCTCGGGATTGCTGTCACGCCAGCTTTGCGTGAACCATGTGCCGAGAGTGCCGTCGACAATGCCCGCCATCCCGTTTTCCGTCACGGCCGCCATGCGCCCGTCCCACATCGCGCGAAACGGCTCCGGCGCATCCGCGCGGCCATCGGCACAAACGACCCGCGAAATGCGGTCGCCATGCTCCAGCGCCAGACCAAGTCCCGTCATGCCGCCCATCGACAGCCCCATGAAGTCTGCCGTCTCGATCTCATGCAGATCCATCAAGGCAATGACATCCCCGACCAGATCATCAAAATCATAGGGGCCTTCGGGCGCATCGCTGGCACCGTGCCCGCGCGTGTCATAGCGCAGCACCCGGTATTTCGCGGTCAGAAAATCGATCTGCAGATCCCACATGCCAAGGCTCGCGCCCAGCGAATTCGACAACACGATCCAGGGCTTGTCCGCCCCCTCACCATCAATCGCCGTGTTGAGCACAACGCCGGACGCCAGCGTCACACGCCCCGTCATTGAGCCGCCTCGCTGTTCGAGGCTTCGGCTGCGTCCACGGCAGGTCTGACCTTTTCCGCCATCAGAACCATCGACCGCCGTGCCAGTTCCACATCGGCCCAGTCCTTGCCAGCATAAAGCAGCTTGCCAAAATCGCCTGTCGTCTCACGGAAAGCCAGAAGTTCGTCGGTGACCTTGTCCGGCGTGCCCCAGATGATCAGACGGTTGCACACGTGTTCCAGCGTCACTTCGTCATCGGGTTGCTCGCGGTGTTCCTTGAACAGGTTGATCCGACCATGCTTTTTCAGCTTTGTGAACAACTGCTTGTAATAATAGACATAAGGGCTGTCCGGGTTCGTCGCGTAGTGGCGCGCCGTGTCCAGATCATCGGCAATAAAGACCGATTTTGCCACGCGCCAGTTTGCCGGATCGGCGGGGCGCCCTGCCCGCTCACAGCCTTCGACGTATTTCGGCCAATGCGACGCAACCCACTGCGGCATGAGGAAGTTGGCGCTGATCGGGTCCCAGCCGCGCGCTGCGGCCTCTGTCACCCCCTTCGAGAAAGGTGCCACCGCGGTGACGACAATCGGCGGATTGGGCTGCTGCAGCGGCTTGGGCATGATCCCCTGCCCGATCTCCGTCATCTGCGCCTTTTCGGTCGTGATGCGTCCGAAGTATTCGGTGTCGATCGCGTAGGGCGCATCGCTTTCCCAGATCTTCAGGACGGTGTTGATGCACTCAAGGAACTTGGCGTTCCGGTCCAGTTCGAGATTGCCGAACACCTCCGCATCCGTGGCCAGCCCACCCGGGGAAATCCCGAAGTTGAACTTTCCGTCCAACATGTGGTCCAGCATCGCGATGTCTGCGGCGATCTTGGCCGGGTGCAGGTTCGGCATGTTCACGGTGCCGGTGCCAAGGCGGATGTTTTTGACAGCCGAGGCGAGCGAGGCAATGAACATCATGCAATTGGTGATGTTCTCTGCCTTGTCGGTCACATGCTCACCGACATAGGCTTCGACAAAGCCAAGTTCATCGGCCAGCAGGAACGCGTCGCGATCCTCGGCCAGACAGACGCGCCAGTCCTTGTCCAGCGGGTGAATGGGCATAGTGAAAAAGCCAAGTTCCATTGGTGAATCTCCTGTTTGGAGCGAAAAATAGCCCGGTCCAGCCAGTTCCCAACATAATAATTCGAGGTAGTTTCCATTACATAATTTGATGCCCTTCAAACGGGCGTACCTGCCGCGGCCCTTGGATCGAGGCGCCCCGTGGGGCGCGCGCCGAACGCGCCCCGTCGCAGGTCAAAGCATGTAGTTCGGCAACCAGTTCGCGAGCCCCGGGAACCACAGCACGATCAGTGCCGCGAGCAGGATCAGCAGGAAATAGGGCGTCGAGCCGATGAATATCTTGCCCAAGGTGGCCGTTGGATCCGTGACGGACCCGCGCACGGTATAGACCAGCAGGCCAAAGGGCGGCGTCAGAAGACCCGCCTCGATCACCAGAATGCCAAAGATGGCAAAGGCCAGCGGATCAACCCCAAGCGTCATCGCGATGGGCACGAAAATCGGCACGGTCAGCAGGATGATGGATACGCTGTCGATCAACATGCCAAGGATGATCCAGATCAGCATCATCAGCGCGATCAGCACCCATGGCTCCAGCCCGGCCCCGATGAACATGCCCTGAATGAAGTTCACGGCACCGCCAAGAGCCAGCAGTCGCGAATACATCTGCGCCGTGATCAGCAGGAACATGATCGGCGCGGTGGTTTTGCCTGCCAGATAGATCGCCGCGACAATGTCGCGCCAGCCCATGCCCTTGGCCAGGCCGATGAGAAGCGCGCCAATGGCCCCGAACCCCGCGGCCTCGGTCGGCGTGAACAGGCCCGTCCAGATGCCGCCGATGACCAACATGATCAGAAGCAGGATCCCGATCCCGCCAATCACTTCGGACCGCATTTCGGCACGGGTCAGCGGCACCAGTGGCTCTTCGAAGGCAGGGGCAATCTCGGGTTTGAGCACCACCGCGATGATGACATAGGCCGAGAACATCAGCGCCAGAATGATCCCCGGGATCACACCCGCCATGAACAATGCGCCGACGCTCATCTCGGTCAGGATGGCCCAGACGATCAGCAGAACCGACGGCGGGATCAACATGCCGAGGCAGGCCGATCCGGCAACCGCCCCCAGAGCAAAGGTCTGTTTATACCCGACTTTCCGCATCTCAGGGTAGGCAATGCGCGAGAACGCCGCCGCCGCGGCAATGGACACGCCCGTCACGGCGGCAAAAACCGTGTTGCCCGCAATGGTCGCAATTGCCAGACGCCCCGGCAATCGTTTGAGAGAGCGGTCACATATCCGGTAAAGATCCGATGCCGCCCCTGATCTGGATATGAAATCCCCCATCAGCACGAACAACGGGATCACAGCGAAAACGTCTTTTCTCACCGCCTCATAGGCCGTGTTCCCAAGGATCGACACAGCCGCCTCAAAGCTGCCCAGCATCAGCCAGACCCCGAGGCCCGAACAGATCGCCAATGCGATGCCGATGTGGGTTCCCGCAAGGATCAGCAGGATCAGAAGACCCAGCATCCACAGCACAATATCACCGCCCATGGCGCACGTCCTCAGTCTGTTTCTAGCGCGGTGCCGGGCGCGCTCAGGTCATCTATCAACCGGCCCTGCCAATCCAGAACGATCATCGAGATATAGGCCCAGGCGCCAAACACCGACATCACGAGAACGGTTCCGCGCACGGGCCAGGTCGGCACCCTCAACGCGCCTTCGCCCTCGTACTCTCCGATCCGGTAGGCATCGAAAAAGGCGGGCCATGTGCTCCAGATCAGACCGATAAAGAAGACTAGCCCGAGCAGGGCACCAAATGTCCGCAGCAACCGCCGCACAGCCGGCGGCACCGCGTCAGCAAAGATCGACGTCCGCAGCATGGATCCCGAGTAGATCGCCAGGGGCAGTTGCAGGAAGGTGATCGCAACCACGGAGTTCTGGATGATCTCCTTTGTGCCGGGAAGCGGCTGGTTCAGCGCGCTGCGCCCGACGACGTCGCAGAAAATCAGCACGGCCAGCGCAAGCGTCCAGAAGGCCGAAAACAGGTGAATGGCGCGAATGATCTTGATCACAGCGACGATGGCCTCCCCAACCCATTTCCGCGTCCGGCGCACGGTATCGATGAGACTTGTGAGGTCAAGCTGAAAGTTAGCAAGTGATAAGTTAGCCAAGCGGCGGCGCCATCGAACGCTTGACCAACGCGGCTTTGTCCATACACTCGCAAATTAGCGCGTGATAAATAAGCGCATCCGAGGGCGACAGACGGCGACACGACCGCGCCCGAAATTCGATGGGAGGATATGACGTGAACTTCAAGACAACCGCCTTGGCCACTGGCCTGGCAGCGCTGACCGCGACCACCGCGTTCGCGGATAATTTCACTTTCCGGATCGGGTCGGGCCACCCGAACGGACCGGCCGTTTACGTGGCCGACGTGGCGAACTTCTTTGTGCCCGAGGTCAAGAAGCGCGCCGCAGAGGCGGGCCACACGGTAGAGTTCGTGGAGGGCTATGGCGGCGCTATCGCGGGCGTCGCAGAGACGCTCGAGTCGGTGCAAAACGGCATTCTGGACATCGGCGCCTATTGCATCTGCTTTGAGCCCGCCAAGCTGTTCCTGCACAACTTCCCCTATTACACCCCCTTCGGCCCGCAGGACTCGGATCAGGCGATGGATGCGGTGCGCGCAACCTATGACGCGGTGCCGTGGCTGGGCGAACAGTTCCAGTCCGAGTATTCGCAAGTTCTGCTCGGCCTGCACGGATGGGACAACTACCACCTCGGCACAACCGACCCTTGGGACACGGTTGCTGACCTCAAGGGTGTGAAGATCGGTGGCGCAGGCCCGAACCTGCCCTGGCTTGAGTTTGCTGGCGCCGTGCCGGTGCAGTCGACCCTGCCGGACGGTTACCTGTCGCTTCAGACCGGTGTCTACAACGGCTGGCTGATGTTCCCGTCGGCCTACCTCGGCTTCAAATTCCATGAGCCTGCGCCGCACTATACGCTGATCGGTTTCGGCGCCGTGGGCGTGAACGCGCTGACCATGAACCAGCGCAAGTTCAACAGCCTGCCCGAAGATTTGCAGCAAATCCTTCTGGAAGTTGGCCGCGCCTATGAAGATCAGGCAGGCGCCTCGCTGAATGGCCGTCAGGAAGCAGGGCTGAAGGGCCTCGCGGAGGTCGGCGCGCAGATCAAGGAGCTGCCGCAGGATGCACGGGCCGGTTGGGCCGAAAGCATGAAGCCTTTCCCGGGTCAACAGGCCAAGGATGCAGACGGCCGCGGCATGCCCGGCACTGAGGTGTTGAACACCTACATCAAAGCGGTGGCGGACACCGGATACGAGATGCCCGTCGAATACGTCATCGACTAAGCGCTTTTTGGGGCGGCTCCGACGGGGCCGCCCTGATCCACGACCGCGGCGGCCTGCCCTTTGCAGATCAATCGCGCGAACCACCCTTGGCTTGGCGACATGTGCTTTCAGGGCTCACGCGCGGCCAAGATCCCCTTTTGACATGCAGGTTTGCCTGAGGCACCGATGGCCGGGCCAGATTGGCCGCCGCCCGGATGTATGCACAACCGGACAGCCGAAAAGACGTGCAACGTATCGCCGCGTTTCAGGCAGATACAGCCGGGTCAGCCCTTCTCCGCATTTGATCCCTTGGCATTCATGACACGCAATGTGACAAGCTGAACGCAGATGCAGGCACTTCTCGATATCATCCTACCCGTCTTTGTGGTCATCGGCTTTGGCTATCTGGCGACGTGGCGCGGCGTGGTGAATGACGCGGTGATCGACGGGCTGGTGAAGTTCACCCAGACCGTCGCCATTCCCTGCCTGCTCTTCCGCGCGATTTCGCAGATTGATCTGGGCGCCAGCATCAGTCTGCCGCTGATTTTCAGCTACTATCTCGGTGCATTCGCCTGTTTCTTTGCCGGCTATGCCGGCGCGCGGATCCTGTTCAAACGAAACCCGGTCGATGCGGTTGCCATTGCGTTTTGCTGCCTCTTTTCGAACTCGATCCTGCTGGGCCTGCCGATAACCGAACGTGCCTACGGGACAGAGGCGCTGTCATCCAACTTTGCGATCATCGTATTTCACGCGCCGCTGTGTTACATGCTCGGCGTTTCCGCCATGGAGATCGCCCGCAACCAGACAGAGGGCGTTGTCAAAGGCGCATTGCGCGTGACAAACGCGATGTTCCACAACCCCTTTGTCATCGCGATATTCCTCGGGCTCTTTGCAAATCTGACGGCGCTGCCACTGCCAGAGACCCTGACCGTCGGCATTGACCTCTTGGCCGTGGCGGCCTTGCCCACGGCCCTCTTTGGCCTCGGTGGCATTCTGTTCCGCTACCGCCCCGAAGGTGACGTCAAAGCCATCCTGATGGTCTGCGCCATTTCGCTGGTACTGCATCCGGCCATCGTCATCGTCACCGCGCGCCTGCTGGAACTGGACCGGGAGGCCTTGCGCTCCGCGGTTGTGACCTCTTCCATGGCGCCGGGCGTCAACGCCTATGTCTTTGCACATATGTACGGGGCCGCGCGCCGGGTCGTGGCCTCCTCCGTTTTGATCGGAACCGCCGGGTCCATCGTATCCGTCTGGCTTTGGCTGCTGGTCCTGCCTTAGCGCGTCAGACCACCCCCAGCGCCTTCAGCACCCTCTGCGGTGTCATTGGCATCTGCCACAGCGTCGTATCCAGAGGCCGCAGCGCGTCGTTGACAGCGTTCAGAACGGCCGCAGGCGCGCCACCCGTCCCGGCCTCACCGGCGCCCTTGGCCCCCAGCACGCTGGTCTTGGTGGGCGTCTCGATATGGGCCACGTGAATGTCGGGCATCTCACCCGCCATCGGCACGAGATAATCCGCCATCGAAGCGTTCAGCATCTGCCCCTCTTCTGAATAGAGGCATTCCTCGTAGAGCGCGCCGCCAATCCCCTGCACCACGCCACCGCGAATTTGCTCGTCGACAAGAAGCGGATTCAGGACCCGGCCACAATCCTCCACGGCCCAGAACCCAAGCACCCGGACGATGCCGGTTTCGGTGTCCACCTCCACATGCGCCGCCATGGCGCCATTGGTGAAGACAAAGGGAAACTCCGTCACCCGGTAGTGCCGCGTGGCAATCAGTTCCGGCTTGAGATCCGGCGGCAATTCATTGCCGCGGTAATAGACCGTGCGGGCCAGATCGCTGAGCGACAGGCGCTCGTTCCCGTCGGGGTCAGTCACCCGTCCGCGCTGTATGTCCAACTGGTCAGGCGTGGTTTGCAGGATGGCCGCGGCAACCTCAAGCACTTGATCCTTGAGCGCCAACGCCGCCTGCAACATCGCCTCACCGCCGATCCCCGCACCGCGCGAAGCCCATGTTCCACCGCCGTAAGGGGTCGTTTCGGTGTCGCCCGTCTTGACCCGCACCCGTTCCATATCGACGCCAAAGACACCCGCCGCGATCTGCGCAAGGATGGTGTTTGTCCCCTGCCCCTGTTCCGTCACCGACGACGCGATCTGGATGCCACCGCCGGCGTCAAGCCGGATGGTCGCGCCGTCCTGACTTGCTATCGGGGCGCCACCGATGCCGTAGAACATCGGCGAAGGATTGGTGACCTCCACCATCGAGCAAAACCCGATGCCGCGATAAACACCCTTTGCCCGCAAATCGGCCTGGTCGCTGCGCAGCGCGTCATACCCCATCAACCCGGTCAGTTTCACGATGGCCTTCTGGTGCGACAGATCATCCAGCTTCATCCCTGTTGCGGAATTGCGTGGATAACTGTCATCCCCCATCAGATTGCGGCGCCGTATCTCGACCGGGTCCATGCCAATCCGGGCGGCGGCCTCCTCCAGCAAACCGTCACAAACGGCCATCGCAACCGGATGGCCTACGGCCCGGTACTGGCACATCATGTTCTTGTTCTGAAACACCACGCGGGCGCGG
This sequence comes from Sagittula sp., assembly GCA_042088665.1. Taxonomy (GTDB): domain Bacteria; phylum Pseudomonadota; class Alphaproteobacteria; order Rhodobacterales; family Rhodobacteraceae; genus JBELMB01. The sequence continues at coordinate 20,287 of JBELMB010000044.1, forward strand.
GCGCGGTAATGCGCGATTTCATAAGGCGCCCCGGTCAGGTTCAGGATCTGGTTCGCCTCGATCGCGGATGTCCGGGGGTACATCGAATAGGGTCCGATCCCGGTGATATCGTCAAAGTCGAGCGCCGCGATCTTGCCGCTGCGCGTGACCGCCATGCGGCCCCGCACGATATGGTCGCGGGCATGAATGTCAGACACAAAGCTTTCGTTCCGGTCGGCGACAAACTTGACCGGCCGTTTCAGCAGCTTTGCCGCCACCGCGGTCGCGATCTCATCGCCATAGGTGTGGATCTTGATACCGAACGAGCCACCGACATCCTCGGCAACCACGCGAACGTCCTCTTCTGGCAGGTCAAGGTGCTTGGCCAGAATGAACTGCATCATATGCGGGGCTTGCCCGGAATAGTGAAAGGTCAGGCGGCTCTCTGCAGGGTCAAAGTCGACAAGGGCCGAACGGGCCTCCAGCGTTACGCCGGTATGTCGGCCAAAGCGAAATTCACGCTCGACCACGCTCACATCCGGAGCGGCAAATGCGGCCTCCACGTCTCCGGTTTCGACGACGCGCTCCCATGCGAGGTTGCTGTCGAATTCCGGATGCAGGCGGTAGGCGTCCGGCGCCAGAGCCGCCTCAGGATCGGTCAGCGCGGGCAGTTCGTCGTAATCCGCGACGATGCGCTCCAGCGCGTCTTCGGCCAGCGCGCGCGAGGTGGCGACCACCATCACCACCGGTTCGCCTTGCCAGCGCACCCGGCCCACCGCCAGCGGATGCTGCGGCGGCGATCTGAGCCCGACCAGATGGGTCAGGACCCCGACATAAGGCGTTACATGCGGCGCAAGATCGGCCCCCGTGTAGACCGCGATCACACCGGGCGCGTCTTTCGCCCCCGTGACATCCAGCCCGGCGATGGTCGCATGAGCATGGGGCGAACGCAAAAACGCAGCATGCACCATGCGGGGCAACTGCTTGTCGTCAACAAAGCGACCCCGGCCCTCGGACAGCCGCCGCGCGTCCGGTCGCGGGACCGATTTGCCAATATAGGAATTGGGTTTGTCGAATACGGTCAGCGGTCCGGTCATGCCTCTGCCCTCCCATCAATCACGTCGCACACCGCGTCCACGATGGCCTGATACCCTGTGCAGCGGCAGTAGTTGCCCGACAGATAGGCGCGAATGGCATCGCGGTCCGCGGCACCGCCCCCTTCGACATATTCAAGGGCACTCGCCAGCATGCCGGGCGTGCAATACCCGCATTGCAGCGCGTTGCGCCGCGCAAAAGCCTCGCGCAGGGCGGTGGACCGGCCGCTGTCTGCGAGACCTTCTACCGTTGTCACCCATGCGCCATCTGCCTGAACCGCCAGCATAAGACATCCCCGCACCATCTGCCCATCGACGTCCAGTGTGCAGGCCCCGCAGACACCGTGTTCACACCCCACATGGCTGCCGGTCAGGCCCAGATCCTCGCGAAGGAAATCGACGAGGTGCTTGCGCACCGGGACTGTTGCCTTCACGGCTTCGCCGTTGACCGTCAGTGAAATGCTTTGCTCTTTGCTCATGACGTAACCTCTGCCCAGGCGCGCCGCAGGGCGACAGCCGCCAGATGCCGCTTTGTTGCCGCGTCCGCGTTCATGTCGCCGACAAACTCAATCTCACCCAGTCCGGCCACGGCTGCCTCAGGATCGCCACTTGCGGCAAGCGCCACCTCAGCCGCATTTGCCCGCACCGCGCGGTCGGACACTCCAAAGAACGCGATCTTCACCTCTGACAAGTCCTTGCTGGCAGCGACCGCGCAGCCTGCCATGGCATAGTCCCCATGGCGGCGGGTGATCTCATGGAACCCGGTGCGCTGCCCCTCCGACCGATGCGGCACATGGATTGCAGTGATCAACTCGTCCTCGGCACGCAGCGTTTCATACAGTCCCAGAAAGAAATCCTGCGCTGCGACGCGCCGTGTCCCCGTGACGCTTTGCAGCTCGATATCGGCCTCAAGCGCCAAAAGCAGCGCGGGCATCTCTGCGGCTGGATCGGCCAGCGCACAGCTGCCCCCGATCGTGCCGCGGTTGCGGATTGCGGGATGGGCAATGTGCGGCAGCGCCTTGGCGATCAGCGGCGCGTGCTGCGCGATCAGGGGGGCTGCCTCCAGCGCCGCATAACGCGTCATCGCCCCGATCACGAGACCCTCGTCGCCAAGCGTGGCCCCCGCCAGATCGGCGATGGCACCAAGATCCACCAAGGCCTCTGGCGCGGTCAGGCGGAAATTCATCATTGGCATCAGGCTTTGCCCTCCCGCCAAAGCGGTCGCTTCCGCCTGCGTCATCAAGGCCAGCGCCGCGGCGCGACTGTCTGGTCGATGGTATTCGAAATCCGGAGCCTTCACCTGATCCTCCCCCGAGGCATTGCGCCTGTCGCGCATTGAGTTATGTCACTATTTATCGTTCTATAATTTAACACAAGCACCGAGGGCGTTTGCCCTTCCAGACCCAGCCTTCCACCGAAAAGGAACCGATGTGAGCACCAAACCCATGCCCGGCACTCCGGCCCCTTCGCTGTCACTTGCCCTTGCGGGCGGCGGCACCTTTGATCTGGCAGCCCAAACGCCCGACGCCGCGACGATGGTCATCTTTTACCGCGGCCTGCATTGCCCGGTTTGCGAAACCTACCTGACCAAGGTCAAGGACAAGGCCGCCGCCTTTGCCGAGGCTGGGATGCCCATCGTGCTGGTGTCGATGGACGGCCAGGACCGCGCGGAAAAGGCAAAAGCCGACTGGGGTCTGGGCGACCTGCCCGTCGCCTATGGTCTGACCGAGGAACAGGCGCGCATTTGGGGCCTGTATATCTCGACCTCGATCAAGGAGGCGGAGCCGCAGACATTCTGTGAGCCGGGCACGTTCTGGATCCTGCCAGACGGCACGCAATACCTGATCGACATCGCCACGATGCCCTTTGCGCGGCCTGATCTGGACATCCTGCTGTCCAAGGTCGGCGCCATCGGCAAGGGCTATCCACCGCGCGGCACGACGGCCTGAGCACGACCGGGTACTGCGGCGCGCGGCGTCAGGGGCGGCGCGCGCCTTCGTGAAATCGGTCCAGAGTGGCGAGCAGGCTGTCGACTGACGTCTCGATCACGAAATCCAGCCCTTTTATCGGGGTCTGGCCATAAATCTCGGTGCGCACACCGTAGTAATAGATCCCGCCATGCGACGACCAGACCAGTTCGGTCTCTGCGTCGGTTATTGCCTCCTCTGGCAGGCCCTTGCAGTGACGGTATTCCCGGGCAATCGGTTCCAGAATGCGCAAACGCACCCGGTCAATGTACCTTCGGTTGATCTCGCCGCCTTTCAGACCAGCGGACAGGAAGATGCGCATCCAGTCACGCTGAAAGATGACCCTTGTGTAGTCGTGATAGAACCCGATCAGCCGTTCCCGCAAAGGCACGGTGCGGTCGGCCAGCATCTCGTCCCAGTCAGCGCGCCAGCGGCGCAGATACACGGCCTTGTAGACCTCTGCGATCAGGTCATCCTTGGACTCAAAGTAGCGATAAAGCAGCGGCTGCGTGACCCCAAGACGACGCGCCAGTTCACGGGTGGAGCTGTCAAACCCCTGTTCGGCAAAGAATTCTATAGCCTTCAGCACGAATTCTTCGCGCCGTTCCTCGGATGTAAGACGTTTTCGAATTGCCTTGCCCGCAGGCGCGTCTGTCATGCGTCTTCCCAGCTCTCTCCGATGCGCAAGCGATGCTCTACGATAAGGCCCTTGGCAAGGGTCTGTTCCAGAAAGCACCCCTTTTTCGCGGCGTCCAGCAGGCGGTGCTGCTCCTCTGCAGAGGCAGGCGTGTCCATGGTGACATCAAGGCTGAAACCGACCGGGTTGGTCACGTAGGGGTCATTGCCGTCCTGCTCGCCCTCCCAATGCAGCCGCGCGCGCACTTCGACATTGGTCAACTCGATCTTGAGCCGCTTGGCAAAGGCCCGGATCTGCGTCATCAGGCACCCGGTCAGCGCCGCGGTGAACAAGGCCAGCGGTGGCGGAGCGGTGCCGTCGCCGCCGTGAAACGGGCCTTCGTCCGTCGCCAGCTCAAAGCTCTCTTTCATCATCGGCCATTCCACCGAGATGTCGTTGCGCATCTTCCCGCTGGAGCGCCCGACCCCTTCGAAAATCACGTCAAACCGTTTCGTCATTGCAAAGCCTCGGCAAGTTAGGGCAAATTATCAATTGATAACTAAGCATGATCACAATGATCAGACAATCAAAACTGCACCGATGGGAGGGAACAACGGATGGCCAAGCTGACCCGTGACGATGTCTATAAAACCGCCAAGGAGTTGTCCAACTGGGGCCGCTGGGGCGATGACGACCAGCTTGGTACATTGAACAACATCTCGCCCCAGGACATTGTGTCCGCCGCGGGCCTCGTCAAACAGGGCAAGGTCTTTGCGCTCGGCCTCGATCTGAAGAAAAAGATCCAATCCGGCCTGTTCGGCGGGCGCTGGAACCTCATTCACCAGATGCTGGCCACCGGCACGGATGCCGTCAACGGGGAGCAGGACGGTGATGGCAAGGCCTACCTGCGCTACGCCGATGACGCGATCAACCTGCCCTGTCAGGGATCAACACAAGGGGACTCGCTGTGCCACCTCGGTCGGGATGACAAGGTGGCCACCGGTTTCCCGGCCACGGCTGTGACCGTGAACGGCGCGAACAAGCTGGGGATCGAGAACTACCGCGACAAGATGGTCGGGCGCGGTGTGCTGCTGGACATTGCGCGCTGGAAAGGTGTCGACAGCCTTGAGGATGGATACGCCATCACCAATGCAGATCTGGACGCCTGCGCCGCCGCGCAGGGGGTGGAGATCAAGAAAGGCGATTTCGTCATTTTCCGCACGGGCCATCAGGAACGTTGCCTCGAGAGTGACAACTGGGACGGCTATGCAGGCGGCGACGCGCCCGGGTTGGCCTTTGAGACGGCCTATTGGATCAAGAAACACGACATCGCGGGCATCTGCGCGGACACTTGGGGCTGCGAAGTGCGCCCCAATGAGACCGAAGAGGCGAACCAGCCCTGGCACTGGGTTGTGATTCCGGCGATTGGCATCGCGATGGGGGAAATCTTTTACCTCAAGGACCTCGCCGCCGATTGCGCCGAGGACGGCGTGTATGAGTTCCTGTTCACGGCACCTCCGCTGCATCTGCCGGGCGGGGCGGGCTCTCCGATCAATCCGCAGGCGATCAAGTAACGCTGGGGCTCTGACGGTTCCCTGAATGGGCCGGTGCGTGGTGTGTCGATCTACGCGCTGGCCCAGACACGGTGGATCCTCGCCCCCTGCCCCACGAATCTGGTTGAGACGACGACCGATTGTCGTTCTTCATGGGGCAAGCCTTCATGCGGTGTCAGGCGTTTTGGTGAGCGCCGCTCTTGCGGTAAAGGCCAGGGTCCCAAGGTCATGCGGCAAGGGGTCATCCCCTGATCGCGCGCGCAGGCTACCGACGCCCGATGATGACCCGGCCTGAGAAACAGCGCGAGACGCAAAGGCTCACAAGACCGGGACGGCCGTGTCCGACATGATGGTGTCAATCTCCGGATGGCTGCGCCCATCCAGATTGATCGCAGGGTCCGTATCGAAGATCAGCGCGCCCAGCCTCTGACCTTGCTCATAGACGCGGCGCGATGCCGGCTCCCGCGTGTCCGAGTAGGCCCCCAGCGCCTCCACCACGGGCTGGTCAGCGACGACCTGCGCCAGCGCCAGGGCATCTTCGGCAGCCTTCGTCACCCCCATCCCGACGTGGGGCCGCACACCACAGGCGGCGTCGCCCACCAATGCCACGCGCCCCTTCGCAAAGACCGGACTGCAATGGTCGTAGATCGGCGTAAAGAACGGGCGACCGCTGGTCTTGATGATCTCGACAAAGGCGTCCGGCAGGCGCTGGGTCGCGTCCTCCAGCATACGCGCCAAGACGTCGTCGCGGATCCGGGGCGGCGGGATCGACACCGGGTGGTGCGTGCCGTCAGCATCCGTCAGCATGTCCCGCAGGGCGTCATCGGTGACGGCGCTGTACCAGACAAAGTTGTAGCGCCGGTGACCTTCGCGCAGGTTATTCTCAACCCCGGCAATCGGATAGCCGACAATCTGGGTCCTGTTGGGCGCAAAGAATCCGAAGGCATCAAAGAGGCGCGCGTGCACCTCCGCGGGCATCTTGTCTTCATCCGCCACGGCACGCCAAACGACGTAGCCAGAATATCCGGGCTTTACCTTCGGCAACATCTGACCGCGGATCGCGGACCGAAACCCATCGGCGCCAACCAGAAGATCCGCAGTTTCCCGGCTGCCATCGTCGAAAATCGCCGCGACTGTCTCTGACGTGTTTTCATAGCCAACAACGGCGCGTCCAAGGCAATAGACGCCCTCAGGTATCAAGGCGCGCAGGATCTGATGGATACGATCCCAGGATGTGACAATCTGCGGATAAGACGTCTTTTTGACCACCTGGCACGCCAGATCGAAGGCAACGCGGTGTTCCACCGGCACGCCAAGGTTCCGGGTTTCTGCCCCAACCGCCGCGAAAGCGTTTATCAGTGTCTCATGCGTGACGATCCCTGCGCCGCGGCCCGCCAGTTCGACAGCCGTCCGCTCGAACACGCGCACCGTCCAGCCTGCTTTCATCAGGGCTGCGGCAGCAAACAATCCCCCGATGGAACCGCCCGCGACAATCGCTGTGCCCGTCCGCGCCATACCCGTCCCCTTCAGCCTTATTTATCGCTCTATAAATACGGATATCGTCCGAGTTTGAAACTTGGCAATGGCACAAGCTGCGACACAGTTTCCTCATCCGCCGAAAGGACGCCCAGTACTCCTTCGAAAGACTGAACCGCCGCGGGCCTTGGTCCGTCGGAAAACAGTGCCTTGAATGAGGCCCCTCGGTCGAAGGCCTCTCGCGTCGCGCGCAGCGATTGCCTGTCGCTTCGCCCAACCACCGATGCGCGTTTCAAAACCTTCGACCAAGACACCGCCGCTGGCGCGGGTGCTTGACCCGCATCTGCGTTCAGTCGCGGCGGGGATCGCGCGGGTAAACCCCAAGAATGTCCAGCATATCGGTGAAGTAGTCCAACTCTTCCAATGCGCGCTGCACCGGCAGGTCCTCCGGATGGCCCTCGATGTCAGCGTAGAACTGCGTCGCGGTGAAGGAACCGCCAACCATGTAGCTTTCAAGCTTCGTCATGTTGACGCCATTCGTGGCAAACCCGCCCATCGCCTTGTAGAGCGCCGCGGGCAGGTTGCGGACCTGGAAGACGAAAGTGGTCATCATCCCGTGCGCGCCACGCCGGGATTTGTCCGCCTCCGGTGCCATGAGCAAAAAGCGCGTGGTGTTGTGGGCATGATCCTCGATGTGACGGGCGAGGATATTCAAGCCGTTGATCTCTGCCGCGAGGTCCGAGGCCAGCACGCCGGTCGTGCGATCCCCGTCGCGGGCGACCTCCGCCGCGGCTCCGGCACTGTCAGCCGCCGCCTCGCCGCGGATCCCGTATTGCCCGAGGAATGAGGCCGCCTGCGGCAGCAAGACAAGATGCGCGCGCACCACATCCAGATCTTCGATCTGCACGCCGGGCAGGGCCATAAGGCTGATGTGCACCCGGACAAAGGCCTCGTCGACGATTTTCAGCCCAGAGGCAGGCAGCAGCCGGTGAATATCCGCGACACGCCCGTAGGTTGTATTTTCCACCGGCAACATGGCCAGATCCGCCTGCCCGTCTCGCACGGCGTTGATCACATCCTCGAAGGTCCGGCACGGCAATACGTCCGCGCCGGGACGCGCTTCGACACAGGCTTGATGCGAATACGCGCCAAGGTCTCCTTGAAAGGCGATACGATCGGGCATGCTCCGCTCCTTGCCGTGTGGAATTCCCCGCGCGCAGGCGGGCGATTGGTCGCGCCTTCTATCGCTTGCCAGACCTGATGGGAAGCAATAGATACCGCGCCGACAGACATCCAACCGACAGGGCACCTCATGTTTGACACAATGACCTTTACCAAGATTCTGGGCAGCTTCTGTGGCGCGCTGTTGATCTACCTGATGAGCAAGTGGGCGGCCGAAACGCTCTATCATGTGGGCGGTGGTCATGGTGACGAGCATGCATCGGCCTACATCATCGAGACCGCCGAAGCCGAAGATGACGCGCCGGAAGAAGAAGTCGATTTCACCGCGCTTTTGGCATCGGCCGACGTGGGCAAAGGCGAGCGCGTGTTCGGCAAATGCCGCGCCTGCCACAAGCTGGACGAGGGCGCGAACGCCACCGGCCCCTATCTCTACAGCATCGTAGACCGCGAGATCGGCTCTGCATCGGGCTTCAGCTACTCCGGCGCACTGCCGGAAGGGGCGTGGGACGTGGACGCGCTGAACGGGTTCCTCGAAAAGCCGAAGGCATGGGCGCCCGGCACCACGATGGCCTTCAACGGGCTGGCAAAGCCCGAGGATCGCGCAAACCTGATTGCCTACCTGCAGACCATCGGCAACTGATCCTGCCGTCAAATCCGCTGTTGAAGGGGTCGTGTCACCGGACACGGCCCTTTTTTCATGCCTCGACGCGATCACAACCGCGTCACGCCTGCGTCAGGTGTTCGAAAACCACACCCATTCGCGTCTTGAATGTGGTCATGTGGAACACTTAGCTTAAATTTAACCAAGGTGCCGGCGATATGGAGAGAGGCTTCTCCGTCCCGACCGGCGATGATCCAAAGGGAGACGTTCATGACTTTGCTTGCCCCTCGCTCACGCCCGCCCCGCGCCACGGCCAGAACCGAAGCACGGCGGGGTGTCGATTTACGTCCCGCGCTTGTCGGACTTCTGGCGCTCGGTGTCGCGGCCTTGGGCGCAAAGGCCTGGGGTCAGGACGACACGGTCATCACGTCCCACGGCTATTCCTTTTACGGCGACCTGAAGTATCCGGCGGACTACACGCATTTTGACTACGTCAATCCGGACGCGCCGAAGGGTGGCGAGGTTTCACTGTCGCGGCTGGGCACATTCGACAGCATGAACCCTTACACCCGAAAGGGCCGCGCCGGGGTCTATAGCTGGTCGCTGTATGAATCGCTGCTGGGGGAGTCGCTGTTCAGCGGCGAGTCCCTGCCCGGTGATGTCTACGGCGAAGTATATGGCCTGCTGGCGGAACGGCTGGAGTATGACGAGGGCAAGAACTGGGTCATCTTCCACATGCGGCCCGAGGCCAAATTCTCTGACGGCACCCCGGTGACGGCCCATGACGTGGCCTTTTCACACAACCTGCTGCTGGATCAGGGTCTGCAAAGCTACGCCGAAGCCGTGCGCAAACGCATACCCAAGGTCGAAGTGCTGGACGATCACAAGATCAAGTTCCACTTTGCGCCCGATATTTCCCGCCGGTCGCTGATCGATCAGGTTGGCGGCGTGCCGGTCTGGTCAAAGTCCTGGTACGAAGAAAGTGGCGCACGCCTCGATGAATCGCGGCTTGAGATCTCTCCCGGGTCGGGCCCCTATATCCTCGACGAAGTCGAAGTGAACCGCCGCATCGTCTACAAGCGCAACCCCGACTATTGGGGCTGGGATCTGGCGATCAATAAGGGTCGCTACAACTTCGACACGATTCGCATCGAGTATTTTGCCGATGATGCCGCCGCGTTCGAGGGGTTCAAGGCGGGCGAATATCGCTTCCGTCCAGAGGGCAATTCCAAGCAATGGGCAACCGCCTATGATTTTCCCGCCGTCGACCGCGGCCACGTCGTGCGCGAAGAGATCGCGGACGGGTCGCCCCCCACGCCGTCGGGTTTTGTCTTCAACCTCGGCAAGGAAAAGATGCAGGACAAGCGCGTCCGCGAGGCGCTTTCGCTGGCATACAACTTTGAGTGGACCAACGAGAGCCTCCAGTTCGGCCTGTTCAAGCAACGCAGCTCTTATACGCAGGACACGCCCCTTATGGCGACGGGTGTGCCCGAGGGGGCCGAACTGGCCTTCCTCGAGAGCCTCGGCGACCTTGTCCCGGCAGAGATGCTGACCGAAGAAGCGGTGATGGCCCATACCTCCAATGGTGAACGGCTGAACGACCGCCGCAATCTGCGCCGCGCCTCGCGCCTGCTCGAAGACGCTGGCTGGACCGTTGGCGATGACGGCTTGCGCCGCAACGCCGCCGGAGAGCTCTTTACGATCTCTTTCCCGCTGAACTCTGCCAGTTCCGCCACGTTGCAGGCGATCCTGACCAACTATTCCAACAATGTCGAAGCGCTCGGCATCGACATCAGCATCGAAAAGGTCGACCCATCACAATATACGCTCCGCGAGCGTGATCGTGATTATGACATGATCTTCGACAGTTACGCCGCCTTCCTTGGCACCGGCACCGGTCTGCACCAGCGCTATGGGTCCGAAGCGGCGGAATATTCGCTGTTCAATCCCGCGGGTCTGGCCAGCCCCCTCGTTGACACCATCATCGACGCCTCGCTGAGCGCCGAAACCCGCGAAGAAGAAGAAGTGTCCCTCACTGCGCTGGACCGCGCCCTGCGGTTTGAACGGATGATGATCCCGGTCTGGTACAATGACGTGACATGGGTGGCCTATTGGGACATCTACGAGCACCCCGAGGACATCCCGCCCTTCGCTGTCGGCGCGCTGGATTTCTGGTGGGTGAACCCGGACAAGGAGCAAGCGCTCAAAGACGAAGGCGTGCTGGACTGACATGAGCGCCTATATCCTCCGACGCCTGTTGCTGATCATTCCCACATTGCTGGGGATCATGGTCTTCAACTTTGTCCTTGTGCAATTCGTGCCCGGCGGCCCGATCGAGCAAATTCTGGCCAATATCGAGGGCCAGGGAGACGTGTTCGGCGGCTTTGCCGGGGGCGAACAGACCGAGATTGAAGGTGGCGTCGGAACGGGGTCGGACTCCTATATCGGCGCCCGGGGTCTGCCACCCGAGTTCATCGAGGAACTCGAGCGGGAGTTCGGTTTTGACAAACCCCCGCTTGAGCGCTTCCTGAACATGATGTGGAACTATATCCGCCTCGACTTTGGCGAGAGCTACTTCCGCTCCATTTCCGTGATCGATCTGGTGGTGGAAAAGATGCCGGTGTCGATCTCGCTGGGCCTCTGGTCCACGCTGATTGCCTACCTCGTGTCGATCCCTCTTGGCATTCGCAAGGCGGTCAAGGATGGCACCAGCTTTGACACCTGGACATCCGGGCTGATCATTGTCGCCTATGCGATCCCGGGGTTCCTCTTCGCGATCCTGCTGCTGGTGCTCTTTGCCGGTGGCAGTTACTGGCAGATCTTTCCGTTGCGCGGGTTGACGTCCGACAATTGGGAAAACCTCGGCTTCTTTGCCAAGATCGCCGATTATTTCTGGCACATCGCTCTGCCGGTGCTTACCTCGACGATCTCGGCCTTTGCGACGCTGACCTTGCTGACCAAGAACAGCTTTCTCGACGAGATCAAGAAGCATTACGTCATGACCGCACGCGCCAAGGGCCTGTCGGAAAGCCGGGTGCTGTATGGGCATATTTTCCGCAACGCCATGCTGATCGTGATTGCCGGCCTGCCGGGCGTGTTCATCGGGGTCTTTTTCGGGTCTTCGCTGATCATCGAGACGATCTTTTCACTCGACGGGTTGGGCCGGCTCGGGTTCGAGGCCGCCGTTGCGCGGGATTACCCGGTGATCTTCGGCACGCTGTTTATCACCTCCCTGATCGGCCTCACGGTGGGGATCATTTCCGACCTGATGTATGTGATCATCGATCCCCGCATCGATTTCGAAAAAAGGGAGGGGTAGGCAAGTGTCCCAGCAGACAAACCAGTACCCGCACCCGCCCCGTCGGGCCCATGCCGCAAAACCGCGGAGGGCTGCCTGATGGTCGCACAACCCGAAGTGCAAACCCCCGCGATCGACTTGCCGGAACCAAAGAAGGGCTGGTTCACGCTGTCCCCTTTGAACGCACGCCGCTGGCGCAATTTCACCCGGAACCGCCGCGCCTTCTGGTCGCTGTGGATCTTTGCGCTGTTGTTTGGCCTGTCGCTCTTTGCCGAGTTCATCGCCAACGACAAACCGATCCTCGTCCAGTACCGCGGGGAATACTATACGCCGATCTTCAACTTCTACGCCGAGACAGAGTTCGGGGGCGATTTCAGGACAGAGGCGCAATACCGCGATCCAGAAGTGCAATGCCTCATCGTGACCGGCGGGTTGGAGGATTGCTTTGACGACCCGGAAGGGTACATCGCGATGTCCCGGAACGGCGACATCACCGACGCCGAGTTCCAGAAAGGCTGGACGCTTTGGCCCCTCATTCCCTACAGCTATGACACCCCGGTAGAGCGTCCGGGGGCGGCCCCTCTGCCCCCGAACGGGCAGAACCTGCTGGGCACCGATGACGCAAAACGCGACGTTCTGGCCCGCATTATCTACGGCTTTCGCCTGTCGATCATCTTTACCCTGATTGTCACGGCGGCGGCTTCTGTGATCGGGATCGTGGCCGGTGCGCTGCAGGGCTTCTTTGGCGGATGGCTGGATCTCATTTTCCAGCGTGTGATCGAGATTTGGGGCGCGATCCCCTCGCTTTATGTCATCATCATCATGTTCGCGATTTTCGGGCGAAGTTACGTCCTGTTGATCGTGCTGACGATCCTGTTCAGCTGGACCTCGCTGGTCGGCGTTGTCCGGGCAGAGTTCCTGCGGGCCCGCAACCTTGAATACGTGCGCGCGGCCAAGGCGCTTGGCGTATCGAACTGGACGATCATGTTCCGCCACATGTTGCCGAATGCCATGGTGGCCACGCTGACCTTTCTGCCGTTCATCGTGACCGGCACGATTGCGACGCTGGCGGGTTTGGACTTCCTCGGGTTCGGCTTGCCCGCCGAAGCGCCCTCCCTCGGGGAGCTGACATTGCAGGCCAAACAGAACCTGCAAGCGCCCTGGCTGGCCTTCACCGCTTTCACCGCCTTTGCTGTCATGCTCTCGCTGCTTGTCTTCATCTTCGAAGGTGTGCGGGATGCCTTTGACCCCAGAAAGACCTTTTCATGAGCGCCCTACTCAAAGTGCAGGACCTGCGCGTGGCTTTCCGGCAGGACGGCCGCGAGATGGAGGCCGTCAAAGGCGTCTCTTTCGAGATTGCAAAGGGCGAAACCCTTGCCATCGTTGGGGAATCCGG
>JBELMB010000254.1:0-7008 GCA_042088665.1 Sagittula sp.
TCAGCGCAGCCACGATTGCAAAGAGCACAACGGTCTTGACGGAATGGCTCATACCGATTTCCCCTTGAAGAGGCCCGTGGGTCTGAACAGCAGCACCACCACGAGGATCATGAAGCTGACGGCGAATTTGTATTCCGTTGCCAGCAGTTGCACGAGGCTGGACGGCTCCAGCGCGTCAGGCATCAGGTAGACCAGCACCTTTTTCCAGGCATAGGTGATAGACACCTCCGAAAAGGCGATGACAAATCCGCCTGCGATGGCCCCGATGGGGTTGCCCAGCCCGCCGACGATCGCAGAGGCAAAGATCGGCAGCAGCAACTGGAAGTAGGTGAAGGGCTTGTAGGACTTGTCCAGACCATAGAGCACGCCCGCCACGGTGATCAGCGCCGCCACGATCAGCCATGTCACTTGCACCACCCGTTCAGGGTTGATGCCGGACAAGAGCGCCAGATCCTCGTTGTCGGAATAGGCGCGCATGGATTTGCCCGTGCGGGTCTTGTTGAGAAACCAGAACAGCACGATCACGACGACAACCGCGGTCAGAACTGTCAGACCCTGGGTGGTCTTGATCGCCAGACCTTCGCGCAGGCCGGTCATGTTCTTGAATTCGCGGGCGTTGATGATGAACCGTTCGCCATCGGAAAAGCGCCGGTCATCAGCGCCAAGGATGAAACGGGTGATGCCGTTGTAGATGAACATCACCCCGATGGAGACCATGACGAAGATGATCGGTTTCGCCTTTTGCCCCCGGTAAAAGCGATAGACCACCCGGTCGGTTCCCAGCACAAGCAGCGCCGTCCCCGCAATGCCAAAGGGGATCGCCAGCAGCGCCGTGGGCAGCGGACCCAGGCTCAGGCCCCAACTCTGGAACAGCCATGTGAACAGCACCGTGACCATGGTGCCAAAGGCCATCGTGTCGCCATGGGCAAAGTTCGAGAACCGCAGGATCCCGTAAATCAGCGTGACCCCCAATGCCCCCAGCGCCAACTGGCTGCCATAGGCCATGGCCGGCACGATCACAAAATTCGAAAGCGCGACGATCGCGTTCAGAAAGTCCATTCCGTCTCCCCTTGACCACGGCTCATGAAAAAGACCCGCAGCGCCCGTGCCACGCCTGAACGACGCCACCTGCCACTTCGGTGTAGATGGCGTCCCCATCGGCAGCGATGACAAACATATGACCGCCACCCGCGGCCTCGGCGACCAGAACTGTCGCCTCTCCCATCATGGGGGCAAAGCGCGCCGCCAACCCCGCGTCGGGTGTGCGCCCCGGGATGTGCAGCGCCCAAAGCCCGTCCACCGCCGTGCTGCGCTCAAACGTGAGCACGCGCTGAACCGTCACGCAAAACATCCCGGGCGGGCAAAGCGGCGCGAAACTGCATCGCGCCCGTTCGGTCGCCGCGCCGGAAACGGGCAGAACTGCGAAGAGCGCCGCAACCACGGCGGCCGCCCCGACAGACACGCGCCCAAATTCCCGGCAACATCCGATCATTTCACCAATTCACAACGGCCATGATATGTCAGCACCTGCATCGGATCCACGAAATGCGCCGACAGACGGGCATCGCTGTTGGGCGTCCGCGTCAACAGGTAGACCGCCACCTCATCCTCTGCCGCTACGTAAAGCGTGCCGCCGGTATTGGCCGCGCCGCCCTCCGCGGGCCCGCCGGGCAACAACAATGAGGCTTCACCGGGCAGCGCATCCGGCAGCGGAATGTCAAAGGCAAACTGCGTGAAGGTGCACGCCTCCTGCTCGTAACATTCCATCGTCATGGAGCAGAGCAACGACTTGCCCAGCATGTCCTGCACAGGCTGCGCCGAGGCACTGCCCGCCATCAACAGCATCAGCCCCGACACGACCGCCGGTCGTCCTTGCTGCCATCCGCGTGCCTTGTGTTTCTCTGTTTTCCAAATACTCATGTCGGATCCTTTCCGTCTGAACCGGCCAGAGTGCTTTGGCGCACATCCGG
The DNA here is from genome assembly GCA_042088665.1 of Sagittula sp. Taxonomy (GTDB): domain Bacteria; phylum Pseudomonadota; class Alphaproteobacteria; order Rhodobacterales; family Rhodobacteraceae; genus JBELMB01. The sequence goes on from JBELMB010000254.1 coordinate 1,971, forward strand.
ATCCGCTCGCCGCTTTCTATATGTACATGCAAAGGCCGCGCGCCCCGCGACTTGCACGCAATTCTCTTGAGCAGGTTCAACCACCCGCGGCGCGCCCGGTACCATCGGCCTGTCCGCGACATCGCTGCGCGTCAGCGCAAAACCAACGACAGGGCAACGCGCCGACATGGCAAGGCCAAGCGGCGCGGCGGTGAGGGAGAAACGCATGTTTTCCATAATCTTGTCCGCCTTTCTTGCCGCGCCGCGTCAGTTTCCGGTCAGCGCGAAGGCGTCGCCCGGCGCAAGCCTGCACGCGCCCCCGACCGTGTAACTGCCCGCGCCGTCCTCCATCCAGAGGCTGAGCAATCCGTTGCCGCTTTCGAGGTTATAAGACATGGAGCGCAGAGGCATCTGCCCTTCGACGCGCCCGACCCGCAGAAACCATGTCTCTTCGTTTTGGACATCAAGCGACAGGCCCGGCAGATCGCCGCCCGGCGTTGAAAACACGATGCCCTTGTCGGCCTCGGTCTCGCCGGTAAAGAACAGCACCAGAAGGGGCGTCTTGTCGTCGAGGCAGGCCTCTTCATGGCACACATCCGGATATTGGCAGATGATGCCAAAGCGGACTTCCTGCGCGCTGGCAGTCAGCGCACCTCCGGCCAGCACTGCGGCGAGGCCCATGGCCCGGGCGATCATCGGTTTGGTCATCTCTCAGCCCCCTAGGAAACTCTTGCGCACTTCGGGATCGGCCAAAAGCTCTTTCCCGGTTCCGGTAAAGGCATTGCGCCCCTGTACCAGAACATATCCTTTATCAGCAATTTCAAGCGCCTGCCGGGCGTTCTGTTCCACCATCAGGATAGAGATCCCGGTGCGGGCCACTTCGATGATGCGGTCAAAAAGCTCGTCCATCACGATTGGCGAGACCCCGGCCGTGGGTTCATCCAGCATCAGCACACGGGGTTGGGTCATCAATGCGCGCCCCACCGCAACCTGCTGACGCTGACCGCCGGACAATTCGCCCGCAGGCTGACGGCGCTTGTCACGCAGGATCGGGAACAGCGTATAGACCTGCTCCATCGTGGCCTGAATGTCGTCCTCGCGGATAAAGGCACCCATCTCGAGGTTCTCTTCCACGGTCATCGAGGTAAAGATGTTGGAGGTTTGGGGCACAAAGCCCATGCCTTCGGCGACGCGGTCCTGCGGGGTCAGCTGGGTGATGTCGCGCCCATCGAGCCGTACCGCCCCCGAGCGCACGTTCAACATGCCAAAGACCGCCTTCATCGCCGTGGATTTGCCCGCGCCATTGGGGCCGACGATCACGGCGATCTCGCCTTTGTCCACCGCGATGGTGCACTCATGCAAAATATCCGGACCCTTGCCGTATCCCCCGGTCATCGTATCCCCGATCAGGAAGGGACCTCCCGGCGCGTCGGTCACCGGCCCGCTTTTTTGCGTAGGGTCCACAGTGCCTTCTCCTCCCTTGCGGGTGATAGACGCATCTTTGTTGCCACGGTCGTTTTGGTAAGGACTGTCGCTCATCTTGGATCCTTCAATATCCGCGCGCATCGGCAGGTTGTGCCCGCCCGCCCGCGGAGGCGCCTGCGCGGCCCCCGTCGTTTTCCACGCGATGCATCAACCGGTCTGCGGGGGGCAGGCATCCCCCCGGTTCTGGCATCCGCGTCACTGGGCGTTTGTTGCCCCGGATTTTATTGCCCCGGATTTTATTGCCCAGAATTTTTTTGCTGAGGGATTTGTTGCCCTGCGACTGGTCGCACACCAGATCACCTTGCGCCATCGCCCGCCGCACAGGCGCCGTGCCGCCGCGGATCGGCCCGTCCCGGACCACGATCGCAGCGGCCCGCAATATCAAACGGCCCCCGGTCAGTGTGGTGCCGCCCGAACGTCGGAGCGGTGCCTTGGCCACCTCGATGCGGCGTGCAAGACCGCGAACCGATGATGCGCGCCCCCGGTCGATGCCGGGACCCTGCGCGCCTTTGCACAGCCGCCACGCTGTCGGCGCGCCATTCCCCCAAAGACCTGCGGCAATACCCTTTGTCCTAGCCATATGACACGCACTCCTCCGGAGCTTTGTCCACCGGTTGCGCCATGGCAATGACGGACCGCGCCCAGCGGACCAAAACCTCCGTGCCGATGCCTTTGTCGTGATCTCCGACCTGTTCGATCAACACGACTGCATCGCAGACAAAGGCAGAGACATAGACCCATGCGGTGTTGTCCTTGCCAAACAGGGACCATGTCGGCACCGCGCGGGTCTCCACGACGGGCCAGCCGTTCACGCTCACCACATCGGAGACCTCAAAGGTTTTGCGTTTCAGCCCGCTGCGCCAGATGTTCAACTGCTTGCCGTGGATCCCACGCAGCAGCGCCTCAACCTCCTCGCGGGAGGTGGCCTGCGCCAGATCGTGGCGTTCGCCCGCCTCCACATACATCAGCAGTGCCGCCGCGGCGCCGTCGATCTCGGTCTTGACCCGCACCGAAGAGCCATAGCTTTCCACCGCTGTAATCGCCCGGTCGTTGCAAAACCGCAGCCCCTCAACGGGCTGTGTACACTGCTTGGCCACTGTTTGCGCAGCCCCCGCAGCAGAAGTCGCGACCAGCGCCAGCACGGCGCCCAACCCAAGCAGGGGCCCCAACCAGAGCGCGGCCAATGCCCGCAAAGCCAAGGCGCGATCGGCCCGTGTCATACCGTGGCCACCTGGTCTTTGTTTTTCAGGCCCGTTCCCAGGTAGGCCTCGATCACCGCTTCATTCGCCTTGATCTCATCCAGCGAGCCTTCGGCCAGTTTCTTGCCCTCGGCCATGACGATGACCGGGTCGCAGATGCGGCCGATGAAATCCATGTCGTGTTCGATCACGCAGAAGGTGTAATTGCGTTCCTTGTTCAGGCGCACGATCGTATCGGCGATGGTGTTCAGCAAGGTTCGGTTCACGCCTGCACCCACTTCGTCGAGAAACACGATCTTTGCGTCCACCATCATGGTGCGCCCAAGTTCCAGCAGCTTCTTCTGACCGCCGGAGATCGCCCCGGCAGGGTGGTCCGACAAATGCGAAATGGTCAGGAAATCCAGCACTTCGTCGGCCTTTGCCTTCAGCGCGCGCTCTTCCTCGGCGATGCGCTTGCGGCCAAACCATGTGTTCCAGAGCGCCTCGCCCGATTGGCCGCCGGGCACCATCATCAGGTTCTCGCGGCAGGACATCGAACTGAACTCATGTGCGATCTGGAAGGTGCGCAAGAGCCCCTTGTGGAACAGGGCGTGCGGCGGCAGGCCAGAGATGTCCTCGCCATCCATGATCACCGTGCCGCTGGTGGGCGGCAGGGCACCGGCAATCACGTTGAACAGCGTGGTCTTGCCCGCACCATTGGGGCCGACCAGCCCGGTGATCGAGCCCTTGGCGATTTCCAACGAAGCGCCGTCAACGGCGCGGAAGGCGCCGAAGTGGCGGTGCAGATTCTCCACCTTGATCACGGATTGTCCCCCTATGGTCCCCGGTGCGCGCCGGGGCCATCGTCAAAACTTGGGCCGGGGCGTCCTGCGCCGCGTCCCGGATGGAAGTGGCCCGGCAGGCCGGACCACTCCGCGGTTTGGATCAGCGGAATTCCACTGTATCGGCTGCGCCGCCCACCACGTTGTAGTGGCGGTAGGTGCCTGCCGCTTCGCCCGGGCCGATCAGCTCGACACCGGATCCACCGACAAAGTCGACGTCGCCGCCATTGGCGAGGATTTCCAGCGCCTTGCCCAGTTCACCCGGCAGGATCGGCTCGCCCGGTGCATTGGCCACGTCCAGAAGGTTGGCCGCCACGGCCTCGGAGGTCGCTTCGCCACCCTTCATCATCGCCAGAGCGATCAAAGCCGCCGCGTCATAGGATTCGCGCGTGAACGAAGAGGAGCCGTCGATGCCCGCCGCAGCAGTGATCGCGTTGAACGCCTCTGCGCCTTCACCTTCGGCGCCCGGCACGGTGCCAAACGATCCCTCGAGCGCATCGGCCAGTTCGGTGAACAGGTTGTCGCCATACATGCCGTCAGCCAGGACATAGACGTCAAATGCGCCCGTGTCGAAAGATGCCTGGATCATGCCCTTGCCACCCTGGTCGGTGTAGCCGAACACCATCAGGGCCTCGCCACCGGCGGAGGCCAGCGCGCCGATCTCGGCAGAGTAATCCGCCTTGCCGTCGTCATGCGGGGCGGTGATGGTCACGGTGCCGCCATAAGCCGCCTCAAACGCATCTGCCAGGCCCTTGCCATAGTCGTTGTTGGTGTAGGTCACCGCAACTTCGGAGATGCCCTTTTCGGCGAGGATCTCTGCGATCACGGCACCCTGACGGGCGTCAGACGGGGCCGTGCGGAAGAACAGGCCATTGTCTTCGGCGGTCGACAGCGCGGGGGAAGTCGCCGAGGGCGAGACCATCGGGATGCCGTTCGGCAGGGCCACGTTGGCAAGGATCGCGCCGGTCACGCCGGAGCAGTCTGCGCCCATGATGGCGACCACGCCTTCGGAGGTGATCAGACGTTCCGCAGCGGCGGTGGCTGCGGCAGAGTCGATGCAGGTGCTGTCGCCGCGCACGGGTGTCAGCGTGACACCGTCGAGGAACATGCCGCTGTCGTTAATTTCCGCCAGCGCCAGCTCGGCAGAGGCCGCCATCGCCGGTGTGATGGATTCGATCGGGCCCGTGTAGCCGAGAACGACACCGATCTTTGCTTCTGTTGCGTGTCCCCCTGCAAAGGCGGACCCGGCTGCAAGCGCGGTCATGGACACCGCTGCAAACATTTTCTTCATGAACTAAACTCCCTTTTTGGACCCCTCGGTCGCACCGGAAAGGCTATGCAACAACATGCAAAAAGAAAAGACCTGCCCAAAGGGGAATCCCGCCAAAACACTGCGTCAGGTGGCTTGTTTGAGCCTGAAAGCGGCACACCTGATTCAAATGATCCGCAGAGCGCAGGCAGGACGCGCCAAAACCGGCTGCCAATCGCGCCCCGGGGGCAAATGAACCGACGTCCAGATACGGAGATCCAAGATGCGCCTTTTTCCTTCTGTCC
>JBELMB010000045.1:0-32811 GCA_042088665.1 Sagittula sp.
AGGTCCTGCGTGTCACGCCGGATCTGTCAGGGCGGTCCGTCGCCTGCCCATCCCGGTCAAACCTGTCCCGGGCAAAACCACCCGGCGCAAACCTCTCTGTGCCAGATCCGGCGCTGTCCTGCCAGCCCACGTCACACTGTCCCCTGTCATGCCGCTCTGGCCGCCGCGGCCCCTGCCGCGCAAAACCGCCCGCCGCAGCGGAACGGGGCCCCAAACGGCACCCGCGGCTCAATCCACCGGATCGGGCAAGTGTTCTTCCGCGAAACTGACCCGTTCCTCAAAATCAAACCCATGCAGATCGCACAGCCGCCGCGCCTCCGCCGTCTCCCCCAGTTTGATCCGGCAAGAGATCAACCAATCCGCCGCGTCGCGCACATCCTCGTGATCCCAGCGGCCTGCATGGGCGGCGCACCACAGATCATAACCCTCTTGCAGCAGCGCCACCGCCGCCCGCGCCGCCCCGGCTTTCAGCTTCAACGCCCCGGTGTTCAGCAACACGTATCCCAGCCGCGCGTCCCCCGCGGGCAGCACCTCCCGCTGGATAGACAGGCTCGCCCCGTGCAGCCGCGCCGCCGCGGATCTGCGCCCTTGCAGATCGCGCAGATGCCCGAGGTTGTTCAACGCATTCGCCACCTTGTCGCTGCGCCGCCCCGCGTGACGACGATACAGCAGCAGCGCCTCCTGACGCAGGTTCACCGCCTCCTGCAGATGCGGTTTGTGACCACCGTCCTCCACCTTGGCCAACACGAACCCCAGCAGATCCAGGCTGTCCGCAAGGTCACTCGTCTCGGGATAATGCGCACGGTTCAGCGCCACGGCCTTGCGCAGCGCGGTGATCGCCTCTGCCACGCGCCCCTGCCGAAAATAGGCCATGCCCAGTTTGGCAAAGGCGACGGCGATGTCCCGATCCGTCTCTGGCAGGCGCGCGGATGTCATCGTCAAGGAGGCCTCCGCCAGCACAAGCTCCCCGTCGTGATCGCCGATCTGGCTCAGGTAAATCGCCCCTTGGTTCAGCAAATAGTCCATCGCTGCGACGCCGGGGGCCTGCCCCGTGGCGTGCAGCGCGCGCAGATGGGGTGTCAGCCGCGCACAGAGCGGCCAGTTGCCGGAATGATCTGAATCGTAGGGATACACCGCCGCCAGCAGTTCGACCGCCGCTTGCGCCGCCTCCGGCCCCTGCCCGGCCCGCAGCGCCGCGGCACTCATCCGGTGCAGGCTGTATCCCGCCGCCTCCCGTGTCATCAGCGACCGCCGCGTCAATTCGACAAAAGCCGCTTTCAGCCGTGTCTCCTCCCCCGACAGCGCCGCCACCTGCTCTGACATCATTTCCGAATTCAGGGGCTTGCGCCGCTCCGCCCCCAGATCGGGCCAGCGCCCGGTGAAAAGCGCGAACGACAGCCCTTCGGGCGCCCACCACGCGCAGATGTCCGCCACTGTCCTGGCGTCCTCGCTCAGCCTGTCATAGCTCAGCCGCACCGCGCCCAGCAGGCTTTGGTCATACTCCGCATTGGGTGGCTCGGCCTTGATGACCTTATCGACTTGGGTGAGATAGGCGTCAAACGCCTCCCCCGTCTCCCGGATCAGGGCGCCCGCCACCACCAGCGCCAGCGGCAGCCCGCCCAGCACCTCCGCCAGCGCCCGCGCGCCCGCGGCGTCCTCGTCCCGGCCCGCGGCCTCCATCAACACGCGCACCGCCGGGTCATCCTCCGTCGCAAAGCCCAGCACCTCTGGCCGCACCTCGGCAAAGCCGTCAAACCCAGCGCTTTCCCGCGTCGTCACGATCAGATCGCCGGGGGGGGCGAGGCCCTTCATGTCCTCCAGTTTGGTGAGGTTGTCATAGACGAACAGCCAGCGTTCGTTGCGCTCCTGAACCATATCCAGCAGCGCCTTGGACTGCGGTTCGGTCAGTTCCGCGGGTGGCATTTGCCTCGTCAGGGGGTGATACAACCGCAGCAGGCTTTGCACCAATGCGTTGCGCGTCTCTGCCTCGCACCACACGACCCCGTCGTAGTCGCGGAAATGCTGATGGATGTAGAGCCGCGCCAAAGTGGATTTGCCGACACCGCCTGCGCCCTTGACCACGCTTTGCACCGCTGCGCGCCCGGTCTTGAGCGCCTGTTCCAGCGCTTGCATATCGCTGTCACGTCCGCGCACCGGGCGGCTCAGCGCAGAGACATTGAGGCGCAAGCACCGTTTGCCGTGCATGGGGTGGTTCTGCCAAGCCGCGACCAGAGCGGCGATGTCCCCCCCGCGCAGGTCATGATGCTTCTTCGCGGCCAGCGCCTTTGGCATTTTGCAGTCGCGCACCAGAACAGGGACAAGCGCCGCGCGCAATCCGTTCATGCCTTGCCAGTAGTAGGTGCCGCGCTCCGCCTCAGAGTACTGGGCCGCCGGGTCCACATACTCCGGCGAGAACAGCGCAAGACAGCGGTCGCTGTCCTCGATCGCCTGCATCATCCACTGGTCGATGTCATCGCCGATGCCAAGGTCTGTCTCGGCGCAATGCACCGAAATACCCGCGTCGCGGAAGGCCTGCGCGATCTGCAAGGCCACCGCGGCATCCGCCTTGTTGTAAGAGACAAAGAATTCCGCCACCGCGCCACCTGCACATCACCCCGGTGACAGCAAAGCACATCTTCCGCAGGCTGAAAATGCCCCTGTGTCACAGCCTTGTGAGCGGCTTTGACGCAACGTCCCGCGCCGGCGCATAGGGGGCGGGATGTGGCGCGGATCAATCTGTACGATTTCGGTGCCGAATCGTACCAAACGCCTGAAACCTGCCGCGATGGGGCGCGTTTCCGCCCCGTGGCACGGGGATCAATCTGTACCAAACCGCGGGTGTTTTGTACCGTTTGATGCGCCTGCGGGGGGTGCCGCGCCGCGCCCTCGCCGGGTTAACGCAGCGCGCGCCCGGGGGCTTGCCCCGTCACGCCCCGCGCGGTTTGGCCCCTCGGGTGCCCCTGTCGGCGGTCCGATGCGGCGCCATCCGTGCGCCCATCAGACCCGCGCCCGGCCCCGCGACAGCCGCTTACAGCTGCGCCATCACCTCGTCGGAGGCTTCGAAATTCGTGGTCACGCGCTGCACGTCATCATCGTCTTCCAGCGCGTCCACCAACCGCATCAGCGAGGTCATCCCGTCAAGGTCCAGCTCTGTCGTGGTGGTCGGTTTCCAGACCAGTTTCGTCGACAGGGATTCGCCCAGTTCGGCCTCCAAGGCATTGGAAACATCGTTTAATTCGGAGTCGGCGGTGGTGATGATATGGCCATCCTCAGAGCTGTCCACATCCTCCGCACCGGCCTCGATGGCGGCCATCATGATGTCATCCGCATCGCCGGTTTCCGCCGGGTAGACGACCTCGCCCTTGCGTTCGAACATGAACCCGACAGAGCCCGTCTCGCCCAGATTGCCGCCGTTCTTGGTAAAGGTCGAGCGCACGGTCGACGCGGTCCGGTTGCGGTTGTCGGTCATCGCCTCGACGATCACCGCCACCCCGCCGGGGCCATAGCCCTCATAGCGGATTTCCTCGTATTCCTCACCCTCGCCCCCCATCGCCTTCTTGATCGCGCGCTCGATGTTGTCCTTGGGCATCGACTGGCCCTTGGCTTCCTTCACCGCGAGACGCAGGCGCGGGTTCTTCTCCGGATCCGGATCACCCATCTTGGCGGCGATGGTGATCTCCTTGGAAAACTTCGAGAAAAGCTTGGCGCGCAGCTTGTCCTGGCGCCCCTTGCGGTGCTGGATGTTTGCCCATTTGGAATGGCCCGCCATGCTGTGCTCCCGGTTTTGTATCGTGACCGGCGGGGGTATACGACAGGCGGGGCCGCTTGGGCAAGGGGTCGGAGACGCAAGCAGGAGGAGCACGGACCACATGGCAGACCTGACCGAGATCGAGCGCTGCATCCAGACCATCCACGCGCGCGGCACCTACCGGCTGAGCGACGCGGAACGGACACTGCTTGCCAAGGCCCCGGCCACCCATGTGCCTTCACTGAAACTGCGCATGATCGACCGCCACGAAGCAGGCGACCCACAGGCCGCGCTGCCGCTGGCCGAGGCGGCCTATCAGCTTGACGCAACTGCGGAAAACCTTGGCAATTACATCGGCTGCCTGCGGCGCTGCAAACACTTCGGCGCCGCCATCACGCTGCTGTCGGACAAAACCTCCGTGCTGGACCCCGAGAAACGCGATGTCTGGCTGGTAGAGACACTCTGCGCCGCGGGTCGCCTCGACGAGGCCCGCGCCTTTGGTGCCGAGGTTCTGACCCGGCTCGACACCCGCGCAGGCCCCGACCAGCCCCCCGCAGGCGCCCCGCGTCAGGGCAAATCCGTCATCGCTTTTTCGTTGTGGGGCAACAACATGCGCTACCTCGACGGGGCGCTGCGCAACACTCTGGTGGCGCGCTACCTCTACCCCGGCTGGACGCCGCGCTTTTACGTGGACGACAGCGTGCCAGCCTCAGTGTGCAAGACGCTGCAGTCCATGGGCGCACAGATCATCTCCATGGGACCCGAGAAACCGGCCAGCACCTGGGGGCTGTTCTGGCGTTTCCTGGCCGCTGATGACCCGCAGGTGGGCACGGTGCTCATGCGCGACGCGGACTCGGTGATCAACTGGCGCGAGCGCGCCGCAGTGGCCGACTGGCAGGCAGGCCCAGCCGCCGTACACGTCATGCGCGACTGGCCCACCCATTGCCAACTCATGCTCGCGGGCATGTGGGGCACCCGCACCGGCACCCTGCCCAAGCTGGAGCCGCTCATCCGCGACTACCTCGCCGCCACGGCCCATGTGCGCAACAACCGCGCGCGCGATCAGCATTTCCTGGCCGAGGTGCTCTGGCCTTACGTCCGCCCACAGGTGCGCGAACACGACACCTGCTTTGGCCGCGGCACGCCCTTTCCAGCCGGGACAGAGCTGCCTTTCCCCATGCACGTGGGCCAGAACGATGCAGTCAACCAGCGCCCGACAGCCCCCGACAGCCCAGCCAGCGCGCCCGCCCCGCAAGAGACCTGAAACCACAGCCCATTGCGCCGCCCCGCCGCACCGCGCTATCGGGGGTCATGTCCCGATTCCTCCTCCTCCAGTTGCGCCCGGAAACCGAGGCCAGCGATGACGAATACCGCGCCTTCCTCGACAAGGGCGGGCTCTTGGCCGATGAGGTCCACCGCCTGCGCCTCGATCAGGACGACCTGCCAGACGGGCTGGACCCGGCGGATTACGCCGGCGTCATCGTCGGGGGCGGCCCGGGATGCGTCTCCGACGCCGCAGAGACAAAAGACCCCGTAGAAGCCCGCATCGAAGCAGCCTGCCTGTCGCTCATGCCAAGGATCACCGCCGAAGACATCCCCTTCATGGGCTGCTGCTACGGCATCGGGATCCTCGCGCATCACCTCGGCGCCGAGGTGTCAAAGGCGCGCTTTTCCGAACCCGTCGGCCCGGTGGTCTGCGATCTGACCCCGGACGGGGCCGAAGACCCCCTGACAAGGGCTCTGCCTTCCCAGTTCGAGGCCTTCGTCGGCCACAAGGAAGCCGTGCAGCACCTGCCCAGCGGCGCCACGCATCTTGTGTCCTCCGGTCCCTGCCCCTACCAGATGATCCGCTACGGCGAGAACGTCTACGCCACCCAGTTCCACCCCGAAGCCGATGCCCCCGGCTTCGAGCGGCGCATCCGGATCTACCGCCACCGCGGCTACTTCGCACCCGAAGCCGCGGACGAGTTGATCGCCCATTGCTGGGCCGGGGATGTCACCCAACCCGAACGCCTGCTGGAAGGTTTCGTAGACCGCTACCGATGACGCAAGACGCGCGCACCCGGTTTCTCTGTTTCGTAAATACTCCGGGGGAGACGCGCCAAAGGCGCGGCGGGGGCAGCGCCCCCAACCGCCGCTAAAGCGGAAAGAACACCGGAATGAGAAGCGCCGCCAAAGCCCCCAGCCCAAGGTTCAGTGGCAGGCCCACCTTGACAAAATCGGTAAACCTGTAGCCGCCCGGACCATAGACCAGCGTGTTGGTCTGATACCCGATCGGCGTCGCAAAACTCAGGCTTGCCGCCACCATCACCGCCACGACCAGCGGCCGGGGATCCACTCCGATGGCGCTGGCGAGACTGATGGCAATGGGTGTGACCACCACGGCCACCGCGTTGTTGGATACACTCTCGGTCAGCACGCTGGTCAACAGGTAGACCGCCCAGATCACCATCCACGCGGGCAGGGCCTGCATCACCGGCGCCACCCAGCCGACGATCATCCGGACCGCGCCCGTGGCCTCCAGGGCGGCGCCCACGGCCAGCATGGCAAAGATCAGCGCCAGCAAGCGCCCCTCGACAAAGGAAAACGCCTCGTCCGCATCGATGCAGCGCGTCAGCAGCACCACGGCCACCGCCACCACGGCCAGCGCAAGGATCGGCGCCACACCCAGCGCCGCAAGCACCACGATCCCCAGCAGGGCGATCAGGGCGACCGGTGCCTGGCTGCGCCGGAACGCCCGGGCCGAGGGCTGCGCCACATCGACCAGCCCCATTTCATCGGCCAGCCGCTTGATGTCCTCCGGGTTGCCTTCCAGAAGCAGCGTGTCGCCGACGCGCACCACCAACTCGTCCAGCTGGCGGCCGATGTTCTGGTTGCGCCGGTGGACCGCCAGCGGATAGACCCCGAACCGGCGGCGCAGACGCAGCGCACCGAGGCTGCGACCAACCATCTTGCAACCCGGGGTGATCAACACTTCGACCGTGCTGGTTTCCTTGGCCGAGACCTGATCGAGCCGCTTGAGCGACTTGTTGCGCTGCAGGCTCAGCAATTCTGTCATGGGCGTGCGCAGAACCACGCGGTCGCCGACGTCCAGCACCACCTGTTTCAGGTCGCGCCGCAGGGAGTCATCGCCGCGGATCACATCGATCAGCCGCACGCCTTCGCGCTTGAACAATTGCACGCCCAGCACGTCGCGCCCGATCAGATTGCTTTCCGGCGGGATCACCGCCTCGGTAAAGAACTTCATGCGCGAGCGGTCCGACAGCATCTCTGCCATGCTCGTGCGGTCCGGCAGCAGCAGCGGCGCCACGAAAAAGATATAGACCAGCCCGAAGGCCACGAGGATCAGCGCAAGCGGCGTGACCTCGAAGATGGTAAACGGCTCCAGCCCTTGCGTGCGCGCCACGCCGTCCACCAGCAGGTTCGTCGAGGTCCCGATCAGCGTCAGCGTGCCGCCCATGATCGCGGCATAACTCAGCGGGATCAGCAGCTTGGACGGGGCCACACCCAGCGCCTTGGCGATCTGCACAAAGACCGGCAGCATGACGACAACCACCGGCGTATTGTTCATCACCGCCGAAGCCACGACCACGACCCCGAGGATCCCCATCATCGCCTGCCGGGGCCGCGCCAGCACCTGTGCCTGCGCATATCCGGTAAAGGCATCCAGCGCCCCGGTGCGCACCAAGGCCCCCATGACGATGAACATCGCGGCGATGGTCCAGGGCGCCGGGTTCGCCAGCACCGCAAGCGCCGCCTCGTAGGGCAGCGCGCCCATGACCAGCAGCACTCCGACGCCGCCAATGGCCGTCACTTCGGTCGGGTAGCTCTCTCGCACAAACAGGACGAACATGGCGGCCACCACCGCCATTGTGACCGCGGCCTGCGCGGTCAAGCTCAACTCAAGCCCGATCATCAGATGTCCCTGCTCCTAGGCATCGGTATCTTGGCGCACCGACCCGTCTGCGACAATCCCTGCCCCGCCTTCCGGGGGCTCCCTGCGACGGGGTTGCACAAGGACGAGGCCCAGCATCATCACCGCGAGCGCCGCCCAGAACCAGACTGAGTATCCCTCGCCCAGAAACACCATCGCCCAGCAGACGCCAAACAGCGTGACCAGATAACTGACCTGCGCCGTAAAGACAGACCCCGCGCGCCCCACCAGCCAGACATAGCCGGAATAGGCGCCCGCATGCAGGACGGCACTGACCAGCATGGCCTGATCCGGTGCCGTCAACGGCCAGGGTGGCGCGATGAACTGGCCCGTGCCCAAGGCCAGAGGCAGGCTCAGCACCACGCCCAACAGCGACGCCGCGGCCAGCACCTGCACCGCATCGAGCCCATCGGTGCCCCATTTCGACACCAGGTTGCCCTCCAAGGCGTAGCAAAGCGAGGCCAGCAGCGCGACACCGATCCAGAGCGTGTCCGCCCCCGCGGGCAGGCCGGACTCCGGCAGCACCAGCAAGGCCACGCCACACAGCCCCAGCAGCAGCCCCAGCAGGCGACCCGGCTGAAACCGATCCAGCCCCAGAACCAAGGCGATGGGCAGCGCCAGCATCGGGATCGAACTGAGCAGGATCGACAGCACCCCGGAGGGCAAATGCACCGCCGCCTGGTACGACGCGATGCCCGGCAAAACCGACCCGATCAGCGCGATCATCGCATAAAGCCGCAGCGTCAGCCAAGTGACGGGCAAGCGACGGCCCCGCAGCAGGGTCAGCGTGCAGAGGATCACGGCCACCAGCGTGGTTTGCCAAAAGATCAGCCCGTAATGCTGGTACCCGGTGGACACCGCCACCTTGGTCAATGGCTGCGTGGCTCCCCAGGCGGCCCCGATCACGACCAATGCGGCAAAGGGCATGACACGTTGCCAAGGCCCCGCATCGGGTGCCGCTTGATCACGCAGCCTTGCCGGGACCGTGGTGGTTTCAAGGGGGCGGTCAGCCATGCCGGCGTCTGCTTCTCCCTGCGCGCCGGGGTTATCGCCCGATGTGCCGGCAGAATCCGCATCGGAACCAGACTTGTGCGGGGTCATGCGCGCGCTCTCAAGTCACACTGTGGCAGTCGGTCAAGCCGCGCGCGCGCAAGCGCTGACATGTCATGGCTCATTGGCGGACATACCCACCCGCAAGGAGACTGGTCTTTGCGGCCCACCATGATCTCACCCGCCGACCCCGCGGCACCGGTCATACGGCAGGACCGGATTGCGCCAGACGTCCGCCCTGCCGCACCATCGCGATGGAGGTGGGCTTGCCTGTGGCATCATCCGTTTCAACAAAGATGCCGGACAGCGTCGCCTCGCCCTTGGCCGGATCAAAGCGGCCCTTGGACATGCCGGTCACAAAGCGGCGCAGAGGTTCTTCGGGGTCCATGCCGATGACTGAGTTGTAGTCGCCGCACATGCCCGCATCGGAAAGGAAGGCCGTGCCCTTGGGCAAGATCTGCGCATCAGCGGTGGGCACATGGGTATGGGTGCCGACCACGAGGCTCGCACGACCATCGCAATAGTGGCCCATGCCCATCTTTTCCGAGGTGGCCTCGCAGTGGATGTCGACGACGATGGCCTGTGCCTGCCCGCCAAGCGGATGCCGCTTGAGCACATCGTCCACGGCCACGAACGGGCTGTCATAGTTGCGCGACATGAACACCTGCCCGAGCGCCTGACAGACCAGCACCTTGCGCCCGCGGGCGTCAGAGTAGAGCGCCGCGCCCCGGCCCGGTGCCTTGCGGGCGAAATTCAGGGGGCGCAGGATGCGCGGGTTGCCCTCGATGGTCGAGAGCATCTCCTTTTGGTCAAAAGCGTGATCGCCCAGCGTCAGCACATCCGCCCCCGCCTCGAACAGGGCCTTGGCGTGTTCGGCGTTCAGACCGGCGCCATTGGTGGCGTTTTCGGCATTCACGATCACGAAATCAAGCCGCCAGTCAGCACGCAGGCCGGGCAGCCGATCGATGATGCCTTGCCGTCCGGCCTGGCCCATCACATCTCCGAGAAACATCAGTCGCATGAGAAGAATGGGTAGAGCGCACGGCCCCGAATGCAAACCCCGATTCGACGATCATGGGCGCAGGTCCGGGCGCACTGCGCATGGTCTGGGCAGTCATGGCCCGGGGTGCCGGCATGGCCGGTGTCTCAAAAGGATGAAGGGATCACAGTCCAGACGGCCAGATTGTGCAGCTTCCCCAAGGGGATGCGCAGGGCGCGGAGCCAAGGCACGCGGGGTCAACCCCGCGCTACATCGGGCGCACCCCTTGGCAGCCGACCCTGTCCCCGTCCAAGGACCCGCGGGTCACTCGCAGGCGAGTGCCGCGGCAATCGCTGCCGGGCTGTAGCGGCCCAAGGGGGTGGCGCTGAGGCTTTGCCCGTCGAATGTCAGCGACAGCACCTGCCGCCAGTCTCCGGAGGCGAGGACCATTTCCGGCCCCCTCCCGCAGTCGCGCAGCCCGCCCTCGATATAGGCCCAGCCGATGCGGTGGTTGGACAGGCCCCGCGCCGCGGCCATTTCGACCAATCTGCCGTCGGTGAACCGCCAAACGCGCAGGGTCTTGGCCAGATGGGGACGGTCGACATAGGCGATTTCGATCGCGCCGTCGCCGTCCAGATCGGCTATGGCCACCGGCGCCAGCCAGCGGTTGCTGCGCCCGATGTAAGGCGTGGCCGCCAGCAGCCCCGCCCCGGTGTACACCGCGAGACGCGCGCCAAAGTCACGGTGGCTTTCGATGACCACGGCTTCGGGCGCGCCATCGCCATCAACATCCGCAAGACGCGGTGCCAGATCCTCGAAGACACGCTCCTGCGGCAAGCGCAACAGGCACTGCCCGCCATCACCGTAGTCAAAGGACAGCGCACCGAATTCGATGGCATCGCCCAGCACGGCGTGGGCGTAGCGCGTCGTCGGCTCCCCGTAGGAGGCCGCCACAAGCGCACCGGCCGTCACATCGCAGGCGCCCAGCCGCTCTTGCGCGGCAGCACCGCCCGCCACAAGCGCCAGGGCCAGCCATGCGCCGCGGGCGATAGCGGGCCAAAGGGCGCCACGTCGACGCGGCGCCTTGCCAGAACAAGTCCTGGCGCAGGACGCGGACCCAATGCCGGGCTTGCCCCTCATCGCCGGGTGGCTCAGATCTGCTTTTCGGGCATCTGCACGACGAGACCGTCCAGCGCGTCCGAAACCTTCAGCTGGCAGGTCAGGCGCGAGCGGGCCTTGTCCGGCTCAAAGGCAAAATCCAGCATGTCCTCTTCCATGTCTTCCCGCGCCGGCAGCTTTTCGACCCAGTCGGGGTGCACATAGACATGGCAGGTCGAACAGGCGCAGGCGCCGCCGCAATCGGCTTCGATGCCGGGGATGTTGTTGTCCCGCGCGCCTTCCATGACAGTCAGCCCGTTGGCGACATCCACCACGTGCTCGGTTCCATTGTGCTCAATATAGGTGATCTTGGCCATTGCGCCGCTCCATGTCTTACGTCGGCCCTTACCTAGTCTCCTCCTGCCCCGCCCGCCAGTCCGTTTTGCGACGCAACCTGTCAAGGCGCGCCATTTCCGACCCGAGAGGCCCCGCGGCATCAGCCATTTGCGCAAGAGACGTGCAGGACTGGCCCTCAAGGACGCAGGTGGCAACACCGGATGCCACGAGCCGCGTGGCCCCCCGCGCGGTCCAGGCCGCTGTGTAAGATCCGCAATTGGTCCCCGATCACATCGCGATCCACCCCGCCGAGGCCCTGTTCCCAGTGCCGTCTCCCTGCGCGGCCACAGCCTTTGGCCGCGCCACCGCTTGGCAGGCCAAACGAAATGTTCTACCTTCGTTCACATGACATGGCCCCGCCCCCCCTCGGCCCTGACCGCCGACCGCCTGTCCGAGCCGCCAAACGGCGCACGGATCACCGTTGCGGGGCTGGTGATCCTGCGGCAGCGCCCCGGCACCGCCAAGGGCGTGATTTTCATCACGCTCGAAGATGAGACCGGCACAGTCAACGTGGTCGTCTGGCGCAAGCTCTACGAACGCTTTCGCCGGGCGGTGATCGCGGGCCGCATGTTGCGCGTCACAGGCCGGATCCAGCGCGAAAACAGCGTTGTGCACGTTCTGGCAGAAGAGATTGAGGATATCTCGCCACTCCTCGACAGGCTTTTGGAGCCGGATCTTCCCAGATCGCCACAAAACCGCTAAGCTACCGGCAACAAGAATGGCACGACACGAGGCCTGAGCAGTGAAATTCATACCCAAGGCGCGCGCATCGGCGCGATCGATCAGTGCTGTTGGCGCAGCACTTTTGCTGTGCGCCTGTTCTCAGGACCCGGTCACGCGGGCGCCCACGTCACTTGATGCACCATCGGGGGCCACTGCGGCACAACCGGTCAGCCAGGCCAACCACCCCGCCCTGTCGCCCTTTGCAGAGACCCCCGTCGTCGAGATGCGCAGCAATGGCACGTGCCTCGCGCGTGAGGACATCCCCGCCATCTACGAACAGGTCATGGGCGAGGTACAGGTGGTGCAGGCAGAGATCGCTCCGGATGGCACGCTCATGCGTGCGCCGGTCTACCGCAAGGCCATGGTGCCCCGCATTGTGCAGCCTCGTGGTGAATTCACCTTCGAAGCGGTCTGCGGTCACCAGATGACAACAGAACTCATTTCTTCGCTGCAGCGCGCGCTTGCCGCGCGCAACTACTTTGGCGGCAACGTGACGGGCTGGATCGACGCGCCGACCTCCGCGGCGATCCGCCTTTACCAAGCCGACCGGGGCCTCGACAGCTCCCAACTCTCCTTGGAAACCGCCCGCGCATTGGGGCTGGTGGCCGTGGATCTCTCTGGCAGCTGAGGCCGTTTGCCAAACGCCCCGTGAGCCAAAAGCGCATCTGCGCGTTGGACAGGCCGCATTGCGCACAGGCCTTTGGACGCCTGACCCGAAGGGTCGGACATGACTGGTCCCTATTGGACTGTGGCAAGGTGACAGCGCAACTTGCGACCAGTCCGCCAACCGCAATCACGATCCGTTGCAAGACCGGACCCAAGAGCAAAAGCGGGAATCCAACACGCATAGCGAAGTTGGAATGCGATCATTGCCAGCATGAGTTGAAAAGCCCGCCGCACCTTTGATGGATTCCGTCCCCCACCGTCAAAACTGATCAGAAAACGCTGGTGCCGATACGGAAACCCGGCGATAATATTATTATATTCCATACACTTAGTTGATGGATCAAGGAATGAACGTCGTTGACGGATCAAGGATGAAGCCGACTCTGGTGACCAGATTGCTGTTCTGCAGCTCGCCGACCAATGCGCCGGACTCGGTGATCCTCGACATCATCCGGATCTCCGAAGAACGCAACCTTGCCTTGGGATGCTCCGGGCTTTTGGCCTATGGGCGCACAGGCTATGCCCAGATCATCGAAGGCGCGGACCATTGCATCAACCAGTTGCGCGACAGCATCCTGCGCGACCCCCGCCACATCGTGCTTTGGCACGACACCGCGCGCAAGCGGCCACGGCTGATCCGCCCTTGCCTGCCCATGGGCTATATCTCGACCGACAGCGAGGGACTGCGCCTCTCGCTGTCGCCAAGAACCTGTGCCACGTCCGACCTCGTGGCGCTGCTGGACGCGGGCCGCAGGAAATACCCCAGCGCCATGTGCTGAAGGATCTGTCCAGACCATCACGACAGCTGATACAGGTGCAAGCTGCGCCGGTATTGGCCAAGGAAGCCACAAGACTGGCGCGGTTCCGGAGTTTGCGACCCGCTGCCCTGCACAGGCGCGCAGGCAACGGGCAGGACCCTGCGTGGTAGGCCCCCTGCCCCAGGCTCCCTGACACCATGACAGAAAATGCGCGCGGCTGACCTGCGGCCGCCAGCCCCCTCCTGCGCAATGGAAAAAGGCGGCCCATTGGGCCGCCTTCGGGCGCGGATCTGCGCCTGTTTTCCATGATCCACCCGCCCGCCGGTTTGACCGCCGAAACGGCCAGAGGCGTCAGGCGCTGGTCACTCTTCGAGGCTCAGGGCCACGAAACGCGGATCGCCTCCGCGGCGCACCAGCAACAGGATCGAACTGCGGCCTTCCTCGCGGGCTTCCGCGATGCGGTCCTCGAGATCGTCCACGGAGGCCACTGCGGCCTGTCCTGCCTCGGTGATGACGTCCCCGGCCCGCAACCCCTTTTCAAAGGCTTCGGCGGCTTCGTCCACGCCCATCACGGCCAGACCGTTGATGGTCTCGGCAAGCTGCAGCTCCTGACGGATCTCGTTCGTCAGCGGCTGCAACGTCAGACCGAGCAGTTCAACCGTACGCGGCTTTTCAGGGGCCGGGGCGGCGGCAGGCACGGCGCCTTGCGCTTCTTCACGGCGGCCCAGCGTCACTTTCAGTGTCTGGGTCTCGCCCTCGCGGTTGACCACAACGCGCACGGTCTTGCCGACGGGGGTATTGGCCACCACACGCACCAATTGGCGGGTGTCCTCGACCTCTGTGCCGTCAAACGAGACGATCACGTCGCCAGCCAGCACGCCGCCGTCCTTGGCCGGGCCATCGGGCACATCGGAGACAAGCGCGCCCTTGGCTTCGTCAAGCCCCAGCGCGTCGGCCACATCCGCATCCACATCCTGAATGCGCACGCCCAGCCAGCCGCGTCTGGTCTCGCCGAACTGCTGCAACTGGTCGACAACGCGGGTCACCACGTTGGACGCCATCGAGAAGCCGATGCCGATGGAACCGCCGTTGGGCGACAGGATCGCGGTGTTCACGCCGATCACTTCACCGTCCATGTTGAACAGCGGCCCGCCAGAGTTGCCGCGGTTGATGGCAGCGTCGGTCTGGATGTAATCGTCATAGGTGCCGCTGAGCGCCCGGTTGCGGGCGGACACGATGCCGGCGGACACAGAGAAGCCCTGCCCCAGCGGGTTGCCCATGGCCATGACCCAATCACCCACGCGAGAGGTGTCGCTGTCGCCAAAGTTGACAAACTTCAGCGGGCCGTCCGCCTCGACCTTCAGCAGGGCGATGTCCGTGTTGGGATCGGTGCCGATGAGCTCCGCAGGCAGTTCGAAGCCCTCGAAGAACTCGATCATGATCTGGTCGGCGCCCTCGATCACGTGGTTGTTGGTGACGATGAACCCGTCTTCGGAGATCACGAAGCCCGATCCAAGTGCCGACGAACGGCGCGGACGGTCAGAATCGCCGCGGTCCTGGAACTCGCGGAAGAAATCCTCGAAGGGGGAGCCTTCGGGCACGATGCCCTGCGGCCCGGTGCTGCGCGCGACGGAGGTCGACGTGGTGATATTGACCACCGAAGGGCTGATGGTCTCTGCCAGATCGGCAAAGCTTTCCGGCGCGCCGCGCGCCTGGGTCATCAGGGATTGCGAAAGAATAAGGACCATGGACAACGTCGTCAGCCAGAACAGCCGAAGCGGTGTCGCGTCCTCCCGTGTCAGAGAGAGCTCTTGCAGTTTCAATTGGGTCTCCTTGTCTCTGCCAGAGGGTTGCGACCGGATCCGGACCGCCACCCGCCTCATGTGTATGAGTGTGTCAAAGATAGGTGCGCGCGCGCAACACCAAAGGCAGGAAATCCCCCATTCACGTCAGCGTGACGGGTCGTGATGGGTTTTCGGCGGTCTTCGGGCCGGAATCCGCCAATGAAAAAGCGTTTTTCTTGCGGTGGCCTGCCCCTTGCCCCCTTGAGAGGGCCGGTTTACGCCCCCTTGAGCGTCGCGAGGGTCAGGGATGTGCGCACCTGATAGCTCAATTGGCCGCTGACATCTGCGTGCGGGCGCAGCAGCGCCTCCAGTTCGGCGTGAAACGCGGCACGACGCGCCCCCAGTTTCGAAAACGCAAACGTGTCGCGCGAATGCTGGCACAGGATGAAGTCATCGACCGATTGCCGGAACGGCTCCGACAGGAAGGTTTCGGAAAGGATGACATCCACATGATCCAGATGCCTTGTCCGCGACGCCTGCCAGGGTTCGGAATCCAAGGGCTGTCCGGTGATCTCGGGCACCCATTTCGCAAGGAACTGCCGATACGGCCCCTGCCATGGCGGCTCATGGGGCGTGTCTCCGGCAATGAACGCCAGCACGTGATCCGGGGTCACATGCCGCCGCAACATCGCAAAGAGCCGCCCCGGATCCATCCAGTGGATGCTCGACGCAAAGGTGACGACGTCAAAGACACCCTCCAGCGGGGCCTCTTCGGCGCGGGCCTCGATCCATTCAAGGGTCGCGGCACGGCCCTGTTCGAGGGTTTTGCCAAAGGCGATCATCTTGGCGGATGGATCGACCGCGACGACGCGGTCAAACACCTGCGACATCGGTCTCGCGATCTTGCCCTCGCCGCAGCCAAGGTCAAGAAGGCCGCCTGTTGACGGCGCATGCGCGCGCAGTGCCGCATGGATCTGCTGTGCATAAGGGGGCCGGTATCGGTAGAGATCCACAACTTCGGCGTCCATGAACGCAGCGCCCGGAACCTTGGCCATCGTGGTGTCTCCAATGCCGGTGGTGGCGGGACTGTGCGCTGGGTCCCGGTATCAGCCTTTTGCCATCCAGAGCAACAACAGACCGGTCGCCACGGTCACCAACCCAAGGTTGCGACGCATCTCGATGGGCATCTCGCGCAGCGCCTCCAGCAGGCGTTCCACAAGCGAAGGGGCCAGTGCGTACACCAGCCCCTCGATCACAAGGACCAAGGCGATCCCCGTCAGTATGTCCGAGCCGCTCATGGCGCGGCTCAGTTGCTTTCCGGCACGGCGTCCGCGTCGGGCGCGTCGGGTGCGTCGGCCGGGGCCTCCGGCTGCGGTGCGGGCTCTGCCTCTGGCGCGGGGGCCGCGGGCAGGCTTTCGTCCACAGCCACCGGCGCAGGTTCGGCCGGGGCAACGGCCGTCGCGATCGGTGTGCCGATGGGCGACGGGCTGTAGGTCGGGTTGGCACCCGCCTGCTCAGTCTTGAAGTACTCGAAGAACTGGCTGTCCGGCGTCATCACCATGGTGGAGTTGCCACCTTTCAACGCCGTCTCGTAGGCCTGCAACGAGCGGTAGAAGGCAAAGAACTCCGGGTCCGCGCCGTAAGCGTCGGCAAAGATCCGGTTGCGCTCTGCGTCCGCTTCACCGCGGGTCACGTTGGCTTCGCGTTCTGCCTCGGACAGGGTCTCGACCACGGTACGATCCGACAGGGCGCGCACACGCTGCGCCGCCTCGCGGCCGCGGGCGCGTTCGTCTTCGGCCTCACGTTCCCGTTCCGCCCGCATCCGGGCAAAGGTCGCTTCGAGGTTCTGCGCCGGCAGGTTGGTCTGCTTCAGCCGCACGTCGACCACGTCCAGACCCAGCGACAACGCCTCTTCGCGCGCCTGATCACGGATGCGCACCATCAGCGCACCACGCTCGGTTGACAGGATCCGGTCAGACGTGACCTGATCGGCACCCAGCACTTCGCGGATTTTCGAGTTCAGGATGCCCTGAAGCCGGTCTTCCGCAACGCGCAGTCCGCCAACACCAACCGCTTGCCGGAACCGGACCACATCGGCGATCCGGTAGCGCGCAAAGGCGTCGACCACCAAACGGCGATCATCCGAGGGCGTGACTTCGATCGGCTGCGTGTCCAGCGACAGGATCCGGTCGTCGTAGCGCACGACTTCCTGGATCAGCGGGATCTTGAAGGCCAGTCCCGGCTCTTCCTTGACCGCGCGGATCTGACCGAACTGCAGCACCAGCGCCTTTTCGCGTTCGTCCACCACAAAGATCGACGACAGCACGATCACAAGGACCACCACGAAGGCGGGCAGGATATAGGTTGCCTTTCCCATGTTCTCGCTCCCCCTTAGTTGCCGGCGCCGGAACGGCGCAGTTCATTCAAAGGCAGGTAAGGCACGACACCGCCGCCCCCTCCGCCACTGCCGGACAGAGACTGATCGAGGATCATCTTGTCCACGTCGCCGAGCACCTTTTCCATCGTCTCAAGGTAGAGACGGCGGCGGGTCACTTCGGGTGCGAGCGCATATTCCGTCTGAACGGAGATAAAGCGCGCCGCCTGACCCAGAGCCTCGTTGACCTGCTGGGCGCGGTAGCCCTCGGCCTCTTCGCGGGTCTGTGCCGCCTGACCACGGGCCTCGGCGACCACGCGGTTGGCATAGGCATCGGCCTGACGTTCCAGCCTGTCACGTTCCTGTTCCGCCGCCTGCACTTCGCGGAAGGCGTCGATCACTTCGCGGGGCGGATCGGCCTCGCGCAGGTTGACCCGGACGATGGCGATGCCGCTTTCGTATTCATCCAGCGTCGACTGGATGTTCTGTTGCGCGGTATCGGCGATCAGGCCACGATCCCGGTTCAGGATCGGCGCCAGATTGGTCGCCGCGATGATCTCGCGCATGATGGCTTCGGACACTGCCTGCACTGTCAGTTCCGCATCGCGGATGTTGAACAGCAGCTTTGCCGGATCAGAGACGTTCCAGACCACCTGGAAATCGATGTCGACGATGTTCGCATCGGTGGTCAGCATCAGCCCGTCAGATCCGCCGCGCCCTGCGCCGATGGTCTCTGTCCGTTCCGAGGTCACGTTGATCTTTTCGTAGGTCACCAGGGGCCATGGGGCAAAGTTCAGACCCGGGTTGCCGATGGCGGAGTATTCGCCAAGGAACAACTCGACCGACTGCTCTTCCGGCCGGACGGTGTAAAAGCTCGAAAAGGCCCAGAGCGCGATCAGCGCCACCGCGCCCAGCGCCACGGTGCCCTTGGTCAGGCCCGGCCCGCCAGAGCCGCCGCCCCCGTCGGAGCCATTGTTGCGCCCGCCGCCATTGCCGCGTCCGCCCATGAGCACGCGCAGTTGCTCCTGGCCCTTTTTCATCAGTTCGTCGATTTCAGGGATCTGGTTGTCATCGGGGCGTTTGCCGCCGCCACCGCCCTGTGGCGGGCGTCCGTTTCCGCCCCGGTTTCCACCGCCGCCCCCCCAGGGGCCGCCGCTGTTTCCTGCCATGAACCTTGGTCCTTCCTCAGTATTCTCTTGGGGTCATCGGTCTGTTCAATACCTGTGCGCTCTGCTCAGGAAATCAAGCTGTCCTGACCGGATTGCGCATGGTCACGATCTCTTCCGACATGGTCGGATGAACAGCAACCGTGCGGTCGAAATCCTCTTTTGTGGCACCCATCTTGATCGCGATGCCCGCCAGCTGGATCATTTCGCCGGCACCCGGTGCGACGATGTGGCAGCCCAGCACCTTGCGGTTCGCCTTGGACACGATGAGCTTCATCAGCACCCGGTCGGGCTTTTGCGCAAAGGCGGTCTGCATGGGCCGGAACGAGGTGCAGTAGACCTCGATTTCTTCTTGTGCGCGCGCGGCTTCCTCGGTCATGCCGACGGTGCCCATTTCCGGCTGTGTAAAGACCGCAGAGGGGATCAGCTCGTGGTCCACCGGCGTCGGATTGCCACGGAACACCGTCTCGACAAAGCACATGCCTTCGCGGATCGCGACAGGCGTCAGGTTCACCCGGTTGGTCACGTCGCCGATGGCATAGATCGAGGGCACGCCGGTCTGGCTGTAGTCATCGACGTCGATGGCGCCGCCGCGGCCCAGCGTCACACCGGCCTCCTCCAGCCCCATATCGGCGGTATTGGGCGCGCGACCGGTGGCAAAGAGCACGCAGTCAAAGTCACGCACATCGCCATTTGTCGCCTTGACACGGATCGGCCCGCTGCCCGCATCGTCCTGCGCCGCGCCGCCGTATTGCATCGCTTCGACCGGGGCGGTGTTGCCCATGCCCTCGCCTTCGGGGCTGTCGGCGCGGTTCATCTCGACGATGTTGGTGCCAAGGTGCAGGTCGACGCCCTTTTCCTTCATGGCTTCGGCGATCAGCCCGCGGGCCTCTTCGTCAAAGCCGCGCAGGATCTGCGCACCGCGGTAATATTGCGTCACTTCGACACCCAGACCATTGAGAATGCAGGCAAACTCGCAGGCGATATACCCGCCGCCGACAATCAGCATCGACTTGGGCAGGGTCTCGAGGTGAAAGATATCGTCGGACACGATGCCAAGATGCGCATTGGGCATCTCCGGCCGGACCGGGCGGCCGCCGCTGGCCACGAGGATGTGCCTGGCGGTGATCTCCTCACCGGTGGACAGGGTCACGGTATGGGCGTCCTTGACCGTCGCACGGGCGTCAAAGCTGTCCACGCCAGAGCCCGAAAGCAGCTTGCGGTACACCCCTTCAAGCCGGTCGAGTTCGCTGTTGAGATGGCCGCGAAAGGCCGTCCAGTCAAAGCTGCCGTCCGCGATGTCCCAGCCATAGGCGCGGGCCTCGGAGGGCATGTGGCTGTATTCGGAGGCGAAGACCATCAGTTTCTTGGGCACGCAGCCCCGGATCACGCAGGTGCCGCCGTAGCGATCCATCTCGGCAAGGCCCACCTTTGCGCCGGTCTCGCCCGCGGCCACACGCGCGGCCCGCACACCACCCGAGCCACCGCCAATGACAAACAGATCGTAGTCAAATTCCATAGTCGTTCCTCGCTTGATCGCAGCCTGTCACGCTTGGCTGACAGAGTCACGTCGCACACATCCTTTGCGGGGAGGTATTTCACAGCCCTCCGGCGAAGGCCAGCACCTCGCGGGTGCCTCCGGTCAACTGGCGGTCTGGCCCGCGAGACGGATGGCGCCATGGCGCAGGCCGCGGGTGAAACCGCGGGGCGCCATCGTCGCCTCCGCTCCATGATGCCGGGTCACGGAACGGGCGCAAAGGCCGCGCCAACACCTGTCCGCATGTGGCGCTTCCCTTGGCTCAACCCGCCCGCTCGGGCACCCATGCCCCGATACACCCCATGCCCTGATACAAGCAGCCTGCGAAAGCACGGTCGCGCAGCGCCTCAACGCAGATCGCGACGTCCTGACCGGACCTGAACCGCGGCGTCCCCCGCCCCCGCAGCACGCCCATCTCAGGCCAATGTCAGACCGGGGCGAGGTGGATCTTGCGCACAACGGTTTCGCGCCACGGACCGGGCCAAAGCTGCACACGGTAGTGATCCCCACCGTCCAGCCCGTTCGCCGAAAGATCCTCGAGCCCCGCCATGGAGACCCGCAACCGATAGGTGCCCGGCGCGATGTCCATCGCTTCGGCGTCTTCCTGCGGGTCGGTACAGCCAAGGATCACCAGCCGCCCGCTCGGCAGCGTCAGGGCACCGTCAACCACATGATCCCAGCCATTCACGTCCAGTTCCGGGGCTTCGGGAAGCACATCGACAACCACCGGCACATGCATGTTGCGCAGGGTAAAGACAGCCAGATGATCCCCGCCGCACATCACGCGCTGCAGCAAGGTGTCTGTCGAGATCGCCATGGGATCAGGCCCGCCAGACTGCAGGTCCATGACATAGAACTGGTGATAGTCGGCAAAAACCGACACCCGTTTCGAGGACATCTCACCACCCTTCCCTGCTGTTGCGCAGCACCAACACCACCCGTCACACCCGCGACTCCGGCCAAACGCAGCCCTGACCGACAAGAAATCCCCCGCCACACAGCCCGACACCGGGCGGGGACACGGCGCTGCCAACAGGTCCGCACACCCGTAGCGCGGGGTTGACCCCGCGCCCGTCCGCCAACCCGGACAGCGGTCAGATGTCGCGAAACAGGTTGTCGTCTTCGAGGAAATCCAGCTGGCTCTCGCTCACCGTGCCCTCGTTGATGTCGCGCACCTCGACGCGGCCGTCCGCATGCCCCACCACGACCGTGTCGCAGATATCCATGAACAACCCGTTTTCCACCACCCCGGGGATCTGGTTCAGCACCATCGCCAGCTGCCGCGGGTTGCCGATCCGCGTCAGGTGCAGGTCGAGAATGTGATTGGCCTCATCGGTGATGAACGGCCGCTCGCCATTCATGCGCAGCGTCGCCCGGCGGCCCATCACATCCATGGAGATCAGCGTCTCTTCGATCAGCGCCTGCGACGTGGGCCAGCCAAAGGGGATCACTTCCACCGGCAGGGGAAAGGCCCCCAGCGTGTTCACTTCCTTGGCGGCATCGGCGATCACCACCATCTGGTCGCTGGCGGTTGCCACGATCTTTTCCTGAAGGAGCGCGCCACCACCACCCTTGATCAGGTTCAACTCCCGGTCGAACTCATCCGCGCCGTCGATCGTCAGGTCCAGCCATTTTGCCTCGTCGAGGCTGATCACGTCGATGCCGACATCGCGCGCAAGGTCCGCCGTCCGGCTGGAGGTCGGCACGCCCTTGATGCGCAACCCGTCCTCGCGCACCATTTCGCCAAGGCAGCGCACCAGCCAGGCGGCGGTCGACCCGGTGCCCAGACCGACGCGCATGCCCGATTCCACCAATTCCGCCGCGCGTTTGGCGGCAACAAATTTCGCCTTGTCGATGGGGGACAACTCGCCGCTCATACCGCTCTCCTTGCAAAAAACCCGCCTGCTGCGCTGTTTATAGGCAGCGCAGCCCCCCTGCGCGAGGGGGAATTCAGCGCAATCCGCCCGATGCGCGCAGCGCCCCTTGCGCGTTTGCGCCCGAAAACCCGCCCTCGCCGGTGGCCGCCGCACCGGGCTGAGGCGCCAGTGACACGTCAAGGACCGCCTCGCCCATGCGTTCCGCCAGAAAGGGCGGCAAGCCCAGCATCACCCCGTCCGGCCCCAATGGCCCGAGCGACACAGGCTCCGCCCCCGCGGCAGGACGCATCCAAAGCTCCAGCGCCTCCGCACCAAACGGCCCGTTGGGCGTCACGGCCAGCACGCGTGTGACCGGGTCGAACCGAGCAGAAAAGACCTCTGCCCCATTGCCGGACACCAATGCGCCGCTCAGCTCCGCACCGCCGGGTGCCAGGACGCCGGACAGGAAAACCGCCCAGCTCAGCGTCACCCCCACGACCGCCCCGACGAGATAGGGCAGGACTTGCCGCCAGATCGGCGGTGGTGGCGGGCCAAGCGCCTCGGCCTCGATCTGCCGCCACAGGCCCGCGGGCGGCTCTATCTCAGGCAGCGTATCGGTGAAGGTCGAGAAATATTCGGTCCAGGCCAGCACGTCCTGCTGCAGGTCCGGGTCCCGCGCCAGCCGCGCCTCGAACCGGTCCAGCTGCGCCTCGGGCAAAACGCCCAGAACATATTCCGCCGCTTCGGCCTCCCAGCCATCGGGCAGCGGTCCGCCATCTGCGGGCGCAGACGCGTCATGGGCGCCTTGAAGCCCCTCGTCGGGGAGGGTCTCTGGGCGGTACTCGGGGGGATACTCGGGCGGGGTCACTGGCTCAGACACATCCGCAACTCCAGCAAGCTGCGCCGCAGGGCCGCGCGCAGGACCGGCGGCTTCAGCCCGGCCTCTTCTGCCAGTTCGGGGTAGGTATAGCCCTTCAGGTAGGCCTTGCGCATCATGTCGGCGCGCTCCGGCGGCAATTGCTCAAGACACCCGAACAGCGTCCGCGCCTCCAGCCGCATCTGTGCCTGATCGGCCTGGCTGGGCCCCGCTTCGTACAGACGTTCGGCAATCTCCAGCCGGCCCACCGCCGTGCCATTGTGCCGCGACGCGCGCAACCGCACGACCACCGCCTCACGGGTCAGCGTCACGAGCCAAGTCATCGGCGCCAGCCCACTGGCTCTAAAACTTTCCGCCTGCGACCAGACCTGCACAAAGACGTCGCGCACAGCCTCTTCGGTCTGCGCATCGTCGCGCAGCAGCCGGTCGGCAATGCCATAAATTTTCGGCGAAACGCGTGCATACAGGTTACGAAGGGCCTTTCGGTCGCCCATCGCAACGCCTGCCAGCAGTGCGTCCAGATCTTGTTGCGGTGTCATGGCTCCGGTTGCGTCCATTCCCCTTGCTCCTCTCCGCGATATATTGCACGAGTGCAACGAACAACGGACAAAGAACAGGTGCACCATGGCGGAGGCCACGATCGATATCAACGCGAAACCGACGGAAGAGATCTCGGTGCGCGAAGTCTTTGGCATTGACTCCGACATGGTCGTGCACGGATTTGCAGAGGCAACGGAACGGGTTCCGGATATCGATCCGACGTATAAATTCGACCCGGACACCACCCTTGCGATCCTGGCCGGCTTTCACCGCAACCGTCGCGTGATGATCCAGGGCTACCACGGCACCGGCAAATCGACGCATATCGAACAGACAGCCGCGCGGCTGAACTGGCCCGCCGTGCGCGTCAATCTCGACAGCCACATCAGCCGGATCGACCTGATCGGCAAGGATGCGATCAAGCTGGTGGACGGCAAGCAGGTCACGCAGTTCCAGGAGGGCATCCTGCCCTGGGCGCTGTCGACCCCGACCGCCATCGTCTTTGACGAATACGACGCGGGCAGGGCAGATGTCATGTTCGTCATCCAGCGTGTGCTGGAAACAGACGGCAAGCTGACGCTGCTGGACCAGAACAAGGTCATCACGCCGCACCCCTATTTCCGCATCTTCGCCACGGCCAACACCGTCGGCCTCGGCGATACGACCGGGCTGTATCACGGCACCCAGCAGATCAACCAGGGCCAGATGGACCGATGGTCGCTGGTCGCCACGCTCAACTACCTGTCAATCGACGCGGAAACGATGATCGTTCTGTCGAAGGCCCCGCATTACAACAATGAAAAGGGCCGCAAGACGATCCGCCAGATGGTCACCGTGGCGGATTTCACCCGCCGCGCCTTCATGAACGGCGAGTTGTCCACCGTCATGTCCCCGCGGACCGTCATTGCATGGGCGCAGAACGCTGAGATCTTCCGCAACGTTGGCTATGCCTTCCGCGTGAGCTTCCTGAACAAGTGTGACGAGCTGGAGCGCCAGACCGTTGCAGAGTTCTACCAGCGTTGCTTTGCCGAGGAACTCCCCGAAAGCGCCGCGAGCCTGAGCCTCGCGTGAGGCACGCCTGGCTGCTGGCGGCTTTGACAGCCGCCTGCGGTCTGGCGGGTCCCGAGCCGGTCGCCTATCTGCCCAATGCCGACGCGCCGCGTTGCGCGATCTGGCGCGTGGTGGATGGCGACACGGTCGAGATGTCCTGCGGCGACGGCCCTTCCACCAATGTGCGCCTGACCGGTTTCGACACACCCGAGACATGGAAACCCCGCTGCGCGTCAGAGCGCGCGCGGGGCGACGCCGCGACTCGGTTCCTGTCGCGCATCCTGCGCGCCGCAGAACAGATCGATCCCCGGATCATGGGCGACGACCGCTACGGTCGCCCTCTGGTGGCGCTGACGCTGGACGGGGTGCCTTTGGCGGAAATCATGATCGACGCGGGGCTGGCCGTGGCCTACGATGGCGGCAAACGCCGATCCTGGTGCCAGTGACACGGTTTGTGTGCGCCGGTTTGTTTGCACACGGTTGTTTGAGCCAGCTTGTTTGCGCCGGGCAAATCTCCGCAGCGCGGTCGGCGCGCCCCGTATTGACCGTGCCAGTCCCGCGGCACGACAGAGCCACGACTGTTTGAGCAAAAGGCCCGAGACATGCGCATTTCCCTGACCCCCGCCCTGATACCTGTGGTCTTGTTGCCCCTTGCGGGCTGCATGGAACCAACCACCGCGGCGGCCCCGGCCGCATCCGGATCTGGCGGTCAAGGCGCGAACGCGGCCACCGATCCGGTCTGGGATGGCCGCCAGCCCGTGTCCTTTGACGGCAAGGTGATCAACATCGCCGTATCCGACAAACAGACCTATGCGCTGGTCGGCTACTCCGACTTCGGCGATACGGTCACCGTAGCAGAGCTGACCGCCGTAGCGGCGCAGGCCACCGGCTGCGGCGCAAAGGACGCAAGCGGGCTTGGCCGCATCGCCGGAGCGGCCGATGCGCCCGTGCCAACCGCGTCGATCCAGGCGCCCGGCTATCTGCGCGTCAATCTCGACTGCTGACACTGTGCACGTCAGGCGTGCCATTCGCACGTCTGACGGGATCCGGGCTGGTTTCCACCCGAGGCCATGAGCGTCATGGCTTGGAGCATTGCGGGCTATGGCGCCTTGGACGGGCGGCCCGTCCCGTTGGGCATATCGCCCCCCTGACGCAGGCACCGCCACACTGACTTCGGCGCAGCCCGGCGCGACCGCGTGAAATCGCGCGTTGATCCCTCGCGTGTGGCTTGTTTGACCGATCTGTTCAACTCCATCAGGGACAGGGTGTGGTCTTTGCCCCCGCGGCCCTCTGCAACCCGCCCCCTTTGGCAAACCTCGACAGCCTCACGCAGGGCGTGCGAGTTTCGAAACCCTTTCCGCACAAGGGACAAATGTTTTCATTTTGCATATTTTTTAAGCGATAAACACGTGCTAACGTCTGGTTTATGGAGCTTCTGAAAACTCTCCTCGCGGTCGTCCTCTTGACCCTTCCCTTGCCGTCGCAGGCCAAGCAGACTGCCGCGACAGAGCAGACGCTGCTCTTTGCCACCTGCCTTGGACGCTACTCCGCCGTGATGGAACACGCTTGGCTGATGGGCGAAGAAGATCGCGACGCAATCACCCGGCGCAGCCTCTTCGAGGACTTGCTGACCGCGGTTCAACCCGCCTCCAGCCTCAGTGGGCCGCAGGTGCTGGACGCCAGAATTCGCGCGAAACACGTGCTCGCACAGAGATTGCAGGCCGCGGCTTTCCACGACCGGCCCGCGATCAAGCGCCGGGCGATGGCCCAAGTGGTGCAAATCCTGCGCCCCTGTCAGGCGCTCCTGCTGTCCTGAAGCCCAAGCGGACGCAACGCCCGGAGATGCCGGGACAGCCCTTCGAGCCGGCCCGAATAATGCCTTTGAATCAGCACCTTCCAATCAGCTATTCGGACAATCGCACCTGTGGCGCAGCGCGATTTCAGATCGGCGTACGGTGGCTCCATCGCCCGTTAACCTTCTGACCCTAAAGTGTCCGGTCATGACCGATCTGCGATCCACCCTGCTGGGCGCGGCGCTCGTGACGTTCAGCGCCCTGCCTCCGGCCACCGCCAGCGCGACAGAGGTGGCGGCCCCTTCGGAGTACGCGCTGACGCTGGCCACCTGCCATGGCCGATACTCTGCCCTGCTGGAGGCAAGCTGGCTCTCTGGCCATATGACAGAGGCCGTGCGCCTGCGCCGCGATCTCCTTGCCGCGATGTCCAACGCGCTGGTTGCGGCGGAAACCATGCCGCGGCCATTGTGGCTTGCGCTGCTCAACCACCGGGTCAGCGTAAAATCCCAGACCAAGACCCTGCTCAGCACAGCCGAATTCTCCGCCGACCCGCGCCGAAAACGACTGGCCACGGCGCAAGTGCATCGATTGATAACGGCCTGCGATGGCTTTCTGATCGGGCTGACCCGGCGTTTGTAGAGTGGAACGCGCCAAGGCCCGATCCGCCGCCAAGTGCGGCAGGAGGCCCGATCCGCCGCCAAGTGCGGCAGGAGGCGTGCAGCACAAACGCCCCAAGCCTTGCCCGACACCCCGGTCTGGCCCCTCTAGCCGCTTGGCCTGCTTGCGGTTTCGCGGCGCGTCGCAATCTTGCCCAGCAGCAGATCGATGTGCAGCCGCGCAGTGTAGGCGAACTCCCGGTAGGGCAGTGGCAGACGCAGTTCTGCGATCTCGCGGTCCAATGCCTGCAGGCGCGCCTCGATCTCTGACAGGGCCTCGGGCGTGGCCGCCTGCGCCTCCAGTTCGATCTCTCGGATCGTGGCGTAATGGCGAAACACGCGGGACCGCATCTGCCACGCGTAGAGCCCCGGCAGGATCCGCAGGATCGGCAGCAACAGGAACAGCGCGGGCACCAGAAGGATCACGAACCGGCTGATCTGCGCCACCACCCAATAGGGCAGATAGGCCTGAAGGGGGCTGGGACCGGACGCGATCAGATCGCGGGCATAGACATCCGGCGGCAGCGCGACGCCCTCCATACTGGGGAATTGCCCGTCCTCCGACAGCGCGTCCCGGTCGCCATGGATCTCGCGCGCCGCCTCCACGAGCCGGTCCACCAATGAGGGGTGCAGATCGGCCTGCCCCACGAGACTGGCGACCATCGTCAACAGCGGCAGCGGGCGGTCCGGCAAGGCGGGGTCAAGCGAGAGCGCCCCGGAGGGCAGCTCCAGCACTTCGCTCTGGGCCAATCGGCGCGAGATCGCGTCAACATGCGCCAGCCGCACAAGCTGCACTTCCTCGGAACGAAAGAGCGGCTGCAGGTAAGGCGCTGACAAGGGCGCCACAAAGACCGCCAGATCGACCTCGCCCGCCAGCAAGGCCTCTGCCGCGGTGGCGCCGCCGCGCGGGTCGGTGATGACTGCGCCCGGGGCCAGTTGCGCCGCTTGCGTCAGGCTCAACACCGCCGCCCGGGTCCCCG
This sequence comes from Sagittula sp., assembly GCA_042088665.1. Taxonomy (GTDB): domain Bacteria; phylum Pseudomonadota; class Alphaproteobacteria; order Rhodobacterales; family Rhodobacteraceae; genus JBELMB01. Next base: position 27,966 of record JBELMB010000045.1, read on the forward strand.
ACCCTTCGGCCCCCATCGCCACGCGCAAGCCCGCCCAGCGCCCCGGATTGGGGGAGATCACCGCGCCCGCAGGCGCGAAGACGAAAACCGGCTCCAGAAACAGCGCGCCCAACGTCTCCAGCGCGCCCTCGGCCGGGATGCCGCCCTGCAACAGCGCCACATCGACCCGGCCCTGTTCCAACAGCTTTGCGTTCTCGACAGAGCCACGGGTGGCCAGCACTTCCACTGCAATGCCGTCACGCGCGAGGATGTGCTTGTAGCGCTGCGCCAGCGTCCAGTAACCGCCGCCCTCGCCCCCCGCGGCAAAGCTCAGGGTCTTGGGCGGGGCCAGATCGCGGCTCAGCCACCACAAGGCCAGCACCGAGGCGACAACTGTCACCAGAATCACCAGAACGCGCACCATGTTGCCCCCTTTGCCACTGCGCCCAGATAAACGCGGCAGGGTCTCGTTTGACAAGGTTGTCGCGCGCAAACTCGGTGCTTGGGGCCGCTATGACCCTGCGTGAGGCCAAGGCACCGCTCAAGACCCCGCGTGCGCGCATCACACGGCCAAGTGCTCCGGCCAGTTGCTCTGGCCAATTGCTCTGGCCAGTTGCTCTGGCCAACTGCCCAAGCGCCGAACACCGACCGATCACCCGCGCACAGGTTTTCTGAACCGCGGCCCAGGATGCCCCCCTGATGCCCCCCTGATGCCCCGTCACGTTCAAATCTTCCCCCTCTGACGATGGCCACCCCGTGCAGACAGGTGCGCATCGCGTGGACCGGACCAGCCGGTCACCGCATCGTGCTCAGCCTCCCACGAATACCGATGCCTCCGGCGCGCCGCCGCCGAGACCGCCCCAAAACAGGCAGAAGTGCCCGCAAGAGCCCCCGACAGGGCAGGTCCCCTCTTGCCAAATCGGGCGCAAGAGAGGAAACCTCGCCCCATGAACAAGCCCAGCGACAACCCCGCCGATCCGTTCAAGAAAGCCCTCGCCGAGGCCACCAAGGTCATGGCCGACGATCCGGAGCTTTCGGTCACCTACACGGTGGACCCCTCTGGCGTGTCCGGCGATGCCATGCGCCTGCCGCAGATCTCGCGCCGCATGACCCGCGACGAGGTGCTGCTGGCCCGCGGCACAGCGGATGCGCTGGCGCTGCACCGACGCTATCACGACGACAGCACCCATGCGCGGTACCTGCCGCAGGGCGACATGGCGCGCGATCTCTACGAGGCGATGGAAACCGCCCGCTGCGAGGCGATGGGCGCGCGCGACATGCCGGGCACCGCGGGCAATGTCGACGCCAAGATCGGGCACGATGCAGCACGCCGCGGCTATGGCACCATCCGCGACAAGGCAGAGGCGCCTCTCCCCGTCGCGGCCGGATACCTGATCCGCCATCTCGCCACCGGGCGCGACCTGCCGCCCGAGGCTGCCAACGTGATGGAACTCTGGCGCGACTTCATGGAGGCGCAGGCCGGCGGCACGCTGGATGCGCTGGACGAGACGCTCGCCGACCAATCCAGCTTTGCCAAGTTCGCCCGTCAGATGATCACCGATCTGGGCTATGGCGACCAGTTGGGCGACGACCCCGACAGTCTTGATGACGACAGCGACGATCAGGGCCAGGAAGACGGCGAGGAAGAAGAAGAAAGCCCCGATTCCACCGGCGACGATGACGATCAGGGCGATGAGACAGAGGCCTCTCCCGAGCAGAGCCAGGAAGAGACGCAGGATCCCAGTCAGGCACAGGTCTCCATGGATGACATGGCCGATCAGGAGATGGGCGAAGAGACCGAAATGCCCGAGGGCGAGGCCCCGCTGGAGCCCCCCGCCCCGCAGCCGATCTCTGACGCAGATCCGGACTACAAGGTCTATGCGACCGACCACGACGAGGAAATCGCCGCCGAGGATCTCGCCGAGCCGATCGAACTGGAACGCCTGCGCGCCTATCTCGACCAGCAGCTGGAACCGCTGAAAGGCGCCGTCTCGCGGCTGGCCAACAAGCTGCAGCGCCGCTTGCAGGCACAGCAGAACCGCAGCTGGGAATTCGACCTCGAGGAGGGGATGCTTGACGCAGGGCGCCTTGCCCGCGTGGTCGCCAACCCGACGACGCCGCTGTCGTTCAAAGTGGAAAAAGACACCGAATTCCGCGACACGACGGTGACGCTGCTGCTGGACAACTCCGGGTCGATGCGCGGGCGTCCGATTTCCATTGCGGCGATCTGCGCCGATGTCCTTGCCCGCACGCTGGAACGCTGCTCGGTGAAGGTCGAGATCCTCGGATTTACCACCCGCGCATGGAAAGGCGGGCAGGCGCGCGAAAGCTGGCTGAATGCCGGGCGCGAGCAACAGCCCGGTCGTCTGAACGACCTGCGCCACATCATCTACAAGCAAGCCGATGCGCCCTGGCGCCGCACGCGGTCCAATCTCGGACTGATGATGAAAGAGGGTCTGCTGAAGGAAAACATCGACGGTGAGGCGCTGGAATGGGCACACCGTCGCATGGTCGCCCGCCCCGAAGCGCGCAAGATCCTGATGGTGATTTCGGACGGCGCGCCGGTGGACGATTCAACCCTGTCGGTGAACCCGGCCAACTACCTCGAAAAGCACCTGCGCGATGTCATTGCCATGGTCGAGCGCAAGAAGCAGGTGGAACTGCTGGCGATCGGCATTGGCCACGACGTGACGCGCTACTATGACCGCGCGGTGACCATCACCGATGTCGAGCAACTTGCCGGTGCGATGACCGAACAGCTGGCCTCGCTCTTTGATTCCGACCCGCGCGCGCGGGCCCGGGTCATGGGTGCGCGTCGGGTGGCATAACCGCGCCATCCTGCCCAGACGGCAGGGGGTCGGAGGCCAAAGCGCGCACGTCCTCGGCCACGGTTGAGATGTCGATAGGCAGATCGCTTGGCCCATGCAGCGCATCGCTGGTTTCGCAGGGCCGTTTCAGCAGAGCCTTGACGTGCATTGCGTCGTCGTCGATGGCGTATTGGCCAGAGGCCACGCGCCAACCTCCCTCGATCTGCCGCATCACGGTGAACACCGGGTAGGCTTTGCGCGGCAGAATGCCGTTGTGGCACACCAGCCGGGTTTCATGGGTGGAATGCACCGTATCTTCGGCCACGTACTGCGCGGTGATGACCCGACGCACCATGTCCTTCAGCCCGATCGACGCGTAATAAGTGCAAAGTTCGACAAAAAACGTTTCCAGCGCGTCGCGCGTTTCGATCAATTGCCGCCCGTCAAAGGTATCGACCTCCTGCGGCAAGAGAAACAGGTCTGCGAAGCTCTCGAAATCCCGGGTCAAAAGCGCACGTGCGGACTGTTCGAGCATTTGCTCGGCGATATGACTTGCGGTGCTCTGGATCGCGACGCGGTCCTCCTTGCACGGTCAAGCATTCTGCGACTCGACCGTTGGCAGAGGTTCTAGCAGAGGTCTCGGAATATCCCGCACGAAATTTTCCGCGCGACAAGAAGCAATGCAGTCATGTGCTGTCCGGCTTCTTGGCGCTTGGGTGCGGCAGACCTGAGTCAGCTTGGCCAGAACCAGTTGCGCCAGAACCAGTCGCGCCAGAGACATGCTCATCAGGGTTTGCCAAGGCAGCGCCCGGCAAGTTCGCGTCAGGATGCATGATCGCATCGATCGTGCCGTCCCCGGGCGGGATCGCGTATTGACTGTGCGTCATCTTCCACCCCGCCTCCGTCTGCGACAGAACTGCGAAGCTGGGAAAGGGGTCATGCGGAAGGATCGCCCCGTGACACACCATGCGCGTTTCATGCGTTTCCCAGATCGTATCGCGGTTCTGAAAGCTTGCAGAGACGCAATGTCGCGCCAGATCCGTCAGACCAATCGCCCGAAAATGGCGGCGCAGGGCCTCGAAAACGGCGCGCATTTCCTCGGTTGTCGAGATCAGACGCCGTGACTCATAGGTCTCCACCGCCATCGGCAGCAAGAAACACGAGAGATACGCCTCGAAATCCCCTTGCAAAAGCCCTCGACCACCACGGTCCAGCAACTCCTGCGTGATCGCACGCGCCGTCCAGTCGTCTGACATCCTTTGTCACCAGCAGTGTCCCCCGGAATGCTAACAATGATTCTCACTTCGGGGAAACCAGTTAATGGACTGATTAGTAAACAGAAAGTTTCTAACAACCTTGTGTTGCATCCAAGTATCAAAAAAACCGCATATATGTGCAATCCAAAGATGTCCGGGCGCTTGGCCTCGGCGCGTCAGAGCGCTACCTTCACACCAAGGGAGATACAGATGTTTCAAAGTTTCGAGGAAACCGCCGCGCCCGAACAGGGGCCGGCCCGCCTTAAGGCATTGCAGCACGCCATGAACGCCGCGGGAGTGGATGGTTTCCTCGTGCCCCGTGCCGATGCGCATCAGGGCGAATACGTTGCACCGCGCGACGACCGGTTGTCCTGGCTGACCGGCTTTACCGGATCCGCAGGCTGGTGCGTGGCATTGCGCGACCGGGCCGCGGTTTTTGTCGACAGCCGCTACCGCGTGCAGGTCAAGACGCAGACCGCCGAAGTGTTTGAAAAGGTCGACTGGCCAGAGGTCTCTCTCGACGCGTGGATCGGTGAGGCGCTCACGGCCGGCGTGATCGGCTTTGACCCCTGGTTGCTGACCCGCGCCCAGCACCGGCGGCTGGAAAGCGGCCTGCCGGGTCTGACCCTGCAGGCCATCGACAATCTTGTGGACACCATCTGGCCAGACCAGCCCGCGCCCCCCATGGGCAAGGTCTTTGCCCAGCCGGTGGAACTGGCCGGGACACCGCATGAGGAAAAGATCGCGCGCCTCGCCGCAAGTCTGAGCGGCGCGACCGAGGCCAAGACCGGCGACACCGCGGGT
>JBELMB010000255.1:0-6781 GCA_042088665.1 Sagittula sp.
ACCCGTGTGAACGGGGAGATACGTCAGCAGGACCGCACGGGGCGGATGCTGTTCGATTTCCGCTATATCCTGAACTACGTCTCGACCTTCACGCCGCTGGCGCCGGGGGATGTGCTGATCTGCGGCACACCCACCGGTGCGGGCGCGCGCATGGATCCGCCGCAATGGCTGAAGCCTGGCGACGTGGTCGAGGTCGAGGCGCAAGGTATTGGCATCCTGCGCAACGGGGTGGAGGACGAGGCGTGACCGAGGCCGAGATCCGCGCGGCCGCCGCCGCCCTCTTGGAGGCTGAGAAGGCGCGGGACCAGATCGGACTGCTTTCGCTCAAGCACCCCGACATGACCCTGCCAGAGGCCTACGCCGTGCAGGCAGCCCTGATGACCGCCAAGCTGTTGGCCGGGCGCAAGATCATCGGTTGGAAAATCGGTCTGACCTCCCGCGCGATGCAGGACGCGCTTGGCATCACCACGCCCGACAGCGGCGTTCTGTTTGATGACATGGGGTTCGAGACCGGCGGGGTGGTGCCGCAGGGGCGGTTCATCCAGCCTAGGGTGGAGGCAGAGATCGCATTTGTCATGAAAGCCCCGCTGGAGGGCCAGGTGACGCGCGAAGAGGTGATCGCCGCGACAGACCATGTCTGCCCCTCGCTTGAGATCCTCGACACGCGGATCCTGCGCCGCGATCCTGCCACGGGTCAGGCGCGCAGCATCGTCGACACTGTGTCCGACAATGCCGCCAATGCGGGGGTGGTGCTGGGCGCGGCGCGGCATGACCCAAGGCTGGTCGATCTGCGCTGGGCGGGCGCCATCGTGTTGCGCGACGGCGAGGTCGAAGAGACGGGCCTTGGCGCCGGTGTGCTGAACGATCCGGTGATGGGCATCGTCTGGCTGGCGGAGCGCATGGGCCACTACGGCCAAGCGATCAAGGCGGGGCAGGTGATCCTGTCGGGGTCGTTTGTGCGGCCCATCGAATGCCCGCCGGGCAGTCACATTGAGGCCGATTTCGGGCCTTTCGGGCATGTTGAGGTCAGTTTCGCCTGATCCGAACCACGATCCGGGCAAGCTGATCCGTCTGTGGAGGATTGCGCGCTTCTCAATGCGGGCGCGCAGCCATACCCGCATAACATGCCCGAAACGCCCGTTTTCGTGCACGCAGGTCGGATCACTCCGCCGCCGGAGCGATCGTCATCTCTTGCCGTAACTTGCCCGTGCCGCGGTCAAAGATCAGGATGCGGTTGTCGCCCGTCACAACAGCGTACCAATCGTCCCCCTGGGTATAGGCAGTCGCGGTCGCGCCGTCTGGCAGGGTGATCACCTCTGGCAGCGGTGCGCGCGCGTTGTTATAGCGGTGCCAGATAAGGCCAAGGATGCCGATGATCCCGAAGATCATCACCAGCATCAGCACCGTGACCAGCCCCTGCAAGAGCCGCAGGCCCGCTGGCTGCGGCGGCAGATTGTCAGGGGAGGCGCCTTGACTGTCCGGTGCCTGATTGTCCGGTTCGGGTTTCTCTGGCACCTGATTGTCTGGCTCAAAATTGTCTGGCTCAAGCTGTTGGGGAGCGCTCATGGACCCTCTGCGTGTGATCATCGCGGCCGATCCGCCGCCGCGTCTGGATAAGGCTTTGGCCCGGGATGTGCCAGAGGCCGCTGCGCTGTCACGCACGCGTCTCGGGCGGCTGATCGCCGATGGCGCAGTGCGCAGGGGCACCGAGGTGCTGACCGACGCCAAGACCCGCGTGGCAGAAGGCGACGTGATCGAGATCACCGTGCCGCAGGCAACCGACTACGATGTCGTCGCACAGGATATCCCGCTGGAGATCGTCTGGGAGGACGCTGACCTCGTGGTGATCAACAAACCCGCGGGCATGGTCGTGCACCCGGCACCGGGCACGCCGGATGGCACGCTGGTCAATGCGCTGCTGCACCACTTTGGCGGTGACCTCTCCGGTGTGGGTGGCGAAAAGCGCCCCGGCATCGTGCACCGGATCGACAAGGACACATCCGGCCTGCTGGTCGTGGCGAAATCCGACCGGGCACATCACGGGCTGGCCAAGCAATTCGAACGCCACAGCGCCCAGCGTCTGTACCAGGCGGTTGTCTACGGTGTGCCCGATCCCGGCGATCCGCGTCTGATGGGCAGCCGCGGCATTTCTGCCGGGAGCGGCGGCGAGATCACGATCACCAGCGGTCTCGCGCGGCACAAGACGGACCGGCAACGTCAGGCGGTGTTCTTTGGGGGCCAAGGCCGGCACGCCATCACCCATGCCCGGGTCGAGGCGCGCTTTGGCACGCCGCCTGCTGTCTCGTTGGTGGCCTGTCGGCTTGAAACCGGGCGCACCCATCAGATCCGCGTGCACATGCTGCACGCCGGTCACGCGCTGGTGGGCGATCCGGTGTACGGCGGGCGGCGCAAGGTCAAGGCCGCGGCGCTGTCCGAGGCGGCTGTTGCGGCGGTTCAGGCCTTTCCACGTCAGGCGCTGCACGCAAGGACGCTTGGGTTCGATCACCCGGTCAGCGGCGAGGCGCTGGGCTTTGACGCGCCTTTGCCCGCAGATATGGCCGATCTGATCGCGGTCTTGCGCACATAACTTGCTGAAATGCAGAACACCTGTGTGTGAGCGCGCCGTCACATATCTTAATCTCTCGGCAGGAAGTGTTAACTCTTGGTCAACGCTTGAGTGGTAGACATCTTGAAAAACCGGATCAGACAGCCCATCTAGATGTTAAGCCTTGTTACATAACCGTTCGTGGACGTTGAGAGGGAACTGACATGACCAATTACGCAAATCTCCCGGCCCCGTCGCCAGAAGCTGGCCTGAGCCGTTATCTTCAGGAAATCCGCAAGTTTCCGCTGCTTGAGCCGGAAGAGGAGTTCATGCTGGCCAAACGCTGGGTCGAGGATGAGGACAGCGCATCGGCGCACCGCCTCGTGACATCGCACCTGCGCCTCGCGGCGAAGATCGCCATGGGGTATCGCGGCTACGGCCTGCCGCAGGCCGAAGTGATTTCCGAAGCCAACGTCGGCCTGATGCAAGCGGTGAAGCGGTTTGACCCGGACAAGGGATTTCGCCTGGCGACATATGCCATGTGGTGGATCCGTGCCTCGATCCAGGAATACATCCTGCGGTCTTGGTCGCTGGTCAAACTGGGCACGACCTCTGCGCAAAAGAAGCTGTTCTTCAACCTGCGCAAGGCAAAGAACCGCATTGGTGCGCTGGAAGAAGGCGATCTGCGGCCCGAGAATGTGCAACGGATCGCAACCGATCTGGGCGTGACCGAGGCCGAAGTGATCTCCATGAACCGGCGTCTGTCGGGGGGGGATGCCTCGTTGAACGCAACCGTCGGCAGCGATGGCGAGGGCGCGATGCAATGGCAGGACTGGCTGGAGGACGAGGGCGCCGACCAGGCCGGCGACTATGCAGAACGCGACGAATTGCTGGCGCGCAGGGCCATGTTGGCGGAGGCCATGGAGGTTTTGAACGACCGGGAAAAGGACATCCTGACCCAGCGGCGGCTGGCCGAAGCGACCGTGACGCTGGAGGATCTGTCCGAGCAATACGGCGTCAGCCGCGAGCGGATCCGCCAGATCGAAGTGCGGGCGTTCGAGAAACTGCAAAAGCGCATGCGCGACCTTGCCAGGGAGCAGGGCATGATGGCGGGTGCTTGACGAAGACCAGATCCTGCGCCGGGACCCAAGGCAGCAATTGTCCCCGCGCATGACCAGTGCCTGAGACTTCCCTCATCGCTTCAAAGGCCTGGGACCCCCTTTCCGGAAACGGAGAGGGGGTTTTCCTTTGTGGGTGGAGCTATCCGATGCTGCCAAGGGGGCATTTGGTCAGGACCAGCGCGGGGTCAACCCCGCGCTACGGGGCCGGTCGCGTGTGGGCCGGGCAGGACCGTCGCTGACCCGCGGTGTTTGGGGCCGGTGTGAAGGAGGCGCGCCTGAGCGCCGCACGATCACACCTGCGGTCTGGCCTGAAACTTGCGTGGTGTCATGCGGCCTTTGGCGGATATTTCGGGGCATGCAGGCCAAGCGCGCGGGCTTGCGCCACATCGCCGAGCAAGTCGCGCTGCGCGGCTGCAAACAGGCTGTCCGCATCGTCGAGCAGAAAATAGACCGGCTGCGGGATGTCGATCCGGTAAGGCGTGCGCAGGATGTCGATGACGTCGAAGGGGCGGATTTCTGGCTGCGCGGAGGTGCACCAGCGCAGTTCTTCGGGTGAAGAGGCGAGGCCGGAGCCAAGCGCCTTGACCTCGGATGCCTCGCGCAGGAGGCCGAACTCGATGGTGAACCAGTAGAGGCGGATCAACCATGGGTGATCCTTTGGGGCCGCCTTTCGACCGGCGTGTCCGATGGCCTCGGAGAAGCGGGCAAAGCGCGGGTCGGTCAGCAGCGGCGTGTGGCCAAAGAGTTCGTGAAAGATGTCCGGCTCTTCGATGTAGTCGAAATCCTCGCGGCTGCGGATGAAGGAGGCTGCAGGGAAGGTCCGGTCCGCGAGCATCCCGAAAAAGGTGGCAAAGGGGATCAGGGCAGGGACCGGCGCCACTTCCCAGCCGGTGGTCTCGCGCAGGTGGTCCGACACCTCTCGGCATTGCGGCACGCGGTCCCGGGGCAGGTCGAGACGGGCGAGGCCGTCGAGGTAGGGGCGCGCACAGTGGCGCGTCACGTTTGGCAACTGGCGGGCATGGAGATCAGCCCAGACCGCGTCTTCCTCGGGGGTGTAGGGGATGTGGCCAGAGGCATCCGGGGTCTTGGCGGTATAGGCGGTTGATTTCGGCATGGCGGTTCCCTTTCGGCTGGACTTTGGGAAAGATGCCGGGGAAATTCAGGAAAGACTTGTCTCACTTGTCAGGGTTTCGGGGTGATTTGGGTAAGTCTTTTCGGAATGAGACGGGATTGGGGAAAGCCATGCCTGTGCTGCTGGATGCATTTGACCGCAAGATACTGGCGCAGTTGCAGCGTGACGGAAAGGCCTCTGTCCAGAGCCTTGCCGAGGCCGCGGGGCTGAGTACCTCGCCTTGCTGGCGGCGGATCAAGCGTCTGGAAGAGACCGGTGTGATCCATGGCTACGTGGCGCGGCTGGATCCACGAAAGCTTGGTCTCGACGCCTTGTCTTATGTATTTGTCACGCTGGTCGACCACGCAGAGGAGACCATCGCGGGGTTCGACCAACTCGTTTCGCGAGAGGATCGGATCGTGGAATGCGCCTCTGTCACCGGCGGCAGTGATTACATTCTGAAAGTGGCGGCGCGAGATCCCGAAGATCTCGAGCGGTTCTTGATGCGTGGCATTCTGGCGTCTGGTCTCGTGCGCGCCAGCCAGACCCATTTCGTGCTGCGGCGGACCAAGACGCGCAGCCCCTGGCCGCTGTTGGAGGGGGAGGACCCTGTCGGCTGATGACGTCGCCGTTGGAGCGTTGGGGCGTTTGCCTCGCTGATTTGGGTCTGGCCTCGGCGGGCAGGCGGGGTTGGCGGGCAGACATGCCGGCGGACCCCGTTGAGTTCGAGCGGGCCCAAAGTGCCGGTCAGGGAACGTCACTCTCGGAAGGGGGGGTGAAATCCGCCTGGGTGGGCCCTAGACTGCGTCAAAAGGGAGGACGACATGACCGATCACCTGCGCTGGGGCGTTTTGGGGGCAGCGAAATTTGCCCGTGAGCATATGGCACCCGCAATCCATGGGGCACGGCGGGGGCGTTTGGCCGCGCTTGCGACGTCAAGCCCGGAGAAGGCCGAACCCTTTGCAGCGCTTGCTCCGGGGCTGAAAGTGCATGACGGGTACGAGGCCATGTTGGCGGATCCGGAGGTGGATGCGGTCTATGTGCCCCTGCCGAACCATCTTCATGTGGAATGGGCGGTGAAGGCGCTGGAGGCGGGAAAGCACGTCCTTGTGGAGAAGCCGCTGGCGATGTCAGTCGCGGATTTCGACCTTGTGATGGCTGCGCAGGAGGCCTCCGGCTGTCTGGCGGCGGAGGCTTATATGGTTGTGCATCACCCGCAATGGCAAAAGGCGAAGGCGCTGTACGAGGCCGGTGCAATCGGCAAGCTGGTGCGTGTCAGCGTGGCGTTCTCCTATGACAACCGCGAGGATCAGGGCAATATCCGCAATCGGTCAGAGACTGGCGGCGGGGCAATCCCGGACATCGGTGTCTACATCTATGGCACGACGCGATTCGTGACGGGCGAAGAGCCGGAGGAGATCCTCTCGGTTCAGATCGAACGCGAGAATGGTGTGGATGTCTGGAGCCACATCACCGCGCGATTCCCATCGTTTCACTACACCGGCGTGGTCTCCATGCGGATGGCACCCTGGCAAGAGATGGTCTTTCACGGTGAGACCGGGGTGATGCGCATGAGCGCACCGTTCAATGCGGCCGTCTATGGCGAGGCGCGGATTGAGGTGCAAAACAGCGCCTTGGACGTGACCAGCTGGCGGTTCCCGGCGGACAACCACTACGTGCATCAGGTCGAGGCGTTCAATGCGAGCGTTCTTGATGGGGTGGCTTATCCCTGTCCGCTGACGTTTTCCCGCGGCACGCAGGAAATGATCGATATGATCTGGGCGCGAGAGGGTGTCTGAGGGCCTTGCCCGTCCTGCCGTGACTTCGGTTCGAGGGCAATGCCAGGCGGCGGGCTGTCCGTCGCCCCGACTGCGCGGCTGACGCCGAGCAGCGGCCCGCCCGCCAGCCACGCCGCGTTGAGGCTACAGGTCCTGGACCGTGATCACCACCTTTCCGGTGGATTTCCGGCTGCGCAGGAGTTCGAGGCCGTCGGCGGCCTTTTCC
>JBELMB010000256.1:0-6751 GCA_042088665.1 Sagittula sp.
CCAGCGCCAATAGCTTTGGCACCTCCCGGGCACGATACTCATCGGGCACGCAGTCGAAACCATACTCGTTGACCGCGATTGAATAGGCGAACGTCAACTCTTGGAAAACGGGGGTGCTCATACAGGCCTCACTGTTTTTTCTCCATAAGCCGGTGCGACCGCCTGCCTGTCAAGCCAAGCGATCTCCGCGCGCCAAAGCCGTTGCACCACGGACGCGTCCACCGGATTGCATAGGCCAACAGACCAAAGAAGGCCCCGGCTATACCTTCGTGCCGCCTCGACCAAACCGGCCCCGCCTAAGGTAGGCCTGCCAAAAACCGGGAGACCCGTCATGCGCCTCACATCGAAAGCCTTGCTCGCCGCCCTGCTGGTCACCGTCGCGACCAGCGGCAGTGCCAAGACATCCTCGCCCTGCCAAACAGGCTACGAGGCCGCCATGGCCCTCAAGGAAGACGCCCCCTCGCAGGCCGCACAGGCTCTCAGGGCCCTGTCAGGCGAGGGCTGCGGACGCGCGACCGGGCGGCTCGCCTACTTCCAACTCAATGGAATCGGCCTGGACGAGGATCCAGACGCGGCACTGGCGCTCTATTCACAGGCCGTCGAACAAGGGCAGACCAACGCGCTCGTCACTCTGAGCAAACTCCACATGCGCCGCGGCGCACCAGAAACGGCACGGGTCCTGCTCGACCTTGCCCTCGACGAAGGCGTCCGCAACGCACCCGCTGTCCATGCCTGGGCGCATGCCACAAAACGCCTTGGCGCAGCCTCAGATCCGGAACAAGGCTGGCAAGACCTCGCACACCTCGCCGAGGCAGGTGATCGAACTGCCGAACTGTCTTTTCTCGCCGCATTGACCAAGGAGCCGCGGCGCAAGGCCAAAGTCGATCAGGTTCTGCAACAGTTGCATGACCGCGTGGCCGAAGGGGACGCCAAATCCGCAGAAACACTGCTGCGATTCTACCGCATTCGCGGCCATTCCCGCGGGACCGTCGCCGTCAGAGAGGCGCTGCTGACCACCCCCGGCATCCGGGACAAAATCAAGGTCGAAGAAGGTCTCTACATCGCTCTCCTGCTGCGTCCTCGACATTTCTGGACCGAAGCAGAGACCATCGTGCGCAGCGCGCCCAACGACGTGTTTGCGCGGGCATTGGTTGTGACGGCCAAGCTCGACAAGAACGCCTACGTGCGCATCCTGCAAAAGGAACTGACCGGGCTAGGATACCGCACCGGTCGCGCCTCCGGCTATCTCACACGACCGACCATCCGATCTGTGAACCAGTTCTGTCGCGATACGGACATCGCGCCTGAGTGTCGCTTTGGTCCGCTGAAATCCACCGTGATCAAGGTCGTGTCGCGCGAACTCGCCGGGGCCCGCAAGGAAATCTGAACCACCCATCCGATCCGCAAATCTCACCCGGAACAGTTTTTCCGAATGCCCCGACCAAGACGGGAAGGCAAACCTGGACAAAAACAACAGCCCCGGCCTGCACCGGGGTAGGTCCAAACACCTGACCGCACGGGCATTGGCCCGGGCGGTCTTTTTCGCATTCGCCAATCACCAGAACCAGGCCCACCCTGCCTGCGCGACAAGCGACGAAAACTTCTGTGCCCGGTCCCGAAGAAATCACCAGCGCTCCTGAAAACATGAGCATAACCACCGCAACACCATCTCCCAAGGTGTCGAACCCCGCGCCCCAAAGAGAGCGCACTATACCAAATGATATTTCGAATGAACCGAAGCGCGCACGTTCCTTGCGCGCCTTTGGGTAGGGATTGGGCAATCAAAAAAGGAAATCGCCAAATGTCCCGACTTATCTCCATGACCGTCTTTGGTCCCCTCTTCGCCCTCGCGCTCACCGCTCAGTCCAGCCAGGCCGACAGCGACTCGCTCTACGCCGAAGCCCCCCCCGCCGACGCGGTCTTTGTCCGCATGTTGCAGGAAACCGCGACCCCCGCGCAGACCGCCAGCTTTGCCGGGCAGACCATCACCGTCGAAGACAGCGCTGACACAGCCTTTCGCGCCATCAGCGCCACCGCACTCAACGGCGTGGCGCCGGGCAGCTACTACAGCCTCGTGCCGAACGCCGATGGCTCCGCTACCGTGATCGCAGAGCCCGCCCGCCACGCCGTCTCCAAGACGCATCTGGTGCTGGTCAACACGTCCGACACACCGGTCCGGCTCGTCGTTTCCGGCCCGGGGATCGAGGTCATCGCCCCGGTCGCCCCCGGCGAAGCAGGCATGCGCGCCGTCAACCCGGTCACCGCCACGCTCGAAGTACAAAACGCCACGGATGCGACCGTTCTCGGGTCCTTTGACCTGCGCCTGAGCCGCGGACAAGACATCACCTTCGTTGCAAAACCCCAGTCCGCAGACGTGCTGAACGACAGTTTCGGCCCGGTCCTGCGCTTCTGATCGACAGGTGCCCCCATGGTGTTCTCGACCCCGATCTTCCTGTTTGCCTTCCTCCCGACCTTCCTGACGGTCTACTACCTGAGCCCCGCGCGGCATCGCACGCGCGTGCTCCTGCTCGGCAGCTGCCTGTTCTACGGCTGGTGGCAAGTGAACTACCTGCTTCTGGTCCTCGCCATCGCAGGCCTCAGCTTTGTCGCCGGGGCCGTGGCCACCCAAGGACGCAGCGCCACGCTGCGTCTCTGGGCCGTACGGCTCGGCGTCGTGGCCAACCTGGTCCTGCTGGGGTGGTTCAAATACGCCTATTTCGTCGCCGGCAGCTTTGACTCCGCCCTGCTGAAGCTGGGGGCCTCCGCGGGCGCCGGTCTCTCCCTGCCAGAGATCATCCTGCCCATCGGCCTGTCGTTCCTTGTCTTCCAGTCGATCAGCTACATCCTCGACGTGTCCCGGGGTGATGCCCCTCCGGCGCGCCGCCTGACCGATTTTCTGGCCTTCTCTGCACTGTTCCCGCAACTGATCGCTGGCCCGATCCTGCGCTACAAGGATCTCGCCCACCAATTCGAGACGCGCACACACAGCCTTGCGCTCGTGCTGCAAGGCGCTCAGCGCTTTGTCGTCGGGCTGGCCATGAAGCTGCTCATCGCCGACAGTGTCGCCCCCCTTGCGGATCGCATGTTTGCGCTGGCGCAACCTACGATGGCCGAAGCATGGCTGGGTGCTGTGGCCTATGCAATCCAGCTGCTCTTTGACTTCGCTGGGTACTCTGCCATGGCCATCGGTCTGGGCCTGATGCTGGGTTTTCGCTTCCCGGAGAACTTCAATGCCCCCTACACCAGCCTGTCGGTGACCGAGTTCTGGCGCCGCTGGCACATCAGCCTGTCGAACTGGCTGCGCGACTACCTCTACGTGCCGCTGGGCGGGAACCGTCAAGGGACGCTGCGCACATATCGCAACCTCGTCCTGACCATGGTGCTGGGCGGCCTCTGGCACGGTGCCAACTGGACCTTTGTCTTGTGGGGGCTCTGGCATGGTGGCTTCATGGCGATAGAACGCGCCCTTGGTGCCAAGTCCCGCGACACCGTCTGGCCCCGCGCCATCGCCTGGCCGCTGACCATGACCGCCGTCCTGATCGGCTGGGTGGTGTTCCGCGCCGAAACGGTGGGGCAAGCTCTCACGATGTATATCGGCATGGCGGGCTGGAACGGCCTGTCCCTCAGCCCCGAGACGCTCTTCCTCATGCGTCCGACAGAGCTCCTTTGCCTCGCCATCGGTGCCCTGATCTCGCTCTATCCTGCCCTGCAAAAGCGCTGGCCGCAGCTGTCCCGTCAGGCCGCCGCCCCTGCCTTTGCCGGACCGCGCACCGTGGCACTGTTTTGCCTCTGCGCCGCGCTGATGCAGGCCCGCAGCGACTCGCCCTTCCTGTACTTCCAGTTCTAAGTGAGCCCTCCGATGACACAGATCCCCTCTCCCAAGACGCTCGCCTGCGCGGTCATCCTGGCCGGATTGACCGCGGTGCCCGGCAGCTGGACGCTCAGCCAGACACCGATGAACGGCCTTGGCTTCAACTTTGGCGACGGCATGACCCAGCGCCTCTATCAGGACCGCTTCGAAGATACCTTCCCGCTCACGCAGACCCTGGCAACCACATGGGCCGCCCTGCGCCTCGGCGTCTTCGGCGAACCTGCGGAAGGTGCCGTGCTTGGCCGTGACGGCGTACTTTTCACCGCCGAAGAGTTCACTGCGCCCAAAGATGCGCAGGATCTCTTTGCGGCGCTGCACACCGCGCGGCAAAGGATCGAAGCTGCCGGGGCCGAACTGGTTCCGGTGATCGTTCCCGACAAGGCCCGGATGCGCGCCGACGCCCTGCCCCGCGACCGCTCCGCGCATTTCGAGACGCGCTATGATACGTTGCTGGACGGTCTTTCTGCCGCGGGTTATCGCGCCATCGATCTCCGGCCCGCGCTGGCCCCCATGGACAGCTTCTTGGTCACCGACACACATTGGAGCCCCGAAGGCGCCGATCGCGTGGCCCGCACATTGGCCGATCGCCTTGCGGACATTGCCCTCGAAGCAACGGCTTTCGAGACGACCCGAACGGGCGAGCGCGCCTTTGACGGCGACCTGCTGGCCTTTGCCGATACCGGTTCATGGCGCGACATCGCTGGCCCACGCCGCGAAACCATCGCCACCTTCGAAACCCTTGCTACCGACGAAACTGACTTGTTGGGCCAATCCTCGGACCAATCCTTGGGCCTGTCGCTCTTTGATGCGCCGACCATCCCAGTGACGCTCGTGGGCACCAGCTACTCGGCCCGAAGCGCCTTTCACTTTGACGGGTTTCTGAAAACCCACTTCCAGGCCGACGTGCTCACCCTCGCGCGCGAAGGCAAGGGACCCTTTGTCCCGATGACTGAATTCCTTGCGGGGCCTGCGCTCGAAGAAAGCCAACCCCGTCTCGTCCTGTGGGAAATCCCCGAACGCTACATCACCTCCTGGAGCCTGACCCAATGAAACGCCTGACCCTCCCCGCTACACTGACCGCCTGCCTGCTGACCGCCCTCGGCACCACCGTCGCGGCACAATCTCCGCTTTGCGCAGAGTTCGCCGCGCCAGAAACCATGCCAAAGAAGTACCAGCGCCTCGCGCCGGTCGTCTCGGGCACCTCGACCGACTGGATCCTGCCGAACGACCAGTTCCGCCAGGACTACGCCCTCGACAACGAGGCACGCCACCTCTTCGGCGAAATCGTTCGCTCCTTCGACGCACGCGGGATCAAGCTGGCGATCATGATCGCCCCGCCGCGCCCCATCGTCGCGGGGCAGGACGAAGTGAACCGCCTTTCGGCTGGCACCTCGGACTTTGACGTGGCCGCGGCCAGCGCGAGCTTTGCACAGATGCTGGACACCCTGCGCGAGACGGGTGCCATCGTGCCGGACCTCCAGACCCTTGCGACCGCCTCCGCGGAGATGCGCGACACCTACTATTACCGCCATGACACGCACTGGACGCCCATCGGCGCAGCGCACAGCGCCCTCGCCCTCGCCAGCGAGGTCGCAGCCTCCGACATTGACGGTTTCCAGACCCTCGCCCTGCGCGCCCCCGAGGTGTCGGACACATCGGAAACCTTCTCTGAAAAAGGCTCTCTGGCCAAGGTTGTCAAAGCCACGTGCGACGTCATCGTCGCCCCAGAAGTCCACCCGATCCCCGCCTTCGAGACCGGAGGGCTTGGCCTCCTGCTCGATGACACGGCCCGCGCACGCGTGGTTCTCGCTGGATCCAGCTTCAGCAATCGCTACAAGAGCGACGCCTACCGCGTCGGCGATGCATTGGCCGCAACGCTTGAGGCAGACGTGGAAAACCACTCCGTCTCCGGCGGCGGCGCCATTGGCAGCCTCGAAGGTGTGATCCTCTCCGGCGCACTGGACAAGGGCGCCCCGGTCGACCTGTTGATCTGGGAATTGCCCTACACGCAATCCCTGAATTCGACCAGCATGCTGCGGCAATTGCTTGGGGCCCTGCGCGCCGACATCGCCGAGGTCGACGGCACGCGCATCGATCTCAGCAGCAGTGGCGAGACAGCGCTGGATCTCCCGAAGGGCCTGCCCGACACGCTGCTCGTGCATGTGCCCGAGGCAGGCCTCGACCGCATGAACCTCGAAGTGCACTTCGAGACCGGCAAGAAGAAAACCGTGAAACTGAGCCGCAAGTCCCACGTCCCGCCGCATCTGCGCACCGGTTACTGGGCTGTCAGCTTTGCCGATGTGGCGGATCTGGGCGCCGCCACGGTAACCCTGCGCTACAAGGGCAAGTCCCTGCCCCAAGGCGCCGCGGTGATCCTGCCCAACTGACACGAACAACACCGGATGGTCAGCCCTGCCTGCAGGGCTGACCGTTTGTTGAATAACGGCCGCGTATAGGAGCAAAGGCACCTGTCACGCGGCCAAGTACAAAACGCGCAGCTTCCCCATCGAGACCGTGCCCTTGAGGATCAAAGCTGACGGCGCGTCGCGGTTCGCATCGTCCAATGTCCCAAGGGCAGCTCTTGTCGAGCCAATGACCCAATCCGCAATCCAATAAATGAAACAACGCTTCGGGCGGCAAATTGCACCGCATCCACAACGGGTCAGGCGATCCCGCGCGTCAGCCGTTTGACGGTGCCAAGGCGCGCGTGAAATCCAACGCATCGCCACACTGCATGCCACCTGCCAAACGGTATGTTCGCAAAACCATGCGCCGCAAGGCACTGCATATCTCAACCCGCAGGCACACGGATCAATTCGGAAAAATGGTGGCGTGGGGGGGACTCGAACCCCCGACCTAACGATTATGAGTCGTTCGCTC
>JBELMB010000046.1:0-32191 GCA_042088665.1 Sagittula sp.
TACTTGACTACGAATCAAGGGGTCGGGGGTTCGAATCCTCCTCGGTCCGCCACTACCTCAGGGTAGGGCGTTGTCTCCAAGTTAAATCGACAGAATGGCAGAGATCTGCTGTTTTATTCACTTGGTTTTTTTGTTCGCTTTGGCGAGCAATTGCATATGCAGGTATTCTGATCGTTTTGCGTCGATCAAAAGCGCTATTGGCCAATCGAAGCGTCTTGGCGCGATGCCGCTTCTCCGCATATCCGTAGCTACGCGTACAAAGTATTCAGAACGCTGGTCCAGACGGCCCGTACATGGCTCATCCGGGGAATGGACCTGTCGCGGAAGTGTTCCGCTCCTTTGACTTTGCAGTTTGCCACAAATGAGAGACGACATGGCACCGAAACCACCCCCTGATTCCGCGCCTGAGCCGTGCGCGTCGCCTTCACGAGCGGGCTGCCGCGCTAACAAGGGGCCGCAGATTTTGGGCTTGGCTCCTCGACGCTGAGCCGCTGGATCCAGCAGGATCGGCGTAAACCTGAAAAGCCAACCGTCCAATCCGATCTGGAACGGGACTTCAACGCAAACCGACCGAACCAGAATTGGGCCGCTGACATCAGCGATGCCCGGACGCAGGAGGGCTGGCTGTTGTCCTCGGTGTGCATTCAAAGCGGGGCGTTGGAAATGGCCATTGCTTTGTGCAGGCCACCCAAGGGCTGCAGTCACCATTCCGACCGCGGCAGCAAATACTGCTCTCATGACGACCAGAAGATCCTGCGCCAGCATGGACTCCGGGCGTCCATGATCGGAACCGGGAACTGCTGCGACACCGTGGCTGTCTAGCGTCGGGCGAACAGTGCCCCACAGTGTTTTCTGATCTTCCTCAAAGTCTTAAAGACCAGCAGGGCTGAACTGCTGTGGCAGCAATCCCGGCGGAGGCATTGCGATGTTGAGATGGCGGCGGGCCAGTTGCCTCGATTGACGAGCGTTTGAGCATTTCGTAGGCACTGCGCCGCGGTCCGCTCCGTAACCCGAGGCGGGGAAGAACCAGACCGCAAACTCTGGTGGGGCAAGCCAGGATCCTGGGACAGGTCACAACCGGCCAAGTCGCTGGTTGTGCGGACGTGCCACGCCCTCGTCAATCGCGATTTGACGCTGCGATGATCAAAACCGGCTCTTGGTTTCTGGAGCCGTCGTTCCATCACAGGGTGTCGATGTGGAGGGTGTCAAATGGCTTGGCCCGCTTGATTGAGCGGATACACCTCGGCCGTCGATGAGGTTTGGCGGGCGAAGACGGGGTTTGCGCGGGACCTGCGCCTTCGGCGTGGCAGGTCAAAATCATCCCACTCGCGGGGCGTTTGGTGGGCGATGTTGCCGTTGCAGAGTTCTCCACGGACCTTCGGAAACGAAAGCACGCAGGTCAGCGAAAACACCGCAAGGATCTCGCGACGTCTTGCAGTGCAACGCCTGTCCTGCGGCTTATGACATGTTGCGATTGAATCTTTCCGCAACGTCAGTTATGCGCTTGACCTTTGCTGAGTGAGCGTTTTGCGCACGGGTAGAGGTCGCAATTCCAGCCCCATTTGTGTGCACCGGTGCCTCCGGCCCTCTTCGGCATTGTCTTGGATGGCGGTAGCGTCACGGAAAGGATCACGATGGCGAAGGTCGGTCAACAGATCGCGGCCTTGCCCCTGCGCTGGACCGCAAAGGGTCAGATCAAGGTTCTGATGGTGACGTCCCGCGACACCGGTCGGTGGGTGATGCCCAAGGGTTGGGAAATGGACGGCAAGAAACCATGGGCTGCTGCCGAGATCGAAGCTCTCGAAGAGGCGGGTGCCGCTGGATACATCTCCAAGAAGGTTCTGGGTCAGTACTGCTACGCAAAGATGCTCGCGAATGGCGATGCCTTGCCTTGCGTGGTGCAAGTGTACCCGATGGTCGTCAGCGAGCTGCTGCGCAACTGGAAGGAACGCGATCAGCGGCGACGCAAGTGGTTTTCACTTGGTGGCGCTGCGCGCCGCGTCGATGAAGCAGAGCTGTCCGACTTGCTGAATAAGCTTCAGCAGGATCCGCAGATCCTTCATACCCTTAGAAAGGACGCAGGCCGGAAGCGCTGAAGCGTCCGGCCCACTAGAGGGGGTCTTGGGAGACCCATCGGGTAGTCTCAGGTGTCGACGCAGTCGCAACTGCGTCAACGCAAGATGGTCAATCGACGGGCAGGCCGCTGGGCACCCAGCCTGGACGTCCCAACGGACGCTGCAGCGCGGTTTCGCCGGTCAGGGAGTGCAGGAACGCTTCGAGCGCGTCGATGTCTCCTTCGACCATGTCCACCGGCGTCAGGTCCAGGGTGGTCGCCTGCCGATGCTGCTCTTCACTGTGCAGGATCAGGGTGAAATCCTCTTCCGTGAGCCAAGGCACATCGGGCAGGCGGGCCATGCCCGGCGTCCAGTTTGCCCGCATCGTCACCGGGTCGCACATATGGCGGATCATATCGCGCAGGTCCGTATAGGCACCGTTGTGACCATATGGCCCGGTCAGCGCCACGTTTCGAAGGCTCGGCGTACGGAAGCGGTATGCATCCGCCGGGTCCCGCGTCGTTTCCATCCGGCCAAGATCGCGCGGGAGCGTGTCCCCGTCAAAGGGCCGCCCGGGTCCGAACTGTGGCAGACCGACCGCGTGAAAGTCCTGATCTGAGAACATCGGCCCGTTGTGGCAAGACACACATCCCGCGTCGCCAAAGAACAACTCCCGCCCGCGTTCTGCCAGCGGATCGAGTGGCGTCCCGTGGTTGACATAGTTGTCGTATGGACTGTCAAAGCTCTGCCATTCCGTGCCGATGAAGGCCGCGAGAGAATTCACGATCTCCACGATCGTGATGTCATCGGCGTCCTTGACATGCGGGAAGGCGAGCAGGAAGGCCGTCTCATAGGCAGGCTTTTCACGCACGCGTTGCGCAACCAGCGACCACCCCTTGTCGATGCGGTCCGCAAAGGCTGCGCCAAGTTCGTTATCCTCCGGACCGCCTGCCATCTCGGCGGCGGAACTCATCGGGAACAGGGCTTGCGCCGCAAGGATGGAATTCAGCCCCACCGGCGTCAAATCGCCTGCCGGTGTGTCAAAACCCGAGGGATGATCCGGGTTCACAGCGACGCGGCCATCGTGGAACAGGTTCTGCATCTCGGCAAAACCAGCGTTCCAGAGCGCCGGCGCATTGCGCGGAATCCGGTGTCCGATCCTCGTTGTTCCGATGGTGCCGGAACGGCGTTCGGCCCCAAGGCCGAACCCACCTTCACCGATCCCGAGGCTGAGGCCGTCGGCCCCGTGCAGGTCGTGGTGGTGACATGTCGCGCAGCTGATATTCAGGTTGCCCGACAGAAGCTTATCGTAAAACAAAAGCTGGCCGAGGCGCGCTTGCGAGGTGTCAAAGGCGACGAATTCCTCAGCCGTGAGGCTTTCGGCTTCGGCCCCTGAGGACAACGCGAAAACGGCCAGTGAGGCCGCAGAGAACAACCGCATGAGCGGCTTTGTGAAGGCAGTCTTCAGAGGCATGGCAGACCCGTGATCAATACATGAAAGGGATAATTAACCGAAATGTGATCGGGTTGTAACGCCAAAGCAAGTGTCAGATATGTCACGGAATTTTCCTCAGTTATCCACAGAACATGCACATTTCTCGAGAATTTGAGGAAGTTCTTTCCGAGTTCGGGAAGCGTCGCTTGGGCGACGATTCTACGTTGACAAGTTTGACGCCAAAAACCTGATGATTCAGTGAACGAGACTGGCGTATTGACCCTCGTGAAACAGCAGGGGCGCGCCTTCACCGGAGGTGACTCGGATGACCCGACCCACCACGATGGAATGGTCACCCCCGTCATGCGCGGCCACCTGAGCGCACTCAAACCGCGACAAGCATCCTTCGATCAGCGGCACGCCCTTGGGGCAGGGGTGCCAATCGATACCGTCGAAGGCATCCCCCGCACTGGCAAACCCTTGGCAGATCGGCTTTTGCCTCTCCGCCAGCACATGGATTGCGTAGTGCTGTGCCGCGATGAAAAAGGGGTAGCGAGTGGAGGATTTCGCCGGGGACCACAGAACCAGTGGTGGGTCCAGAGACAGGCTGGCAAAACTGTTGGCCGTCATTCCCAACGGCCCTGTCGGCGTGTTGCACGTGATCACCGTGATGCCTGTCGCAAAGCGCCCCAAGGCGTTCCGAAAGGCGCGGGGATCGGCGGTGTCCGGGTCAAAACTTTCTAAAACTGGCGTCATATTGCGACCAGCCTTTGGGCTTGGGCTTGGGCAGTGGCTTGGGGCAAGGGTGTCGATGTCACATTTGATCTCCGGATCCATTTTGGTCATGCGTGGCGCGCCTGAGGGGCTTCTGCGCGGTTCGCTACGCCTCAGTTAGGATGACCGCTGTGCGCGCCAAGAGCCATGTCCATGCGGTCATCGGAAGGATGGCGCGCGGATGGCGCATGAAAATGAGCAGCCGGCTTGGGCGATGCCCGGTAAATGCCCGGCGAATTGGGTGCTGTCGGTCCGGGACGCCCCCGGAATTCACACAAACGGCCCCGTTGACCCGTGTCCAATGGGGGGTTCGGCCAGGCCTTGGCAGGGGCTTGCAGGGCGTCAATCGGGCTCAAGAAACAGCTCTGAGGACTGTCTCGGGACCGTGTGCAAGACTGCCCCAAGGTCCGCCTGAGCGTCTCAAACGGCGCAAAACCAAAGAAATCGCCGCATATATGCCACATTTTACCCCCCATATTGGGGTCCCGAGGGGGAAAGACACCCGGTTTGCCTCAATCCACAATTTTCGTTCTAGCGATTGTGGATAAAATAAGTTAAGCAAAAAATCAGAGCAAAAAGCCTGCCAAAAAAATAAGGCGGGACCAGAGGTAGAGCGGTGTAATCATGAACGCGATTGATTTCGTGGTCCGTACACGTACGGGCGGTGTGGAACGTGGATCTGTTGGTGGCGAAGATCAGGGTTTCCTGCTCGACGCATCCGGCGGCAAGGATATCTCCCTGAACATCAATCAGCAGGACTTGCGCGGGTACGACCGTGCAGCCAATGACCTGTTGATCACGCTGGCCGACGGTCGTGTCATTGTTCTGGAAAATTACTTTGCAGATGGCGGCGCAGGTCTGGCGGACAGCCGGCTCTTTGTCAGCGCCAATGGCAACCTCAACCAGGTCAGCTTTGTCGAGGCCGACGGCGGCGCGCTCTTTGCGCAATACGGCCCGACAGAAACCTGGGGCAAATGGAGCCCGACCGAAGAGCTCATCTTTGTCGACGACCCAGAGGTCTTGCCTCAGGTCGCAGGTGCTTATGGCGAAGAAGAAGAAGTCAGCATGCTGGGCGCGGCCCTACTTGGTATGGGCGGTGCAGGCGGGGCCGGGCTTGGCGCCCTGCTGGGTCTGCCATTGCTCTTCCCCGGTGGCGGCAACGATGATGACGGCAACGAAGAACCTGCCTGGATTCCACCCACCGTGGATGACCCAGAAGCGGACTACGACATCAGCGGCAACGATGCCGCGGAACTGACCGTCACGGGCACAGCGACTCCCGGCTCCAGGATCGAGATCGTGATGGGTGATGACACGGTGACTGCCGTGGCTGGTGACGATTCCAAGTGGTCCGTCACCTTCACCGGCGACGATTTCCCGGATGACGGCACTTACACCGACGTGCCGGTCAAGGTAACCGACCCGAACGGCACGGTGACCGATCTGACCGGCCCGAGCTTTGACATCGACACCACGCCTCCAATGGCGGAGGCGACCGAGGGCACTGTTTCTGTCGGCTATATCGTGAACGCGGATGACCAATCGGACGGGGTGACAATCTCTGGCACAGGCGAGGCGGGCGCGACACTGACCATCGAGGTTGGAAGCATCGCGCAAGTCACGACCATTGCCGACGATGGCACCTGGTCCTTTGAGTTCGACGACTCGGTGTTTGGCACCGGCGAATACACGACCGACATCACGCTGACTGCGGTTGACGCCATGGGCAATGTCACCACGGTCACCGATCAGGTGCAGGTCGACACGATCAACATGGTCTCGCTCGACAATGCGCCGCTGACCGGGGACAACCTGATCTCGGCGACGGAACATGCGGCGGGCGTCACACTGTCCGGGTCCAGCCAGGCCGGATCCGTGATTTCTGTTGTGATTGCAGGCGTTACCCAGACGGCCACTGCCGCAGATGACGGCAGCTGGAGCGTGACCTTCGCCAGCACTGACCTCGCCTCGGGCACCTATACTGCCACGGCAGAGATCACCTCGACCGATGCGGCGGGCAATATCTCGTCGATGTCGCACAGCTTTGATGTGGATACCGAAAGCGCGGTAACCATCGACACATCGTCTATCGCCGGGGACGGCGTGATCAACGGTGCCGAAGCGCAGACCATCCTGACTGTGACGGGCACTGGTGAGGCCGGCTCGACCATCACGGTGATGTCTGGCTTCTCGACGCTGGGCACCGTCATCGTTGCGGACGATGGCACATGGAGCCTCGATTTCAGCACGGCCAACCTCGAAGGAGGGCCGGGCCATTCGGAACTGGGCTACACCAGCACCCTGACCGCCACGGCCACGGATGCCGCTGGCAATACGTCGAGCGCGTCGGGCGACGTGACTGTCGACACAAACACCGAACTCTTTGCGTTGGTCGTGGATGACGACGGTGTCATCAATGCAACCGAACGCGCCGATGGTGTCGAAATCAACGGCGGCGCCGCAGCAAACGCAGCGATCAGCGTCGTGGTGGGCGGTGTGACCCTGACGACCACGGCAGATGACACCGGCGCATGGTCCGTGACCGTGCCCGCCGCGGACGTTCCCAGCGGGCTTGGCACCCTGAGTGCTGACATCACCTCCACCGATCCGGCAGGCAACAGCACCAGCGTTTCGTTCGATATTCCGGTTGATACCGAAACCTCGGTCAGCGTGGACACTGCCAACGTCGAGGGCGACGGCACCATCAACCTGGTCGAAGCGCAGGATGGCTTTACCCTGACCGGCACGGCCGAACCCAATGCAAGCATTCAGGGCGTGTTGACCCCGGCCGGCGGTGGCGCGGGCGTGCCATTCACGGCGACAGCGGATGCCTCCGGCAACTGGTCTTACGACATGCCGGCCAGCGTCGTGCCGATCGGCGCAGAGACCACGTTTGACGTGACGGTCGAAGCCACGGATGCGGCTGGCAACACGGCGACCAGCAGCGGCACCATCGCCATCGACACGCTGACATCTGTCGGCGTCGAGACAGGCACCGTCGAAGGCGACGGCACCATCAACGCATCAGAGCGCGCCGATGGCGTGACCCTGACCGGCACGGCCCAGCCCGGCGCCACGGTCGTGGTCGACATGGGCGGCGCCCTCGAGACGGTGACCGCAGACGGATCCGGCAACTGGAGTGCGGATTTCACCACCAGTGAGATCCCCACCGGCGAGCAATCCGTAGCCGTGACCGCCACCGCAACGGATGCGGCAGGCAACGTCGAGACCGCCACCGGCAGCATCGACGTGGACACGGTGACCGCTGTCACGGCAGCCTTTGTCGACGGTGACGGCACCGTGAACATGGTCGAGCGCGCCGATGGCGTGGTTCTGGCTGGCACTGCCGAAGCAGGCGCAGCGATCTCCATCGCCATTTCCGGCACAACGCTCACCGCAGTGGCCGATGGCAACGGGGATTGGTCGGTGGACGTGCCGGTGACAGCGATCCCGGACGGCACCACCTCGCTTTCTGCGACCGTCACGGCAACAGACGCCGCGGGCAACACGGCCAGCGCCTCTCCCACTGTTGATATCGACACGGAGATCGGTGTCAGCGTGAACACCGCCGCTGTCGAAAGCGACGGGGTGATCAACGCCGTGGAACGCGCCGATGGTGTGCTCCTGACGGGCGCGGTCGATGGCGCCGATGCGGGCACTGCGATTTCGGTCACGGTCAACGGCAATACCCATCCCGCGACGGTCACTGCGATGATCGGACAGCAGGGAAGCTGGGAGGTCATGCTCCCGGCCGGCGAGATCGCCACCGGCGAGACGGTGCAATCCGTTTCGGTCTCGGCCACGGACAGCGCGGGCAACTCCGCCTCTGTGACCGGAACGATGCAGATCGACACCGTGACGAATGTCGCCGTGGTGACCGACACTGTGGAAACCGACGGCGTCGTCAATGACGCTGAACACAGCGATGGCGTCACCCTGACGGGCACCACCGAACCGGGCGCTTCCGTGGTGGTGAGCCTTGGCGCCGTGACGCAGGCGGCCACAGTGGCCGCAGACGGCAGCTGGACCGTGGATTTCTCCGCAGCGGAGATCCCGACCGGAGAGCGCACGCTTCCCGTGACTGCGGTTGCGACCGATCCGACGGGCAACGTCGAGACGGTCTCCAGCACGCTGGACGTGGACACCTTTGTGCGCAACTTCGCGCTGACCTCGACGCCGGGTGGCGCGGATGGCGTGATCAATGCAACCGAGGCGGCGCAGGGCCTTGTCCTGACCGGAACCACAGAACCGGGCGGTGCCGTGACACTGACACTTGGCACCGAGACGGTTGTGGCTTCGGTGGATGGCACAGGCAACTGGACGGCGACTTTCACCGCGGCGCAGATCCCGTCGGGTGAGCAATCCGTGACGCTGACTGCGGTCTCTACGGATCTGGCTGGCAACTCGGAGACGATCCAGCAGGCGGTGACGATCGACACCGATGCGGGCCTCCTGACGATCAGCCCGGACCCGGTGGAAACCGACGATGTGATCAATCAGGTCGAAGCCTCGGACGGTGTTGTCCTGACCGGCACGTCGACGCCGGGCCAGATGGTCGATGTGACCTTGCAAGGGGTGACGCACAGCGTGCTGACGGATGCCAACGGCATCTGGGTCGCGCCTTATGCCGCCAACGAGATCACGCCGGGCACCTACACCGCGCAGATCACCGCCACCATCACCG
Source organism: Sagittula sp. (assembly GCA_042088665.1). Lineage (GTDB taxonomy): Bacteria > Pseudomonadota > Alphaproteobacteria > Rhodobacterales > Rhodobacteraceae > JBELMB01. Next base: position 8,948 of record JBELMB010000046.1, read on the forward strand.
ACAACGCAGGCAACGTGCTGACCCGCACCGACAGCGTCGAGGTCGACACCGAAGTTCTGAACTTTGCCCCGTCTTCGACGCCGGTCGAAGGGGACAACGTGATCAATGCCAACGAGGCATCGGACGGCTTTACCCTTACAGGGACGACAGAGCCGGGCGGCCGCGTCGGTGTCATCTTTGAAGGTGTCGCGCGAGAGGCCTTTGTGGACCGCTCCGGCAATTGGGAAGTGACCTTTGCCGCGTCGGAAATCCCCGCTGGCGAAAGCGCGACCTCGGCCGAAATCCAGACCGCGGATCCGGCGGGCAACACGGCCTCCACCATCGTCAACTTCGGCATCGACACGCTGGTGAACACCCTGTCCATGGACACGCCGGTGGCGGGCGATGGCGTGATCAACGCAGCCGAAGCGGCGGCCGGTATCACTCTGACCGGCGATGTAGAGCCGGGGTCGACCGTTTCCGTGACGATCGGCGGGCTGGTCATGTCGGCCACGGTCGACGGCACTGGCAACTGGAGCCTCGACATCCCGTCGAGCAGCTTGCCGGAAGGCACGCTTCAGGTGCCGGTCCTGATCGAGGCGACGGATGGCGCGGGCAACACCCGTGCCGTGACCGAGACGCTGAGCATCGACACGGAGGCACCCGAAACACTCAGCTGGACCGGCTATGGCCGTGACGGCGCAGGCGTGGATCTGATCCGGACCGAAGTGACGGAAGACACGCTCTACCTTGGTCAGTTGGATGACGCGGGCGGAACGCCGATGATCTCCGATGTGGCGATTGACAACATCACGGATATTCCGGCGATCAACCAGTCCTACATTGATCTCAATGGCTCCGTTCCGGATGGCACGCACCTTGTGCTGGCGGCCACGGATGCGGCTGGCAACACTTCGGGCGCTTACCTGGTGACGGATGACCCCAACACCAACGACGTCCAGATGTCCGATGACATCGCCGGTGTGCTGACCCAGTACAACATCGACACGATCGATCTGCACTTTGCCGAGGACAGCCACCTGACCATTACCGAAGCGCAGATCGAGGCGCTTTCCACGACGACCGACACCGTGGCCATTCGCGGTGGTGCGGACGACAGCGTGACCATCGCCGGAGCCCAGGCACAAGGCTCCACCACAGGCAGCGATGGCACCGGGTACAATGTCTTTACCCTGGGCAGCACCACTCTGCTGGTTCAGGACGACATCACCAACGTTGTTGTCTGAGACACGAAAAGGGGCGCGCAAAGACGCCTCACACGACCCGTCTGGAGGCCTGGATCAACTGGGCCCCAGATCCCGAGATAAGTGAACATCGCGCCGAAACGGGGGCACGAAATGCGTATGAGCAGGCAGAGCCTGGGCATGATCACCTGCGCGGTGGTTCTGTCCGGCTGCATGAGTACATCAGGGGAGGGTATCGTCTCCCGTTTTACAGGGTCCGAGGTTACGGTTCCCGCGGCGACCGGGGAGGGTGCGCGAAAGACAGCAATAAAGCCTTCTGAGGCTTCTCAGATCATCTATGCCCTGCAGACGCGACCTTCGGTCATCGTCTCTGGCACGCCCTATGCCCGTGTGGCCGATGCCGTTATCGCCTCGGATGCCCGCGTGGCCGCGGCAGAGTTGCGCGTCGCACAATTGCGCGCTGAAGCCGCGCAGAAGAATTGGATGCCCCGCATCGGGCCCAATATCTCACTGACATCGCTGGGCGATTTCGTTGCGGAACTGATCATCAACCAGGTGATCTTTGACAACGGGCGCAAGAAGGCAGAGCGGGATCTGGCCAAGGCCAATGTCGAGGCAGCCGCCGTGCGACTGGTCGATGACGGCAACACCCGCGTCTACGAGGCGCTTTCCCTGTACATCCTTGCGGAGGAAAACCGCGATTTGTCGTCCCATCTGGACAAGGCCGTCTCGGATATGGAGCGCTTTGAATGGGTGCTGGACCAGCGCGTCCGCGGCGGGGTCTCGGACATGTCCGACCTGAACGTCGTGCGCCAGAAACTTGCCTCCATGCGCGCCCGGTCCAGCGAGGCCCAGGAGGCCGCGGCCGCCGCCATTGCAGAACTGAACGCGATGTCGTCCCGCGCGCTGTTCGACCTGCGCGGCACCGGCGGCATACGCGATTCCAACGCCGGTGAGGCGCTTGGCGTGCTCGAGGCCCGCGCCTCCCGTGAGCAGTCCATGGCAGAGGCCCGGATTGCCCGAGCCAGTCACTTGCCCGGATTGTCCGCCACCGGCAGCCTTGCGGATTCCGGCAATCTGACCGGCGGATTGGAAGTGACGACGGATTCGCTGTTTTCACTTGGCACCATTGCGGAATTCGAGGCCATCGAAGCCACCAAGGAAACCGCCGACCGCCGCGTGATCGAAGCCCGCGAGATTGCAGATCGTCGGATCCAGAGCCAGACGTCCAAACTGGCAGCCTACCGGCGGCAGGCCGGAGAGGCGCAGACCCTGTCCGACCAGGCCGAAGAGAACCTCGATCTGTTCCGTCGCCAGTTCGAGGGGGGGCAGCGGCAGGTCATGGATGTCGTCGGCACTTATGAAACCTTTGCGCGCGCGCTCGAAACCCAGATCGAGCTGAAGTACAAGGCGGCCCGGGCCGAGCTTGAACTGGCGCGGCTGCGGGGCGGGCTGGCAGAAGGGTCCTCGATTTGAGCCAGGTCCTGCATATGGGGGGACGCGCGGGCAAGGCCATGGTGAAATCCGTGCCGCCGGTGACCCGCAAATCGACCCGCAAGTCGCCATTTTCCGAAAAGGCGATGGCGCGCGCCGACCTGATCCGCGTTCTCGCGGGGCGGCTGGGTGTCGAGGCCAAGGCGCCCGACATTCTCGTGGCCCTGTCGCAACACGCTGGTTGTGATGACAGTTATGATGCCTTTGCCCTGCGCTCTGGTCTCGAAGCCGCCGGATTGCTGGCGCTGGAGGATGAGCCGGATACGCTGGTGCCGGGTCTCTGGCCCGCGCTTGCGGTCATGAAGAACGGTCAGGCGGTGCTGGTCCTGAGTCAGGACAAGGGCGGGCTGACCATTTATGACGACACTGCGGCCTCGCGCCAGTCAGAGGTCGGCATCGCCGAGTTTGGGCGCGTCTTTTCCGGCCAGTTGATCCGCGCCGAAGCACCGGTGGCCACCCTCGTCGAGAGCCACGCGCATGTGGACCGTCAAGGCCATTGGTTCTGGGGTCAGTTTCCGCGTTTTGCGCCTCAGTTCGGCGAAGTGGCGGTTGGCTCTTTTGTGGCGAACCTGTTGGCCGTGGCCGTCGCACTGTTTTCATTGCAGGTCTATGACCGCGTGATCCCACACCAGTCCGAGGCGACGCTTTGGGTGCTGGCGGCGGGCGCAGGTCTCGCGCTGATGCTGGAGGCATTTCTGAAAGTTGCGCGATCGCAGCTTCTGGATGGGGCCGGGCGACAGATCGAGATGGGTGTTCAGCAGTTGCTGATGAAGCGGCTCCTCGGCATGCGCTCCGATACGCCGGGACGTTCGCCCTCACAGCTGTTCTCGGCGATGCGCGAGTTTGGCTCTGTACGCGAATTCTTTACCGCCTCCACGGCGGGGGCTCTGGCGGATATTCCGTTCATCTTTGTCTTTCTGCTGATGGTCTGGTCGATTGCCGGATCGGTGGTCTGGGTGCTGATCGCCGGGGGGCTCCTGATGGTGATCCCGGGTGTCTTTCTGCAAAAGCGCATGATCCGCCTCACCCAGGAGATGCAGGGCGCCTCGGCCAAACAGTCGCGCCTCTTGCAGGAAACCGTGGTAGAGTTGGACACCATCAAGACGCAGCGCGCCGAAGACCGTTTTACCCGCATGTGGGACGAATTGACCGCCGTGCAGGCGCTGAAGTCTTCGGATCAGCGCAAACTGGCTGCGACGCTCAGCTTCTGGAGCCAGGGCATTCAGCAGGCGACCTATGTGGCGGCGGTGATCACCGGCACCTACCTCGTGTTCGCCGGGGATTTCACCGTTGGTTCGATCATAGCCGTCGGCATCCTGACCTCGCGGACGCTGGCCCCGCTGACGCAATTGTCGGGCATCCTTGCGCGCTGGGGCAACGTCAAGGCTGCGCTGGACGGATTGGACGCCATCGCCGAAGTGCCGCAGGACCGGTCCGGCGCGCGCACCTACCTGCGGCGTGAGCATTTCGAAGGCAAGTTCGAGCTGCAGGGCGTGGCCTTTCGCTATGATCCCGAAAGCGCGTCCGTGCTGGATGTTCCGGCACTGACATTGCAGGCGGGGCAGACGATGGCCGTGCTGGGCGCCAATGGGTCTGGCAAATCAACCTTCCTCAAATTGCTGACCGGGCTTTACGGACCGGCGACTGGCAAGATCCTGATCGATGGTACGGAGATCGGCCAGATCGACCCGAAGGACCTGCGCCGCAGCATCGGCTACCTTGGCCAGGAGGTCCGGCTGTTTCATGGCACGCTGCGCGACAACCTCAACCTGAGCCTGTTGGAGCGCGACGATCACCGTCTTTATGCTGCATTGGATTTTGCGGGCCTCGGGCAATACGTGAAAAGCCATCCCAAGGGGCTGGACCTGGACATTCACGACGGTGGCGAGGGGCTGTCCGTCGGACAGCGCCAGTCCATCGGCTGGGCGCGGCTGTGGTTGCAGGACCCGGCGATCTGCCTGCTGGACGAACCCACGGCAGCGCTGGACCAGACACTGGAAAAGACGTTGATCTCGCGGCTTGAAAACTGGCTGGAAGGCCGGACGGCGGTGATTGCCACGCACCGTGTGCCGATCCTCTCGCTTGCCAGCCGTACCCTGATCCTCGCCAATGGGCGCATGGTCGTCGATGGCCCGCGGGACGAAGTGTTGGCGCATCTGCGCGGCGCTTCTGCCGGCGCAGCGTAAAGGAGAGCGTCATGGCGACCAGCACCACCAATCTGACCGCGCAGTTGAACGCCCGGATGCGCGGACCTTCCATGACCATCTGGCTGTGTGCCATTGCGGTCTGGGTCTTCATCATCTGGGCGAGCCAGGCCTGGCTTGACGAGATTGCGCGCGGCGACGGCGAGATCATTTCCTCTTCGCGGCCACAGATCATCCAGAACCTCGAAGGGGGCATCCTGACGGAACTCCTTGTGAAGGAAGGCGACGAAGTGTTGCGCGGCGACGTGCTGGCACGGTTGCATGGCACGCAGTTCCGCTCCTCTGTTGATGACTTGCGCGATCAGATCACCGCCCTCGAGATCCGCCGCCTGCGGCTTGAGGCCGAATTGGCGGGGGCCTCGGTTGTCGAAGTGCCCGCCTCTTTGTCGCAGCGATCGCCCGAGATTGTCTCCTCCGAACAGGCGCTGCTCGCGGCGCGCCAGTCTGATTACTATTCCCGCAGAGCCGGGGCGCAAAAGGTCTTGGACCAGGCGGCAGAAGAGTTGTCTCTGATGGAGAACCTGTTGGGCCAGAAGGTCGTGGCCCTGATCGAAGTGACACGCGCCCGCAAGGCGCATGCAGATGCCAAGAAGGCCTATGACGAGATCGTCACGCAGACGGAACTGACCCGGGCAGAAGCGTTTTCAGAAACGCTCAAGGAGTTGGCGACGCTGAAGCAGAACCTGAAATCCTCCGTGGACCAGCTCAACCGGACGGTTCTGATCTCTCCGATGCATGGGGTGGTCAATCAGTTGTCGGTTACGACCATCGGCGGTGTCGTGCGACCGGGCGAAGAGATCATGCAGATCATCCCGGTGGATGAAGAATTGTTTGTCGAGGCCAAGGTGCGTCCGGAAGACATCGCGAATATCCGGCCGGGGCAGGAAGCAACGATCAAGCTGACGGCTTATGACTACACGATTTATGGCACGTTGAAGGGACGGGTCGACGTGATTTCTGCTGATACGTTCAAGGATGAACGGCGGGCAGAGACCGAACCGCACTACAAGGTGACGGTGCGCGTCGACATGAGCCAGTTGACCGACCGGCAGGTTGCGATGGATATTCGGCCGGGCATGCTCGCGCAGGCAGAACTGCATACCGGCGAGAAGACGGTTCTGCAGTATTTGCTCAAGCCGCTCTACAAATCCCGCGAAGCTTTCCGGGAGCCGTGACGCAACCCGCGTGCCGCAACCCAAGTGGTGCAACCCAAGTGACGCAACCCAAGTGACGCAACCCAAGTGACGCAACCCAAGTGACGCACCCCAAGTGACGCAACCAGAATGAGCGCCTGCGGCGCGCTGGATGTCTCTCCCACCGCGATTCGCGGTGGGCTCGGGGCAAATGGTGGTTGTGTCCGTGATCCCCGACAAGGGAATGTGCTGTGTCAGGCGCTGCGCGTGTCGTCCGCAGTGTCCATCCAGATCGTCACTGGCCCGTCATTGACCAGATGCACGGCCATGTCCGCTCCGAACCGTCCGGTCGCAACGGGCAGGCCCAGCGTCTGCAGCCTGGCTGCGAAGGCCTCGTAGAGTTCTGCGCCGATGTCTGGCGCCGCCGCGGAGGAGAAGCCGGGGCGATTTCCACGGGATGTGTCAGCCGCGAGGGTGAATTGGCTGACCACCAGCGCTGCGCCGCCTGCGTCAAGGACGGAGCGGTTCATGCGACCGGCGTCATCGGCAAAGATGCGCAGTTTGCTGATTTTCGCGGATAGCTTTTCGGCGTCTGCCATTGTGTCGCCTTGCATGGCGCAGACAAGGATCAGCAGACCCGGTCCGATTTCACCGATGGTTGCACCGCCAACGTCCACGCGTGCGGAGGTGACCCGTTGGATCAGGGCTCTCACAACTCATGACTCCAGGGTGGGTTCGCGCCGGCGCGGCTTACGGTGATTGCCGCTGCGGCTGCACCAAGTTCAGCGGCGGGTTTCAGGTCCTCAAGCCAGGCCGCGGCCAGTTTTTCCCGGGTCAGGAGACCGGCCTTCTCCAACCCGGCAAGAAAGCCCGCGTTGAACGTATCGCCCGCGCCGACGGTGTCTACCACGTCGGCCTTCTGAGCTGAAACGCGCGCCGTGCCTTCGCGACTGACGAGGTCAACACCATCGGCCCCGCGCGTCACCAGCACAAGAGCGGCTCCGCCCTTCAAAAGCGCCTCGGCCGTGGTGTTCATCCAGTCCATGTCCTCGTCGGATATCTTGACGATGTCGGCCCGTGCGAGCATGCCGTTCAGACGGTTCCGATAGCCCGCTTCGTCGGTGATGAACCCCGGGCGGATGTTTGGATCGATCATCACAAGACGCGTGCCAGCGCGTGCGCAGAGCGCGGCATAGCTGTCTGCGGCCGGGGTGCTGACAAGACTGATGCCCCCGAAGAAGAGCGCGGTGATCTCATCTCCCAGCGCGGGCAGGTCACGTTCTTCCAACATGCGTCCGGCGGTGGCCTCATCGTAGAAGGCATAGCGCGCTTGCCCGTCCACCAGCGTGACAAAGGCCAGCGTGGTCGGGCGGGCGTTGCGCGGGCAGAGCCCATGATCAACATGCGACTGTGTCAGCGCCTCTGTCAGAACGCTGCCAAAGAGGTCGGTGGACAGGCCGCCGTAGTAACCGGCAGGCGCGCCCAACCGGCCAAGGGCGATGGCCGTGTTGAACACGGCACCGCCGGCAAGCGGGGCGAAAGCCGGTTCGCCCTGTGTCGCTTCGCGGGGCAACATGTCGATCAGCGCTTCGCCGCAGCAGAGGATCATAGGGAAGGGCTCCTTGGATGTTTGCGCTCACATTGCCTTGCTGTAACTGGGTTTGGTCGCGGCGAAAAGCCGGGTTTTCCCACAGGGTCCCGGACGCGCGCAAAGCGTGGCCGCCGTGCCAAGGGCAGGCGACAACGACTGCGCCGCCTGGCACGACAGGATGTAGCGCGGGGTTTACCCCGCGTGCCTCACTGCGACATGGCCATGACATAGCCAACCGCACCTGCAACGATCAGGCCGAGCACCACGGCCACGGCAATCTTCCACGCCGACCAGGGCCGTTCGCCCTGCACCCGTCCTGTCCGGCCGTTCACGACAAACCGGTAGGTCTTGTCGCGATATTTGTAGGCCGCCATCCAGACCGGCAGCAATACGTGCTTGAACGTTACGTCACGCACATCCGTGTCGATGCGGTGGATGCGTTGGCGGTCCCCACCGATGTCGAACTTCACGTCGCGCTCGATCTGACGGTCCATCTTGGCCCGCGCCTCTTCGAAACCCGCGTCAAGGTCCACCTGGTACCCTTCGGCCCGGAACCCGGCGAGGAACTCGGGCCGGTAGGGTTCCATCGCCGCAAGATCCCAAGGCTCCAGCGCATCGGTGAACCGCTTGGGCAGCGCCTTGGAGGCCAGCACAAGAACGTCGTCAAAGAACCGCTTCACCCCACCCGACACCGGGGCCCAGCGGACTTTCTGCACGCGCACTGTTTCCGTCTTGCCGTCTCGGACGACCTGTCGTGTCTCGTAGTAGACCGTGCCGCGTTCACCACGATACCGCGAGGCAGTGTCGGCGTCATAGGTCCAATAGGGCACGTAGATCCCCGTCATCTTGCGGCCCTTGCGCGCATAGTCCTGCAGGCCGTTGGGTGCGAACCACAGCTTGCCCAGCCAGCCTGTCATTGCGTCGCGCGCGGCTTCCTCATCGAGGGCAAAGGGCAGCAGCCCACGCGGCTTGATGTGCCGGTGCGTGCCCGTGTCTGTCACCACTGGCGTCGCGCAGAACGGACATTCTGTGGCATGGACATCGGGATCGAACTCGACCTGTGCCGCGCAGTTCGGGCAGGATGAGACCCGCGTTTCTTCCATGTCCTGAAGCGGCAGCAGGTTGGCCAGCGCCTTTCGGAAATCAAGCTCCTTGATCCCGCCTTCCCATGGGTTTGTTTCGGCCACCTCTCCAGTGGCACCGCAGAAATCGCAGACAAGCTGATTGGCCTCCGGATCAAATCGGAAGTCGGCGCCACACTGATCACAAGGGAAACGGTGTTCCTCGGCCGTCTTGGACTGGGACGGCGTCTCTGGTGGGGCTGGCGGGGCAGGAGGTGTGGTCATGGCGAGACCTTCTAAGTCTTATTTAAGGTTTTGGGTCCACCCTTGGGCACCCACAGATCCGAGCGGAGTGCATCATGATCCAATGCGGAAGCCAAGCGCGCATCGACCACACGCTGAAGACATATCGCAGATTTATCGCGGATCTCCGGCAAGCCATCTTTTCCGGCAACCTGCACGTGCCACCAGAGGTGATCGCCTGTCCCCAGCCCTGTGATTTCGGTTCCTGGCTGGAAGGGATGTATGTCCAGCACGACAGCCAGACCTCCATCAGTTTGGCAAGCCTGAAACAGGCCCATATCGTTCTGCATCGCGACGCTGCGCAAATTGCCCGATTTATCGCAGAGGATCGGCCCGACGCAGCCCATGAGGCCTTTCACCGGCCAGAGTTCGTCGCCGCGGGGGAGGACCTGCTGGTCGGTCTCGCTGAATTGCGGGGGTTGCTCAGGGCTGCGGCTTGAACATGCGCATAAGAACACCGTCCCCCTTGAGCGCCTGATGCAGGATCGCCACTACGGCGTGACCGACAGCGGTGAGCATCAGCACCTTGCCGACGATTTCATGCACGTCGCCCACATCCGCCAAGCCACCGAACCATGCCAGTGACCCGCCAATCGGCGCCATGAACATCAACAGGTACAGCAGGCGATGCCCCCAGACGGCCGCCAATGTCATCATGGGGGATGTCCCGGGCATCACACCGGGCGCACCCTGAACCATGCGCACGATCAGGCGCAGGATAACGGCGACCAGCGCGCCGATGCCGAAATACACATGCAAGGGCGTGCTCACGCCGGTGCCGGTCAGCTTGGCATCCAGCGCCTTTCCCATATTTTCGTGGCTGAAAAACGCCCCGAAAATCAGGAAGGCCGATGCCCAGTGCAACCCGATCTGGAGAGCTGAGTACCCCGTTTTCTCTGCCATACTGACCTCCCGGTGCCAGCTCTGCGATCTTGTCCCTGTGTCCGAAGCACCGCAATTGGGCGCGCTGCCTCAAGACCGACCCACCTGGTCCGTGGGCCGGTTTACGAGCGGCTCTTAAATGCCCGGCGGTGGGGGCGGAGGCATCACGGTGAACAGCTGCGCCAGTTCCGTCACATCGCCGGCCTTTTTCCAGCCGTCCTGCCCTTGGGTCCAGACATGCGTTTCGCGATCAAACTCGCCGGTAGAAAGCATCTTGCCGAGATCGGCCTTGGAGTAGGGACCAGAGGTGGCGCCGCTCTTGGCGACATGCCAGACGTGCTCGACCGGTGGGGGAGGCGGAGGGGGCGGTGCCGCGGCGGCCTGCCCGGGGGCGGCGCCCCAGGGTCCGGGCTGTTGCGGTTGCATCGTCTGGCCCATCTGGTTGGCCATCTGCATGCCGAGACCCGCGCCCATTCCCATGCCCATCGAGGCATCCATCGCGCCCCCCTGGCCCATGGCCTCGGCGGCTTTCCATTTCATGTGATCGTCGAGATTGCCCGCGATGCCACGCGACGTGCGCGCATCCAAGGCCTTTTCCACGGCCGGGGGGAGCGAGATGTTCTCGATGTACAACTCTGGCAGGCTCAACCCGTATTGCTGGATCGTTGGCTCGATGGCTTTGGCGATCAGGGCGCCCACGTCGCCAGTGTTGGCCGCCATGTCAAGCACCGGGATGCCCGAACGGGCAATCGCCTGGCTGAACTCCTGCACGATGATGTTGCGGATCTGAAAGCTCACTTCGTCGGTGGTGAACTCCCCGTCCGTACCGACGATCTCGGTCATGAATTTCGCGGGGTCCGCGACCTTGATCGTGTAAGAGCCAAAGGCCCGGATGCGGGTTGGCCCGAACTCCGGGTCGCGGATCATGATCGGGTTCTTGGTGCCCCACTTCAGATTGGTGAAGCGGTTGGTATTGACGAAATAGATCTCTGACTTGAAGGGCGATTGGAACCCGTGGTCCCAATGCTGCAACGAGGTCATGATCGGCATGTTGTTCGTTTCGAGCATGTAAAGCCCGGGCGTGAACACATCCGCCAACTGCCCCTCATGCACAAAAACGGCGGACTGCCCCTCGCGCACGGTCAGCTTGGCGCCGTATTTGATCTCATGGCCTTCACGCTCAAAGCGCCAGACGAGGGTGTCGCGGGTATCATCGGTCCAATGGATGACGTCGATGAACTGACCTTTGATGAAATCCCAGATTGGCATATGCACTCCTATTGCGCGGCAAGGGCCCGCATGATGAGCGGTCCCGTCTTTCATGATCTGGATGTAAGCTTGGCACATCCGCCTTTTCAGGGGAAGTGAGCGCAAACCGCCCCGTTGACATGTCGCTGGGCCGCGACGCAGGTGTTGGCCGGGTCAGGGGAGGAACGCACGTCGACATCCCTCTCCCTACCGCCCTTTATCTTGGGGCGATTCGGATAAGAAACAGTTCCCAAATCTGCAAACTGCGGTGTTTCCCGCAGGTCTGTTTCCCTGTGAAGCCGACAGTCAGATCGGTGTTTGAATGCCCAAAAGCTCTGCCGCGCGCTCGCGCGCCACCGGAAGGGCGGCTTCGGACCGCATGCCCGGGCGCAGGCGTGGGTCGTAGAGGATCTTCAACAGCATTTCGTCGTGGCGCGTCAGCAGGGCAAACTCGTCGTCATCGTTGAAGATCGAAGGCCGCGCGCGAGGGTCATCATTGCCCAGCCCCATGCCCTGCGCCATTTCTTCATGGATGCAGGAGCGGCGCATCAGATCGGGATGTTCGGAACGGATCACGGCGATGGCCGTTCCGTAATCGTAGCCACCGGCATTCCGTGCAAAGGCGACCACGAGGCAATGGATGCTGCGCGGCAGCCGGTCAAACAGGCGCAGCGCCGCGGGGTTCACATCCGGGACGATCTGGCGAATGCGCGGGGCGATCAGGCCGGCGTCGTCCTCGCTCATGAACAGGACGTGAAAATTGGCGTTGTCGTCGACCATCGACATCGGATGGTCGGTGATCCGGGACAAACGGGCGGTGAATTGCGTGACTTCCCGCTGGTTCCACGCAATCTGATCCTGCGGCACGCCGGGGCCGAATTCCGTGGTGACCCGAACCGGCTGCGTCCATTTCTTGATGGCGCTTGAGGCATTGCCATTCGAGGGGCGCAGGCCCTGTCCACGCACGTATTCTTCTTCGAGGGCGATGGAGACAAAGTTCCGCACCAGCATCGTGTCGGTGAAGGCCGTGTCCGGCCCGCCCCCATCCGTGCGCAGCAGACCTCGCGCAGAAAGGTCGGTTTCCACCCGGCTGTAATAGGCCGCAAGCGCGCGGCTTTCGGGGGAGGGTTCCGCGACGCGGGGCGCGCTGGTCGTAACCGAGGCGGCCTGCGTTGCGGCGGGTCTTGCGGTGGGTGTCACGGCGGTATCGTCGGGTGCCAAAGAGGAGGTCTCGCAGGCGGTCAGACCTACGAGACCCATCAAGGCAAAGCAAAACCGCCGTGCACCTGTCGTCATGTTCAGGAAGGGACCGACGTCGCTGCCACATCCCCAGTGCCCGTGCCGCTGGATTTTGCGGCGGCGAGCGTGTCGCGCAGGTCCTTTTCCATCTTCTTGAGCTCATCCTCGGCGGCCGCACGGCGAGATTTGCCCTCGTCGGCGATTCTGAGGCTGTCCTCGATGGTGCCGATCAGATCGGCGTTGGCCTGCTTGACCGCTTCGATGTCGAAGACGCCGCGCTCCATCTCTTCGCGGATCATGGCATTCGATTCGCGCAGGTTCGCGGCGTTCGACGTGAGCAACTCGTTGGTCAGGTCGTTGGCGTCGCGCACGGCGGCGGCGGCGGCCTTTGACCGCTGCATCGTGACGGCCTGCGCCAGCTGGGTTTCCCAGAGCGGCACGGTGTTGACCAGTGTCGAGTTGATCTTGGTCACCAGAGACTTGTCGTTTTCCTGCACCAACCGGATCGAGGGCAGGGACTGCATCGTCACCTGGCGCGTCAGTTTCAGGTCGTGCACCCGACGCTCCAGATCGTCGCGGGCGGCGCGCACGTCGCGCAGTTCCTGAGCCTTCATCACCGCGTCGTTCTCATCGGCGGCCTGAACTTCGGCCTCCTTGGCGGGGATGGTCACGGTGTCCAGCTCATCGAGCTTTTCCTGACCGGCGGCGATGTACAGCGCCAGTTCGTCGTAGAACTGCAGCGTCTTTTCATACAGCAGGTCAAGCGACTTGATGTCTTTCAACAGGACATGCTCGTGCTTCAGCAGGTCATCGGTGATCTTGTCGATCTGCCCCTGCACGGTTTCAAAGCGCGCAGTGAACTTGGCAAAGGGCGCTGCCCGGCCAAGAAGCTTTTCCCACCAGCTGCGCTCGCGGCGGACGTCCAGTTCGGACACCGAAAAGCCGCGGATCGTGGTGACCATGTTGCGCAAGCCGTCGCCCGCAGGACCTACGTCCTTGTTGCGGACGTCCTGCAACATCGCCTGGCTGATGGTCTGCAACTCCGCCTGCGCGGCCGACCCGAAGGAGACGATGGAATTCGTGTCCCCCATGTCAATCTCGTCCATGCGGGTGCGGATTTCTTCGCTCACCTCAGGGGATGCCTCCTTGTAGGGCACCACCGCGTTGGCCTCGACCGGGTCGGGCAGGACAACTGCGTTCACTTCGTCAACCAGTTGAAGCGCTTGCTCCGCTTCCTGACGCACTTTTTCAGACATGGGCTCCCCCGTTCAGTAATGACCGTCTCAATCGAGACGCACACCTTCGCGCTGCAACCGTTCGCGCAACACGTCAATTTCAATGTTCAGATCCGCGTTTTCGTCCTGGATCAGCTTGTCGATCTTCTTGTCAAAGCTCTCTTCCAGATCGGTCAAAAGCATCATGAAATCGCTGCGCGCGCCACGATCCTGGCTGCGCGAGAAAATATCGGAAAACTTTACCGCAGCGTCCTTGGCCCCCATCAGGTAGACACCGAGAAATTTCTTGGCGGCAGTCAGGTCGCGCGGGTCTTCCTCGACCGTGCGAATCATTTCCTGCACCTTGGTGGCAAAGCGTTCGACGCGGGCCTCGACCTGCCGGTCTCCGGCGCGTTTCACAGCGTCGGCCATGGCGGCGAGATGGCTCTCGGCCTCATCCACAACGCGGGCCACGCGGTCCTGCTGAAAGGTGTCGATGCCTTCCATGCCCTTGTCTTTCATCGGGTCAAAGCCGAACGCGCCCAGATGCAGCGCACCGGCGCCAAGGCCAAAGACGACCGCGGCGAGGATCTGCGGGTCATTGCGCATTACGGCAAGCGCCGTGCCAACCGCACAAAGCACGGCGGCAAACAGCTTGCGCGGGATGCTCGGACGACGAGCGACCTTGCGGCCATGATAGGCCGCCTCGGCGATCAACCCGTCACGCAGCAGCCAGGCGCCAAGGATCCAGGCACCGGCGCCCGCAAGGCCAAGCGCCAGATTGGTCGCGCCGCCGCCAAAGACCGCCATGGTTGCCAGCACGATGGCCGGCACGAACATCACGTTGGAGCGCGCGCCTGCCGGTGCAACCTTGGCGCCCTGAAAGGCCGGGCGGTCCTGTGATGCAAGGGGTTCTGACTCGCCATCGGGGCTGAATTTGCCGCCAAACCGTTTTGCCATGGCGCTAGAGCCCCCCGAGCCAACCGGTTGCGACCCCGAACAGGAGGACGATCAACAAAACATAACTGACCTTTTGCAAGGCGTTTCCGGACATGACTGCCCCCTTAAGCGCGTACGCCGCAAACCTAAGGTTAAATTGCTGCGCTTGCTAGGGGGAACTGCGCAGGTGCAGCGTCAACCAGCAGATAATGCGTGGCAGGGGGTACCTGCGCTTCAGGCTGCTGTCTCTCGCGGCATCCTATCCAGAAGCAGGTCAGCCTCCAGTTCAAAGGCGTCCTTGTCGCCGCGCGCCCGGGTCTTGCGGGCGCTTTTCTCAAAGCTTTCGGTCATCACGTCGAGCTTGGCGAGGTAGCGCTTGCGCACAAAGGTGGCGCTTTCAGAGGCCTGGGACGAGATCAGGCGCTTGGCCTCGGCGCGCAGCATGTCGGTGAATTTCGCCACAGGCACGGCAATGCGCAACACCGATTGGGGGTCGCGCATGAAACTGCGCATCATGCGCAGGATGAGCACGCGGGCGGCTTCGGTCCGGCGGGTGATTTCCGCATCCTCCAGCATGGCGACCTGGTCGGCCACCTGTGCCAGCGCATGATCCGCGCGTTCCAGCGCCATCTCGGCCTGCTGCAGCATTTCCCTTTGCGGGTCGCGCTTGCCCTTGTTGCGCATGGGATCGACGCCAAAGGCCACGATGCTCAGCGCAGCCGCGAGCGCGCCGATGACCATGGGCAGGAACAGGCTGTCAATCTTGTGTCCCGCGAGGATCATGACCATGGCCCCAATGAGGATCGCGCCGATCAGCTTGCGCGGCACGCGGGGGGCAATGGCAACCTCGGCGGCCTCATAGGCCTTGTGCTTCTGTTCCCCCTTGGAGATCAGGCGCAGCGCGAGGGAAAACACCCACAGCATGATCAAGGCCGTCGCCGCACCGGCAAACGACCCTTGGAACAGCCATGAAATAAGGGGGAAAGCGGCTAAAAACAGGATGTTCAGGCCCGAATCCATATTGGCCTGATCCGGGGGCGTCTCCTGGGCCCGTTCTGTTTTCAGCGCGCGCTTCATTACAGATAGCAGAGCGCGAAGATCAGCATCCACAGCAGCACGAAGGCCGCGCGCGGGATCATCTGTCCGCTGTCGCGGGCCTGCAAGGCACAGACCGACAGGGTGCGATAGGTGTCAGTGACCACGACGCGCAGGTTGCTGAGCACCAGCAGCATCGTGCCGAAGAGGATCATGAGGGCGAGAGTCGTTGTCATCATGCTTCGCAGAGTCGCGGCGAAACCTGTCAAAAACGGGGCGGCGGGCGGGAAAAACGAAGGTCGCTCATACGCGGTTTACCAGTCCGCGGGAACAATCCGTCCGGTGCGCAGATGACTGGTTCTCAACGACGCCGGTTGCGCTGGACCTGACGGGTTTTCGGCTTGGCCCCGTCCTTGGGATTGGGGCGAGGCTTGGCCGTGCCGACGGGGTCCGGACCAAGGCCCAACTGGTCACGCAGGATCTTGCGGCGCACTTCCTGCACCTCGCGAGGCTTCATCTGGCCAAGCTGGAACGGTCCGTAGGACACCCGGATCAGGCGGTTCACGCTCAGCCCGATGTCGGTCATTGCCCGGCGAATCTCACGGTTCTTGCCTTCGCGCAGACCCACGGTCAGCCATGCGTTGGCGCCCTGCTGGCGATCGAGGCTGACGATCATTGGCTGAAAGCGCTGGCCATCGACTTCGATACCTTCCCGCAAGGGCTGCAGCAGGGCGTCCGTGGGGCGTCCGTTCACGCGAACACGGTAGCGGCGCAGCCAGCCGGTGCTGGGCAGTTCCAGCCGCCGCTTGACGCCGCCGTCATTGGTCAGCAGCAAGAGCCCCTCTGACGTAAGGTCAAGGCGGCCAACGCTCATGACGCGGGGCAGGTCCTCGGGCAGATCGTCGTAGATCGTGGGGCGGCCCTGTTCGTCCTTCGTGGTGGTCACGAGGCCGGTGGGCTTGTGGTACATCCACAACCGGGGTTCTTCTGGCGCGGCCAGCGGATTGCCATCGACCACGATGTCATCTTCGGGGACGACGTTGAGCGCGGCGCGTTCAACCAGCGTGCCGTTCACGGACACGCGGCCCGCTTCGATCATCTTTTCGGCTTCGCGGCGGCTGGCCAGGCCCGATCGGGCGATGACCTTGGCGATTCGCTCGCCCTTGGTGCTTGGGGTCTCTGTCATGCTGCGGGCCTAGCGGATTTTGTCGCGCCTTGAAACGGCTATTGGGCCGCCGCGCCGGGGGCGCTAAGAGAGCGGCATGACATTTCGCAGCCATATGGATGTCGCGCTTCAAGAGGCGCAGGCCGCTTCCGCACGCGGCGAGGTTCCGGTGGGGGCCGCGCTTGTGTCCCCGACAGGCAAGGTCGTGGCGCGCGCTGGCAACCGCACGCGGGAACTGTCGGATCCGACGGCCCATGCAGAGATCCTTGTGCTGCGCGCGGCCTGCGCGGCGCTGGGCCGTGACCGCCTGCCGGAGCATGATCTGTATGTCACGCTGGAGCCTTGCCCGATGTGCGCCGCGGCGCTGTCATTTGCGCGGATCCGGCGGCTTTACTATGGGGCGGCGGATCCAAAATCCGGCGGCGTGGCGCAAGGCCCGCGCATCTTTGCCCATCCGCAGTGTCATCACGTGCCAGAGGTGTACGACGGCATCGGCGCCGAGGCCGCCGGGGCGCTCCTGCGCGATTTCTTTCGAAAGCGGCGCTGATGGCGCGGGTGATCCTTGTCAACAAACCCTTTGGCGTGCTGTCGCAATTCACCGACAAGGGAATTGGTGACAGCCCGCGTGCAACCCTGTCGACCTTTGTCGACGTGCCCGGGGTCTATCCCGCCGGGCGATTGGACCGGGACAGCGAGGGGTTGCTGGTGTTGACGGACGATGGCCGATTGCAGGCGCGTATAGCCTCGCCAAGGTTCAAAAGGCCCAAGACTTACCTCGTGCAGGTCGAAGGCACGCCGCTGCCAGAGCAACTTGAGGCGTTGCGCCGGGGCGTGACGCTCAAGGACGGGCCGACAAGGCCTGCCGGTTGCGTGGTCATTGATCCGCCCGATCTCTGGCCACGGGTGCCGCCGGTTCGGTATCGCAAGACGGTTCCGGATGGCTGGATCAGCCTCACCCTGCGCGAGGGGCGCAACCGACAGGTGCGCCGGATGACGGCCCATGTGGGTCTGCCTTGCCTGCGCCTTGTGCGCTGGTCGGTTGGCGACTGGACGCTCGACGGGATCGCGCCGGGCACATGGAAAGAAATCTGAACGGGACGCCGCAGCAAGGATCCGAGGCACGCCCGGATCCCGCCTGAAAGGTCAGCCCGTCACACCCATTTCGCGAGCGGGGGCAGGCTCATGAGCACGGCATTGGCGTCATGCCCGGTGGTCAGCCCGAATTTTGTCCCGCGATCATAGACAAGGTTGTATTCCGCGTAGAGTCCGCGATGCACCAGTTGCGCATCTTTGTCGTCTTCGGTGAAAGGCTGCGCGAGATGCTTTTCCACCAGCGGCACATAGGCCGGCAGAAAGGCCTTGCCGATGTCTTGCGTCAGGGAGAAATCGGCCTCCCAATCGCCAGAGTTCTGGTCATCCATGAAGATCCCGCCGACACCACGGGCGCGCCCCCGGTGCGGGACATAGAAATATTCGTCCGCCCATTCCTTGAGCCGTGGGTAGAACGCCTCGCCATGCGGATCGAGATGCGCCTTTTGGGTGGCGTGGAAATGCGCGGTGTCCTCGTCGTATTCCAGACAGGGGTTAAGGTCGGATCCACCGCCGAACCACCATGCGCCGGGGGTCCAGAACATCCGCGTGTTCATGTGAACGGCAGGGCAATGGGGATTCTGCATATGGGCGACAAGGCTGATGCCAGAGGCCCAGAACCGCGGGTCGTTTTCCATCCCGGGCACGCCGCGGGCGGCCATGGCCTTTTGTGCGGCTGCGCCCAATGTTCCATAGACTGTAGAGACGTTGACGCCGACCTTCTCGAACACACGCCCGCCGCGCATCACGCTCATCAAGCCACCGCCAGCATCGGACCCATCGTCCGAATGGCGCGTGGTCTCGGTCACTTCGAACCGGCCGGGTGTGCCCTCTGCAAAGGGGCCCTTGTCGTGGGTGTCCTCGAGGCCTTCAAAGGAGGCGACGATCTGGTCGCGCAATTCGCGGAACCACGCGCTGGCGCGTTTTTTTTCTTCTTCCATCATGACGCTGTCCTCCGTCCAGACCTTTTGGCAGATGTCATCTGTCCAGTTTGATTGACAGTTGGGCCATAGGCAAGACGCCGCCGCAAGGGGGCGTGACCGGTCTGCGGCAATCCGTCAATTCTGCGCAACAGGTCTCGCGGCCGGGACTTGGTGTCTGGCATGGTATCTGGTGTGCCGGATCAGTCGGTCAATTCCGGGGGTCAGTTCCGGGGGCCAGTTCAGTGGGCAAGTTTTGGGGGCCAGTTCTGGATGCCCGGTCAATGGGCGGGGGCGGCCACGGGATCCAGCAGAGTGCGGCCACCGTCAACGGTCATGATCTGGCCAGTGACAAAGCCCGCCCCTTCACAAGACAGGAATTGCACGGCGGCGGCCACTTCGCGCGGGGCCGCAATCCGACCCAGCGGCGTGTGGTCCTCGATGTCGGCACGGTAGTCGCGGTGTTCCTTCAGCGTGTCTTTCAGGCTGGCCGACATCACTGAACCAAAGGCCACTGCATTGACCCGGATGCGCTTTGGCGCCAGCGCGACGGCCATGGAACGGGTCATCTGGTCGAGGGCCGCGCAGGAAACGGAATAGCCCAAAAGCTCTGGATGGGTGCGCCGGGCCGCGATGGATGACAGGTTGATGATCGAACCCGCCTGCCCGGCGTCCTGGTCGCCCGCCTGCTTGACCATGCGCTTGGCCACCAGTTGGCTCATGCGGTAGGCGGTCATCAGGTTCTGGTCGATCAGGTGCGGCAGCGTATCGTCGTCCAGATCCATCGGGTCCGAAGGCAGCATCTGCCGCGATCCGTTGACGAGGATGTCGACCCGGTCATAGGCGTCCAACGTCGCCGACAACAGGTTGGCCATCGTCAGTCGCTCCCGAAGGTCGCCTGCGAAATATTTGATATTGCTGATCTCTTCAGAGCTTGAGCATTCTTTCAACAGCTGCGTCTCATCCATGTCCGCCAGCATGACGTTGGCGCCCTTGTCGGCAAAATGCCGCGCGATCGCGAGTCCGACCCCATTGGCCGCACCGGTGACGATGGCGGTCTTCCCGTCGATGGAAAAGCTCATGGCCGCGTCCTTTTCTGTTGTGGTGGGGTCGCTGTCTCAGCGGCGCTGGCGCAGGGGCCGGGCCGCATGGAAGAGTTTGAACTTGGACGTGCCGCCCATATCGGAAACCTCGCGAAAGACGTCCTTCAACGTGTTTTCATAAGGCAAATGACGGTTGGCGACCATCCAAAGTTGCCCTGAAGGTCCAACAAGGCGTGCCGCCGCCGCCACAAAGGCCCGGCCCAGCGAGGGATCTGCCTTGCGTCCCACGTGAAAGGGCGGGTTCATCAGGACGCCGTCGAGAGAGGCAGGCGCTTTCCAAGTGGTTGCATCGGCCCAGTGAAATGCCGCGCGCGTATCGTCGAGGTTGCGGCGCGCGCAGGCCAGTGCGGCGTGGTCTGCCTCGACCATGTGCAGGGTCTTGATCTTGGGGCAACGGGCGAGGGCGGCGCGGCCCAGCCAGCCCCATCCGGCCCCCAGATCTGCCCAGTGTCCCTTCAGCGCCTGGGGCAGGGCTTCGGCCAGCAGTTGCGATCCGGGATCCGGCCCGTCGGCCGAAAACACGCCGGGGGCGGTCCATGAACCGTCGGCGATCTGCGACATCTGTGGGCGGGCCCAGTCGGACAGCGCATCGCCCGCACGCATCCAGACACATTTGCCATGCGCCTTGGACACCAGTCCAAGCAGCGTCACGCGCGGTTTGATCGCTTTGATCAGGCTTTCGATGCCATCGGTCTTGGCACCGTCGATGATCAGCAGATCAGCCTTCGAAGCGGCCTCCGCGATGTGGGCTTCGGCGAGATCGCGTGCCCTGGGCAGGGTGACGATCGCGGCCGCATAGGGGCCCTGCGGCTCTTGCAGCACGGTCACGCCGCGGTTCTGCCAGGCGGTCACTTCGGGAAAACTGCCGTGAATCACGTCACAACGCGCCGGGTCCAGCCGATCCATCGGCGCGTCACCCTCCGGCCCGAAAAGCGCGATGCGCCCGGTGTCCGGCAGGACCAACCCGCCGTGGTCGAGGGCGTATCTCATCCGCTCAGAAGTCATGAAGCGCAGGCATTGGCAAAGCCATCCAGATCAGGTCAGACCCGGGGCTTATTCCTTTTCCATGGTGCACTGCAAGGGATGCTGGTGACGGCGTGCGAAATCCATCACCTGACCCACCTTGGTTTCGGCGATCTCATGGCTGAAGACGCCAACAACCGCGACGCCTTTCTTGTGCACGGTCAGCATGACCTCAAAGGCCTGCGCATGGCTCATGCCAAAAAAACGTTCCAGCACGTGCACGACAAACTCCATCGGGGTGTAGTCGTCATTCAGCAAAAGCACCTTGTAGAGCGGCGGGCGCTTGGTCTTTGGCTTGGTCTCCAACACCACGCCTGCGTCGCCGTCGCCGTCCTTTGGCGCGTTGCCGGCCATCGTCCACTGGTAAGGGGCGTGTGTCATCACTGCTTTCGCGCTTTGCGTTCGGGGATATGGCTCCTGTATATAGCCTACCATGCGCCGCCGAAAAGGGGGGCGGAGCGTGACAGGGGGACAAATGCCGCAGGAATTGCGAACAATCGGTTTCGATGCGGACGATACGCTTTGGCATAACGAGCGTTTCTTCGCCCTCACGCAGGAGCGATTCGCAGACTTGCTGGCCGATCACGCGGGGCGCGACCACCTCGAAGAGCGGCTGGTCGCGGCGGAGCGGCGCAATATCGGGCACTATGGGTTCGGGGTGAAGGGTTTTGTCCTGTCGATGATCGAGACCGCCATCGAAGTGACGGAGGGACGCGTTCCCAATGCCGTGATCTCCGAGTTGCTGGATGCCGGGCGCGACATGCTGGACCACCCGGTGGAACTGTTGCCCCATGCGCGCGCAGCGGTGGAGGCGGTGGCGCCCACGGGGTCGAAATCGTGTCGGACAAGCAGCCACAGACCTATGCGCGGATCTTTGGTCAGACGCCGGGTGGTCCGCAGGCCGCCATGATGATCGGCAATTCGCTGAAGTCTGACGTTATCCCTGCCATCGACGTGGGCAGTTGGGGGGTGCATGTGCCGCATGATCTGGCCTGGGCGCTGGAGCACGCCGAACCGCCGGAGGCGGCCCGTTTTGTCAGCCTTTCGGACCTGTCCGGCCTGCCCGACCTTGTGACCCGGATCGGGTGAGGCGGCGATTCAGGTGGCGGGATCATGCGCAAAAGTGGCGTCGGGGCTGCCACAATCCTGCCGTATTTCGCCACAATCGCAACACAATCGCCTGTCTAGGGGCAAACCTTTGGCCTAACCCAATATGTTGCGCAGCCGGTCCCGTGAAAACGCATGGAAATCAAAGTGCTGCGGCCTTTTCTTAATTCTGTGGATATGTTAGGATTTTGGTAACCAAGACGCCCTCAGAATGGTGTCGGGACAAAGAACAAGCGACCGTAAACATACGGCGCGTGAGGCAGAAAGGCGGAACTGGTGGCAGGACGTCGCACATCGCGGGGCCAATGGACCCTATGGATACTCACACTTGCGTGGCTGTTGGCGTTTGTGCCGATGTGTGTGGTTGCCGCGCCCTATGCGGCCATGGTGATGGATGCGCGCTCGGGCAAGGTGCTGCATGCGCGCAACGCTGATACGCGGTTGCACCCGGCCTCCCTGACCAAGATGATGACGCTCTACATTGCTTTTGAGGCAGTGCAGAACGGCGAGTTGTCGATGGACACGGTGGTGACCATTACGCGCAATGCAGCGGCAGAACCCCCGTCGCGTCTGGGGCTCAAGGCAGGCCAACGGATCAAGCTGCGCTACCTTGTGCGCGCGGCGGCCGTGAAATCGGCCAATGATGCAGCCACTGCCATCGGTGAAGCGATCGAAGGGTCGGAGGCCGCATTTGCCCGGCGCATGAACCGCACGGCCAAGGCGATGGGTATGACGCGCACGCATTTCAAGAATGCGCACGGCCTGACAGAGGCGGGCCACTTGTCGACGGCGCGGGACATGACCCTTCTCGGGCGGCACATGATCTACGACTATCCCATGTACTATAACCTCTTTGCACGGAAGACAGCCGACGCAGGGGTGAAGAAGGTGTCACACACCAACCGGCGCCTGCTGGACAGTTACCGCGGGGCAGATGGGATCAAGACCGGGTACACGCGCGCCGCTGGCTTTAACCTTGTTGCCTCGGCAGAGCGTGGACGCGAGCGCGTGATCGCCACGGTATTTGGCGGGCGCTCCACCGAGACGCGCAACGCCAGGGTGGCGGAACTGCTGGACCTTGGGTTCAACCGTGCGCCGACGCGGGTGTCATTGCGCGCGCCGCGCAAGCCGCCTTACCTTGGCAAAGGGGCCGGGCCGGCGGGGATTTCTGTGGCCAACACGCCTGATCCCTCTCCCGGTACGCGCGCGAAATCGATCCGGGTCGCCGCGGCTGCCGTTAAACGCAGCCTGCGCCCCAAGGCGCGGCCCGTTGCAACACCGACACCGGTCGCGGCAACCTCTGTCGAGCC
>JBELMB010000257.1:0-6675 GCA_042088665.1 Sagittula sp.
TGCCGTGCCAACCATGGGCGCGGTGATCCTGATGGGCCTGCCCGAACCGCTGTCTCAAACCATCGCCGTGTTCGCCGCCGGTCTCAACCTGCTGATCTGCGGCTTGGCCTGGTGGCTGGCGCTGGGGCTCTGCCTCTGGCCCGAAACCCCCGGCCCATCAAGCGCCCTCCCCGCCTGAGCGACCAGAGCCGCCCGCACCGTCCAAGGGTCGGCGGGTGGGCGATGGCCGCAAGGCCGAGTGCCACCCGCCGACACTGGATCACTGCATCGACGGCGGTCGCGCCTCGACCCATGCGCCCTCTGCCTTGCCGCTTTGTGCCACCGCAAAGACCGCCGCCATGGACCGCAGCCCATCCTCGGCCCGAGGATAAAGATCCGCCGCCGGATCCATGGCACGCCCTTCCTTGCCTGCCCGAATGGCCTCCGCGAGATCGGCGTAGATGTTGCCAAAGGCCAGCGGCATGCCCTCTGCATGGCCCACCGTCACCCGCGACGCCCGATCCGCCTCTGGCGACAAACCCGGTCCGCCGCGCTCCAGCACTTCGAGCCGCCCGTTCAGCGGCATCCAGTACAGCTGGTTCGGCTGCTCCTGCGACCAGCGCAGGCCACCCGTCTCGCCAAACACCTGCAAGGTCAGCCCGTGCTGCCGGCCCAGCGCAATCGATGACGTCCAAAGTCGCCCGACAGCGCCGCCGTCAAAGCGCAGATTGACCATCGCGTCATCTTCCAGCACCCGGCTCTGGATGCAGGAAACAGTGTCCGCCGACAGCCGCGTCACCTCCTGCCCGATCACGAAACTCGCCATGTGCAGCGCGTGAATGCCGCAATCCGCAAACTGCGCAGAGACCCCGGCCTGCGCCGGATCATAGCGCCAGCGCACCCGCGGGTTGTCCGCATCCGCCGCATCGGCGTGATGGCCATGAGCAAACTCCGCCTTCACCAGCCGCACTTTGCCAAGATCGCCGCGCGCCACCATGGCCCGCATGTGCCGCACCAGCGCATAGCCCGTGTAGCCATAGTTCACCGCGCAGATCCGGCCAACCTCCCGCGCCAGCGCCACGATTTCCTCGCCCTCTTCGATGGTCATCGTCATCGGCTTTTCGCACAGCACGTTGAAACCCGCCTGCAAAAACGCCTTGGTGATCTCGAAATGCGTCGCGTTCGGCGTCGCCACGGTCACCAGATCGATGCGGTCATCGCGCCCCTGCTCGCCCTCCAGCATCTCGCGCCAGTCGCCATAGGCGCGGTCCGCCGCCAGACCGAGGCGCTGACCATAGGCCCGCCCCGCTTCGGGCCGGTGGTCAAGGGCCCCGGCCACAAAGGCGAATTCCGCATCCAGCCCGGCCCCAAGCCGGTGCGCCGGTCCGATCTGGCTGCCTTCACCGCCGCCTATCATGCCCCAGCTCAGTTTTGTCGCGTTTGCGTTTGCCATGTCACTCTCCATCCAGACTGGCCTCGTGGGCACTCCAGGACAGAAGACCTGCCTGCGACAGGCTGCCATCCACCAAGGACCCACATGCGTTGTTCAATTTCGGTTTTCATCTCACCGGGGGCTCAGAGCCGCCCGGCACATGTTTGACGACAAGAAGCGGCCTTGGCCCCCGAGATGACGCCGGACCAGTTTGTCCCACGCCCGCCCGGTCTGTTTTTCCCTGACCGCCTCGCATCCGGCGCGCGCCATGCGGGCCGCGCCCCATCCCCTGACGTCTGCTGTCAGCCCGCCACTTTCGCCCAGCCGCCAGAGGCCGCCGCGGCACGCACCGCTTCGGTCACCCGGTGCACCGCGACCCCGTCGGCAAAGCTTGGCCAGACCGTCTCGCCGGTGTCGATGGCAGTCAGGAAATCCTTGGCCTCGATGATGATCTGATCCTGATAGCCGGTGCCATGCCCCGGACCGAGGCAAAAGGGCTTGTAGTCCGGATGCGCCGGACCGGTCAGGATCTTGCGGAACCCGGCCTGCGCCTCTGGTCCCTCCGCAAGGTACAGCCAAAGCGCGTTCTGATCTTCCTGATCAAAGCGGATCGCCCCCTTTTCCCCTGTGATTTCATAGATGTAGCCCATCTTCCGCCCGGTCGCGACGCGGCTCGCAAAAAGCTGCCCCGACGCCCCGGAGGCAAAGCGCATCGTCATCAAAACCTGATCATCATTCTCGACCTTGACGCCACCACGCTCGGCAAAAACCGTCTCCATCACCGCAGAGACTTCGGCGATGGGACCGCCCAGCGCCAGCGCCGCGTTGATCGGATGCGGGGCCAGATCCCCCAGACAGCCATTGGCCGCGCCCTTGGCACGCCATGGCGGCAGCAGACCGGTCAGATGGAAATCTTCCGTATGCTCGATGCGGATGTGATGCACCCGCCCCAGCGCCTCTTCGGCCAGCAATTGCCGCACATATTGCGTCGCCGGGGTGCGGCTGTAGTTGTAAGCCACCATATTGGCCAGTCCTGCGCGCTCTGCCGCGGCCAGCATGGCCTGCCCTTCTGCCAGATCCAGCCCCATGGGCTTTTCGCACAACACGGGCTTGCCGGCGGCCAGCGCGGCCTCCGCGACCGCCCGATGCGTGGCTTGCGGCGAGGCGATCACCACCGCCTCGACCTCTGGATCGGCGACCAGCGCCTGCCAATCCGCCGCGGCCTTGTCAAACCCGTAGGCCTCTGCGTAGCGCGCGCCACTCTCCGGCGTCGACCCGCAGATCGCCACCAACCGGGGCTTCAGCCGTGTCTCGAACACCGTCCCCACGGCGGCAAACGCCGCGGAATGCGCCTTGCCCATGTAGCCGCCGCCAACGACGCCAATCCCAATCCGAGCCATATCCCCTCCCCTGGTGCTGTCCACGCCCCAATTACGGGGCGCGACGACTCACAACGCGAGCGTTTCTGTATGGCCATCAATCGCGAGCACCTGTCCAGAGATTTTTTGCGCCGCGTCGGACGCAAGGAAGGCGACCGTCTCCGCAACCTCTTCCGCGGTGACCCATGTCTTCATCGAGACCCCCTGCACAAAGCTGGCGCGCACCGTCTCTTCCGACGTGCCATCGGCCTGCGCGGTCATCGCCACCACGCGGTCCATGCGCGGGCCCTCGACGGATCCGGGGCAGATCGCATTGACCCGAACGCCGTGGGGACCCAACTCCATCGCCATGGTCTTGGCCAGCCCGATCAGCGCCCATTTCGCCGCCGCATAAGGCGATCGCAGCGGAAATCCGTACTGGCCCGCCGTCGAAGAGGTGACGATGATCGCACCGCTGCCCTGCGCCTTCATCAGGCGCGCCGCCCAACGGCAGGTCAGAAAGGCGCCGTGCAGATTGACCGCAACACAGGCCTGCCAGTCGTCATAGGACAGGCTCTCGATGGGGCCCGCAGGCCCCCCGGTGCCCGCATTGGCACAGACCACGTCCACACCGCCCCATGCGCGTTCCACCGTGTCGAACACCGCGGCCATCTCCGCCTCTGACGCGACATCCGCCGCCGTGCAAAGGGCGCCGGGATGCGCCGCGGCAAAGGCCTCCAGCGCCGCCGGATCGCGGTCACAGATCGCCACCCGGTCGCCCTGCGACAGGAACCGCTGCGCCATTGCGCGCCCGATCCCCGCCGCGCCGCCCGTCACCAGAACCCGGCGGCTCATGCAGCCCCCGGCGCCCGCTTGGTCAGACCAAGCTTTTCGCGCACCGCCTGCGGTCCGACAACCCGGGCACCCAGCCCCTCGATGATGCCCACCGCGCGCTCCACCAGTTGCGCATTGGTCGCCAGCACGCCTTTCGACAGCCAGAGATTGTCCTCCAACCCGACGCGCACATTGCCGCCCGCCAGCACGCTCGCCGCCACAAAGGGCATCTGGTGCCGCCCAAGCGCAAAGGCGCTGAAGGTCCAGTCCCGCGGCACGTTGTTCACCATGGCCAGCAAGGTGTTCAGATCGTCCGGCGCGCCCCATGGCACACCCATGCACAATTGCACCAGCGCCGGGCTGTCCAGCACGCCCTCCTCGACCAGCGCCTTGGCAAACCACAGGTGCCCGGTGTCAAACGCCTCGATCTCCGGCTTCACGCCCAGATCGGTCATCATGCGGCCCATGGCGCGCAACATGCCCGGCGTGTTGGTCATCACGTAATCGGCCTCGGCAAAGTTCATGGTGCCGCAATCCAGCGTGCAAAGCTCCGGCAGACATTCAGCAATATGGGCGACACGCGCTTCGGCGCCGATCATGTCCGTGCCGCCCTGCAAGGGCAGCGGCGCTGAGGTCGGGCCAAAGACCATGTCTCCCCCCATGCCAGCGGTCAGGTTCAGGACCACATCGACCTCGGCGTCGCGGATGCGCTCCGTGACCTCGCGGTACAGCGCAAGATCCCGCGCCGGTGCGCCTGTCTCGGGGTCGCGCACATGGCAATGCACCACCGCGGCCCCGGCCTTCGCCGCTGCGATGGCGCTGTCGGCGATCTGCTGCGGCGAGCGCGGCACATGGGGGGAGCGATCCTGCGTCCCACCCGATCCCGTCACCGCACAGGTGATAAAGACGTCCTTGTTCATCTCAAGCGGCATTTGCGCCTCCCCAATGTTGTGCCCCAAAGCCCATGACAGGCTGGCGTCAAGCGCCCCCGCACCGCTGCGCGGCGCAAAGGCAGTCAGTCATCGTTCCAGCGCCCCGACACGGTGCACCCATTTGCCAAGGATCCAGCCGGGTCCGGCGCAAATCCACGACGGCCAGGCAAGGCGCGTCATCACAGCCCTCCATCGGCGCAACCCTCCCGGTCACGCCTGCCGTCAGGAGGCCCCAGGCTGCCGCAACCGGATCAGCGCGTCCACGGCCACCGCCCCCTCTGTCCGGCAAATCACGGGATTGATCTCCACTTCCTCGATCCGCCCCGCTTCGACGCGGACCAGATCCTGCACCGCCAGCACCAGCGTCACCAGCGCCGCCTCGTCTATGCCCGGCTGCCCGCGATAACCCGCCAGCACCGGCGCCATGCGCAACTGCCGCAACCCGGCCCGCAGATCCTGCGCTGTCACCGGCAAGAGCATGGACACCGTGTCGCGCAAGATCTCCGTCAGCACCCCACCGGCCCCCAGCGTCAACACGAACCCATGTGCCGGATCCCGCTGCACACCGACAAGCACTTCCGCCACCGCCCCTGCCACCTGCGCCTCGACAAGGAACCCCGCATCCGCGTCCATCGCCTCTGCCGCCGCAGTCACCTCAGCCGCCCCGCGCAACCCAAGCCGCACCGCACCGGCCTCGGACTTATGCGCCAAACCAAGCCCCTTCAGCACGACCGCGCCGCCGATCTGCGCCGCCGCGGCACCCGCCGCCTGCGCATCCCCAACCGAGAAGGCCCGCGGCACACGCACGCCCGCCCGCGCAAGAACGGCCTTCGCCTCGCCTTCCGTCAGCACCGGCTTTTCGGCTTCTGTGTTTTCCAAATACTCAAGCACCGGCGGCACCGCCGCACCACCTTCCGGCAAGAGCACCGGCGCCGCCGCAACCTCCCGCCCGAGGAAAGCCGCCGCCGCCATCGCCTCCAGCGCCGCGGGCACGTCGCACAAAGGCACGATCCCCCGCGCCATGCAGCGCTCCGCCACCTCTTCGGGCAAGCCTTCCACGATGCTCGACAGGATCGCCATGGGCCGACCGGTGATGCGCATGGTCTCTTCCACCGCGTCCAGCACAAGATCCCAGGCCTCCGCCGTACAGCGATCCGGGCGCGGGAAATCCAGCACCACCACCCCAAGGGCCAGATCCGCCGCCATCATGGCACTGAAACAGGCCGTCATGGCCGCCCGATCACCCCAGATATAGGTGTGATAATCCAAAGGGTTGGACAAGGCCACCCGCGGCCCCAACGCCGCCCGCAAGCCCGCCTCCTGCGCCGGCTCCAGCGCTGGAAAGTCAATCGCGACACCCACGGCACTGTCCGCCATCAGGCTCGCCTCGCCGCCTGAACAGGACATGGAGGCAATCCGGTCAGAGGCCAGCGGCCCCACCGCATGCAGGATCTTCAGCGTCTCGAGAAAAGCACTCAACGAAGACACCTGCGCCACGCCCAAACGCGCCAGCAAGGCCCGCGCGCCTGCATCGCTGCCGGTCAACGAAGCGGTGTGCGACACCGCCGCCCGCTGCGACTGCTCGGAGGCGCCCAACTTCATCGCCACGATCCGTTTGCCCAGCGCCCGCGCCCGCGCCGCCAACCGTTCAAACCCGCGAATGTCGCGGATCCCCTCGATATAGAGCCCCAGCGCCGTGACCCGCGGATCCTCCAGCACGGCCGCCCCCAGCGCCGCAAGATCCACCTGCGCCTGGTTGCCCGCCGTGCCCAGCCACGCAATCGGCAGCCCCCGGGCCTGCATCGTCAGGTTCAGCGCCACGTTGGAGCTTTGCGACAGGATCGCCACCCCCCGCGCCACCGGCACCAGCCCGTGAATGTCCGGCCAGAGCGCCGCGCGGTCCAGCGCATTGATGAACCCGTAACAATTCGGCCCGAGGATCGGCATCTCTCCGGCCGCCTCCAACAAGGCAGCTTCCAGCGCCGCCCCGTCGGACAATTCCGCCTGCGCCTCACGAAACCCGGAGGCAAAGCAGACCGCCCCCCCCGCGCCCATCTCGCGCAGCCTCTGAACCGCCGACACCGTGGCAGCGCGGTTGATCCCGACAAAGGCCGCATCCGGGGCCGCGGGCAGATCCTCG
>JBELMB010000047.1:0-31874 GCA_042088665.1 Sagittula sp.
GTAGATGTACTCCGACCCATTTGGTGCAGACTGCAAGTTGTGATCCCGCGGGACCATGTCGACAGCCCGGGGTCAACCCCGGGCCACCTCGGGCGCGCGGCTTGGCGACGGTCCTGTCCCCGTCAAGCCGCGCGACGGCCCGTAGCTCGGGGTTGACCCCGAGCGCCTCTCGATTTCACAGGGCGCGATGTCTTTCATCCTCTTGGCCGAGCAGATCCTGAACGGGCTGCAGTTCGGCATCATGCTGTTCCTGATGGCCGCCGGGCTGACACTGATCTTTGGTGTCATGGGCCTGATCAATCTTGCGCATGGCTCGCTTTACATGATCGGAGCGTTCTGCGCGGCAGCCGTGTCTGCGGCGACTGGGTCCTTTGTATTGGGGCTTGCCGCGGCCCTTGCGGGGGCCGCCGCCATGGGCGCTGTGATCGAGTTGGTCGTGATCCGCCGACTCTATGCGCGCGACCATCTGGATCAGGTGCTGGCGACCTTTGCGCTGATCCTGATCTTCTCGGAAGGCACGCGGTGGCTCTTTGGCTCCTTTCCGCTCTACCTTGATGTGCCTTCTGCGCTGTCCGGACCGGTCACCCTGCCCGGCGGCATCCAGTACCCGATGTATCGCCTCGCTCTGATCCTGCTGGGCCTCGGCGTGGCGGCAGGTCTGTTCTGGCTCATTGCGCGCACACGCATCGGGATCCAGATCCGCGCCGGTGAAAACGATCGCGAGATGATCGCCGCCCTCGGCGTGAACATTGACGTGCTCTACACGCTGGTCTTTGCCCTAGGCGCAGCGCTGGCCGGGCTGGCCGGGGCGCTTGTGGGTGCGCTGCAATCGGTACAGGTGGGCATGGGCGAACCGGTCCTGATCCTTGCCTTTGTCACCATCGTGATCGGCGGGATCGGTTCGATCAAGGGCGCGCTTGTGGGCGCCCTGCTGGTCGGTCTGACCGATACGCTGGGCTCGGTCTTTCTGCCGCAACTCTTCAAGCTTTTCCTCGCGCCCGCCGCGGCCACGCAAGTGGGGGCCTCGCTGTCGTCCATGTCGATCTACATCCTGATGGCCGCGGTGCTGGTCTGGCGACCCACGGGCCTGTTCGGGGCACGGGCATGAGCGCCCTCCCCTCCGATCGCACCCCGGTCCTGACGCCTGAGCGTGGGGTAAACGCCGTCGTTCTGCTGGCCTTGGTGGCGGTGCCACTCTGGGCACATCTGGCGGATGAACCTTTCACCATCACACTGGCAACGCGCGCGGTGATCCTTGCGCTGGCAGCCGCTGGCCTGAACATCGCGTTGGGGCTGGGCGGGCTTGTCTCTCTTGGACATGCGGCGTTCTTCGGGCTCGGCGGCTATGCCATGGGCATCCTCGCCTTCCACGCCCAGAACTACAGCCCACTGCTGGAGTGGCCGTTGCTGATCGAAGGCACCAAATCCATGCCGGTGATCTGGCTCACCGCGACGCTGGTCTCCGCGCTTGTGGCCTTTCTGATCGGGCTTTTGTCGCTGCGCACCTCGGGTGTCTATTTCATCATGATCACGCTCGCCTTTGGGCAGATGCTCTACTACTTCGCCATCAGCTGGTCGCGCTACGGGGGCGAAGACGGGATCTCCATCTACCTGCGCAATGGCTTTCCCGGGTTGAACACGCTGGTGCCGCTGCAGTTCTACGCGCTGTGCCTCGCGGCGCTGGTGCTGGTGCTGGTGCTGACCGAACGCCTGATGAAAAGCCCCTTTGGCCTCGCCCTCAACGCCGCGCGACAGGCGCCAGAGAGAGTCCGCGCCGTGGGGCTGGATCCCTTCCGGCTGCAACTGGTGGCGTTTACCCTCTCCGGGGCGATCACCGGGTTGGCCGGGGCGCTGTTCGCGGACCTCAATCGCTTTGTCTCGCCCTCGATGTTCAGCTGGCAGCTTTCCGGCGAGTTCATCGTCTTCATCATCATCGGAGGCACCGCGCGGCTTTTCGGGCCGGTGATCGGGGCGGTCCTCTTTGTGGTGCTGGAACATTGGCTCGGTGGGGTGTCGGATTACTGGCACATCTACTTCGGGCTGCTGCTGCTGATGATCGTGCTGTTTGGCCGGGGCGGGGTGATTGGTCTCATCGCTGGCCGGGGGCGCGCACATGACTGAGGTGGTGCTGGAAACCCGCGGGCTGTCGAAATCCTTTGGCGCGTTGCGCGCGACCGACGATGTGTCGCTGACACTGCGACCGGGGGAGATCCACGCGATCATCGGTCCCAACGGGGCCGGCAAATCCACCCTGATCGCCCAGATCGCCGGAGCCCTGCCCCCGGATGCGGGCCAGATCCGACTTCAGGGACGCGACGTGACGGCGTACAGCACGCAGGCCCGCGCCCGACTTGGCCTCGCGCGGACCTTCCAGATCAGCCAGTTGGCGATGCAGGACACGGTCTTGCAAAACGCCTGCCTTGGCGCGATCGGTCAGGGTGGGCGGCCCTGGCGGTTCTGGCGCGCGGCGCTGTCGGACCAGACCCTGCGCGCACGGGCCGAGGCGGCATTGGAGCGCGTCGGCCTGAGCGCAGAGCGCACAAGCCTGACCGCGGAACTCAGCCATGGCCAGCGGCGTCTGCTGGAGGTCGCCGTGGCGCTGACCCTTGCGCCGCGGGCCTTCCTGATGGACGAACCGATGGCCGGGCTGGGCACGGAGGGGTCCGCGCAAGTGACGCAGCTCCTTGACGGGTTGCGGCGCGAAGCACCGATCCTGCTGATCGAACACGACATGGACGCGGTCTTTGCCCTCGCGGACCGGATTTCGGTCCTCGTCTACGGTCAGGTCATCGCCACCGGCACGGTCGCGGAGATCCGCAGCAACGCCGACGTACGCGCCGCCTACCTTGGGGATGGCACATGAGCGCACTTCTTGAGCTTTCGGATGTCAGCGCCCGCTACGGGGCCTCGCAGGCGCTGTTCGGCGTCGACCTGCATCTGGCCGAGGGCGATGTCCTGGCGCTGATGGGACGCAATGGCATGGGCAAGACCACCACGGTCAAGAGCATCTGCCGCCTCGTCAGCACAAACGGCACGCTGCGCTTTGCAGGGCAGGATCTGACCCCTCTCAGTTCCCATCGCGCCGCGCGCCTCGGCCTCGGGCTGGTGCCCGAAGGGCGGCGCTGCTTTGCCGATCTTACGGTGCAGGAGAACCTGATCGCTGCCGCACGCTCCGGCCCCTGGACCGAGGCGCGGGTCGGCGCTCTGTTCCCCCGACTCGCGGAGCGGGCACAACAGAGGGCGCGGTCGCTCTCTGGCGGCGAGCAACAGATGCTGGCGATTGGACGCGCCCTGATGACCAACCCCCGGCTGCTGATCCTTGACGAGGCAACAGAGGGGCTTGCTCCGATCATCCGACAGGAAATCTGGTCCGTTGTGCGCCAACTGAAGGCAGAGACAGGGCTGGCGCTGGTGATCGTGGACAAGTCACTGCGCGAGTTGGCGACGGTCTGCGACAAGGCCGTGATCCTCGAACGCGGGCGCTCTGTCTGGTCGGGGAATTTCGCGGATCTGGACGCCGAAACGGCAGAGCGTTTTCTGGGCGTCTGAAGGATCACTCCGCTGCGGCGGCCGGGTCGTTTCGCGACCAAGGCCCGTGATCCAGCCGTGTCACTCGCCCCAGGCGGTCAGGGTCGCGTTACATGAAAAACAACCCTAACGGTACTCCGGCTGGATTGCCTCAGTGGGGATCACGGAAGTATCGCCGAAACAGCGCGCCCTGCTTACCCGCCCGGCAAGAGTTGGGTCTTGGCCTCTTCACTCACGCGTTTGCTGGATCGATTCGATGTATTCCAGCAGGGCGACCAGCTTGCGCGGGGTCGGCGTCTGCACCCCGTCGCCACTGTCAAAGGGGATCAGGTCACCTTCCAACAGTGCCCCGAATTCCGGCATACCCGGCCCCTCCAGCCCGGAGCGCGCATAGCCGTCGATCACCGACATCACCCGTGCCCGCGGGAAGTTACCCTTTTCGCGCACCCCGATCAGCGTCAGGTCGCGGGGCGCTTTTTGCATCTGGCGCGCCATCGGCCCTTCGCCTTTGCCATCCTCGCCATGACAGGTCGCGCAATTCGCCATGAACAGGCCCTTGCCGTCCCCCGGCCCAGGCATTTCCACTTCTGGCGTGCAGGCACCAAGCATCAGAATTGTCAGGCAAGCCCCTGCTTTATAGCACATTTTTGCCATTCCTCATGTATTGCATCAGACGTCAGGAAAACCGGTCCCGGCGCCCCGCACAGCTTTCCGCCAGAGCGGCGCGGCCCCAAAGGCCCGCGCAGCCCCGGATCTGATCAAACCTGAAGGCTTTCGAGGTAGACCAAGACGTCCAGCAGCCCCTGCGGTGCGAGGATCATCTCGCCCGCCGGCGTGACCCATTCCACCAGCCCCTCGTCCATCGTAGTGCCGAATTGCGGCATTGCCCCGCGGTGGTACGCCCCCGGCGCCGCCTGAACCGTATCGATCACGCGCTGCGCCGGAAAAGCCCCGCCAGCATTGACGCTGAGCGTGGTCAGATCCGAAGGTTTGACTGGCAAGTCACTGGCAAAGCGCCCATTTCCATGAGCCGCCTGACCATGGCAATCCTTGCAATAGCTGGCATAGATACCCGCGCCGGGCGCCGTCGACACCTCCATCGGAGCCACGACAGAGACATGCGGCTCGACCAGCAGCGGCGGACGCGTCACTGGCCCGCTGAGGGTCAGGAAGGGGCGTGCCGCCTGGCTTTCAACCGGTGCTGGGCGCGAGGCCTGTTCCTGCACCGGTGCGGCAACCACCGGTGGCTGTGTCAGCGCGGTCGTTTCCACGGTTTCCTGCGGCGCCGCGAAAGGCACGGATTGTATCACGGCCTCAGAGCGTTGCGGTTGCACCAAACGTTCCAGCAAAGCGCAGCCGCTGACACTCAGCCCGGCGCAAAGCAAAATTATCCCCCGTTTCATCCCCACGGTTGTCCCTTTCTTTATTCTGTCCCCAGGCCTATCCACTGCGCTTGTGTGCACAAGTGGCCGTCCGATCGCGGGGTGACAGTTCCCTCACCGACAGCCATTGTGAAACCAAACACTGGAGAGACTCATGCTTGATCTTGCCACCGCACAAGCCGCGTTAGAAGAGAATTTCGCCCCTTGGGTGAAATCTTTGAAGCCGAAAGTGACAGAAATCACGCCCTTGCAGGCTGTTCTTGAGATTCCAGTTGAACCAGAGATTGCACGTATAGGTGGTATCGTGTGTGGACAGGCGCTCGCGGCGCTGGCCGACACCAGCATGGTCTTCGCCTGTGCGGGGCATCTGGGGGCCTTCACGCTGGTGGCCACCACCAACCTCGAGACGCGCTTTCTCAGCGCGGCCAAGGGCGACACGGTGCGCTGCACGGCGCGGGTGATCCGCGGTGGGCGGTCGTTGATCTTTGCCGAGGCGCGTCTGGTGCGCCTGCCTGACGGCAAGGACGTCGCCGCGGCCAGCGCAACGTTCTTCAAACCATGAGGGAACCAATGGCAACTTACGCGGTGGTGATGCTCTTGGCTGGCGTGGGGATCCCGCTTCTCGCGGCGCTGAATGCCGCCCTCGGGCTGCGGTTGGGCACGCCGGCGGCGGCGGCCGTGGTGCTGTTCTGCGTCGCACTGACAGCGAGCCTCCTGGCTTGGGCGCTGACAGGCGGCAGCGGATTGTCCAAGGTGGCAGAGGCACCGCGCCATTTGCTGTTGGGCGGGGTACTGGTCGCCTTTTACGTGTTGTCCGTCACGACGATTGCCCCGCGGTTCGGCGTCGGCAATGCCGTTTTCTTCGTGCTGTTGGGACAGTTGATCAGCGCCGCCGCGATCGACCATTTCGGCCTCTTTGGTGCCCGCGTCAGTCCCCTGACACTGACCCGCGCCACTGGCATCGCCTTCATGGCCGTGGGGGTCTGGATCACGCAGCGTGCCTGAGGCGGGTGACACGACCGACCGCCACCAGCGCACCAGCCCGTAGCGCGGGGTTTACCCCGCGCCCGCCAACGCCTGAAGTTGCGCAACCATCGTGTCCGGCACCTCGACCTCCGCCACCGGCGTCTTGCCCTGACCCGGCATGCGACACCCTTCGTCCCGCGCGACCAGTTCCGCGAGGTGCTGCATCCGCGCGTAGAACCCCGCCTCGCGCGGATGGATCAAGACAAAGTACTGCCCGAGGTCGTGCGGCTTGCCTTCCGGTGTCTTCAGCGCGCCCACTTCCGTGCTCAGCACGCCGCCGCCCAGACAGGCTGCGAGGATCTCTGCCATCAGCCCAAAGCCCCAGCCCTTGTATCCCCCCGCGCTCGTCATGGAGCCTGTCACAGCGACGGCCGGATCCGTGGTTGGCTGGCCTTCGGGGTCCAGCGCCCAGCCTTCGGGGATCGCCTCACCCGCCGCCTTGGCCATGGTGATGCGCCCCAGCGCCACCGTGGTCGTCGACTGGTCGAACATCATGGCCACGCCTCCGGCCCCGTCCGGCACCGCAAAGGCAATCGGGTTCGTGCCGATCACCCGCGTCTTGCCGCCCGGAGGCGCCACGATGGGCGAAGCATTGGTCAGGCCCAGCGCGAGGCACCCGCGCTCCGCGATGGCCTGACTGAAGTAACCCAGCGCCGTGCAGGTATGCGCATTGTACAGCGCGAGGCTGGCCACGCCATTCTCTTCGGCCGCGGCAAGCGCCGTGTCGAGCCCGGCGCGGAACGCCACCTGTGCAAAGCCATGCCCGGCGTCGACCCGCACCTCCGCGGCGCGTGGCCGCGAGACCTGCGGAGCAACCTGCCCGTCCACGCGTCCGCTGCGCAATTGCAGGCAGTAGCTTTCAAGATAGTAAAGGCCACAGATCCGGTTCTGCCGCGCCTCTGCCCAGGCAATCGCCCGGGCCATCTCTGCCGCAACATCCTCGCGTGCCCCATGCGCGCGCATGGCGGTTGCGCTCAATTCCTCGATCTGTGCCACTGAAAGCATCGCCATTGCGGGTCTCTCCTGTCTTTTGGCCCGTCACCTGTTCGCACGTCCGGGCGTGATCTCCGGACCTGATCCTATCGCTGCGCAGTGTCAAAGACCACCAGTGCTGCGCGCCGGCTTGACGGCGCAGCAACATGCGCCAACACTCGCGTAACGGGTGTCGAACGCAAAAAAACACCCCAGTGTTGTTATTGGAGATCCGCCATGGCCTTTGCCTATATGCCCATCAACGGGTTCGATCGCAGTCCCGAAATCGAAGTGGCACGCGCCTTCGCCTATCTGGGCAAGTCTGCGTTTGCCAACGAGATCATCACGGAATTGACCAACATTACAGCGGTGATCACCATTCAGGTCGGGCTGGGTGTCGAACCGGGCTACCTGCACCCCAGCGCAGGCGAGGACCATGGCGGCATCGTCCGCTGGGATCCGGGGTTCGTCCTGAACGTCACCGACAAGGCAAGCTCCGCCTCAGGCACACAGATCGTCCGGCCAAAGGTGCCGTGGGTCGAGCAGCACAAGGAACGGCACGGCTTCCTCAACCTCAAATCCCGGCGTCTGGACAAGCCCGGTACGCTGTCTCCGGCCATGGGGTTGATGCATGAATTGGGCCATGCGCATCAGTTCCAGCAGAACCCGGAGGGTTTTCGCGAGGTCAAGCGCAATGCAAGGTCATTTCTCCTTGAGGACAACAATGTCGCCGGTATCGAAAACACCGTCTGTCTGGAACTGAACAAGGCAGGCGCCTCCGAAGGCCTGCGCTGGGATTACTACCACTCGGGCTGATCCGCCCGATCCGCAAGCCTGATCCGCAAGCCTGATCCGTCAGCCCGACCGGTCGACACGGCGCAACAGACCCGCCTCCATCCGCACCTGACGGTCCATGCGGGCCGCCAGCTCAAGATTATGCGTGGCGATCAGTGCCGACAGCCCCGTCTCCTGCACCAGATCCATGAGTCCTGCGAACACACGGTCCGACGTCTCCGGGTCGAGGTTTCCGGTCGGCTCATCGGCCAGCAACAGCTTGGGCGTATTGGCCATGGCCCGGCAAAAGGCCACGCGCTGCTGCTCGCCGCCCGACAGCGCCGCTGGCCGGTGCGAGGCGCGGGCACCGATCCCCACCGTGTCCAGCAAGGCGCGCGCGCGGGCGTCTGCCTCGGCCCGGGGCGCGCCATTGGCCAGTTGCGGCAGCGCAATGTTTTCCAACGCGGTGAACTCCGGCAGCAAATGGTGGAACTGGTAGACAAAGCCGACATCCGCCCGCCGCACCAGCGTCCGCTTGCGATCCGACCGGCCCTGCATGGCGGTCCCGCCGATCTCTACTTCGCCGGCATCCGGCGTGTCCAGCAGACCCGCAATGTGCAGCAGTGTGGATTTGCCAGCCCCGGAGGGCGCGACCAGCGCCACCACTTCGCCGCGCGCCACGTCCAGATCGGCCCCGCGCAGCACATGCACTTCGCCGGGTTTGCCGCGGTTGTAGGCCTTTTCGATGCCGCGCAGGCGCAAGACCGGCTGGTCACTCATAGCGCAGCGCCTCCACCGGGTTCATCCTTGCTGCGCGCCGCGCCGGAAAGATCGTCACCGCGAAACTCAGCGAAAGCGAAAGCAGCACCGCCGAAAACACGTCCTTTGCATGCAATTCAGCCGGAAGGGCATAAATGCCCCGGATCGAGGGATCCCAGACACCCCCACCAGAGAGGTAGTTCACCATGGCAAAGATCGGATCGATGTAGACCGCAAAGAGACACCCCAGCAACACGCCCGCCGCGGTTCCAAGCAACCCGGTAAAGCTGCCACAGATGAAAAAGACCCGCATCACCGATCCTTCGGTCAGGCCCATGGTACGCAGGATGCCGATGTCGCGGCCCTTGTTCTTGACCAGCATGATCAGGCCCGAGATGATGTTCATCGTCGCGATCAGCACCAGCACGGACAGGATCACGAACATCACGTTGTCCTCGATCTCGAGCGCGCGCAGAAAGCCCCCGGATGCGTCCTGCCACGTCCAGATCAGCGCGCCTGCGCCCGCGGCCTGCGCGATCGGGGTCACGAAACCTTCTGCGGCCTCGGGGCTGTCGACGATGACTTCGAGTTCATCGGCCACGCCATCGCGGTTGAAATACAGCTGCGCCTCCCCGAACGGCATGTAGGCGCGCGTGCGGTCGATGTCGTAGCGCCCGGCGGTAAAGATATAAGTGACCTCGTAGCTCTTGACCCGCGGGCTGACACCGAAGGCGGTCTTGACCCCGTTGGGCGAGATCAGCTTGACCTGATCGCCCAGCCCCACCCCGAGCGTCATCGCCACACCAGAGCCGATTGCGATCCCGTCGTCAAAACGGTCGAGGCTGCCGCGCCCGGTCTCCGGGTCGGCAACGCGCGGGATCTGCGCGAGATCGGCAGCGGAGATGCCAAAGACCTCGACCCCGGCGTTGTTGCCATTGGCCGTGCCCATGACCTGCCCCTTCACCAAAGGCGCGACGCGGACCACCCCCGGCACGGCGCGCACGCGCTCTGCCATCCCGGCGTGATCGGGCAATGTGCGCGTCGGGCGGCCAAATTCGTCGGTGCGGGTCACATGGTAGACCGTCACATGGGCATTGGCCCCAAGGATCGTATCCACGAATTCCGCCCGAAAACCGGAGCGCACCGCCAGCGTGGCGATCAGGGCAAAAACCGCCAGCGTGATGCCGATCAGACTGATCCAGGTCATGACAGAGACACCGCCTTCGGCGCGCTTGGCTCGCAGGTAGCGCCAGGCAATCATCCACTCAAAGGGGGCAAAGGGTGGCGGGCTGCGCATTGGCGTCTCTTTCTTGTCTGCTCGCGCGCGAAACTGGCCTGATGCGTTAACGCCGTCAAGCGCGCTGCCCCCGGTCGGCAAAAGATGGCGTGACCGGACACGGACCTTTGGGCGGAGCCGAGGTCTGCGGGCCGGGTGGGTGGTGCCAGACCGGCAGCAGCGCTGGACCATTTGGTCTCGGCGTCTGGGTCGCGGGATCACGGCGACATCGCGATCGGCCACTTTCCGAGCAACTGGACGAGCATCTGATCGGGCGCCCAATCCCTTGAAAACGCGCAGGCCCCTTTGCACCGGCTCAAACTGGCGGCATAGTGCGTCCATGACTGGACCTCGCTATCCCGCCCTGATCGCCGCCCTTCCCGAAACCGTGCCCTTTGTCGGCCCCGAGGTGCAGGAGCGCGCCCAAGGCGCCCCGTTCCGCGCGCGGCTTGGCGCCAACGAAAGCGTCTTTGGCCCCTCCCCGATGGCTGTGGCCGCGATGCAGGCCGCCACATCAGAGCTTTGGATGTATGCCGACCCCAGCCACCACGCGCTAAAGGCCGCGCTCGCAGCCGAGCATGGCGTGACCCCGGACCATTTGCTGATCGGCGAAGGGATCGACGGGCTGTTGGGGTATACGGTGCGGCTGATGGTGGAACAGGGCGACCATGTCGTCACCTCGGACGGGGCCTATCCGACGTTCAATTACCACGTGGCGGGCTTTGGCGGGACATTGCACAAGGTGCCCTACACCGGCGATCACGAAGATCCAGAAGCGCTGTGCGCCAAGGCGGCAGAGGTCGGGGCCAAGATTGTCTACCTCGCCAATCCGGACAACCCCATGGGCACCTGGCACGATGCGGGTCGGATCGAAGCCATGATCGCGGCCCTCCCCGAAGGCACCGTGCTGGCACTGGACGAGGCCTATATCGAGTTCGCGCCCGAAGGCTCCGTGCCCACGATAAACCCGGATGACCTCCGTGTCCTGCGGTTCCGCACCTTTTCCAAAGGCTATGGCATGGCAGGCGCCCGGGTCGGATACGTCCTTGGCGCGCCCGCTGTAATCAAGGCCTTTGACAAGATCCGCAATCATTTCGGCATGAACCGGGCGGCGCTGGACGGCGCGTTGGCGGCGACCCTGGACAATGGCTGGCTTGATGTGGTGCGTGGCAAGGTCGCCGCCGCCAAGGCAGAAATCACCCGCATTGCCGAGGCCAACGGGTTGCGCGCCTTGCCGTCCGCCACCAATTTTGTCGCGGTGGATTGCGGCGCGGATGGGGATTTTGCGCGCGCGGTGCTCGCGCACCTTGTCGCGCAAGGGGTGTTTGTCCGCATGCCCTTTGTGGCGCCGCAGGACCGGTGCATCCGGATCAGCGCCGGCACGCCCGAGGACCTCGCGATCCTCGCCGAAGCGCTGCCCAAGGCGCTTGCCGCCGCACAAACCAGCGGCTGACGCAGGTCAGCCTCCGCCGTCTTGATTGGCACCGTCTTTGACGCATCCTGCTTTGGGTTTCAGCAAACTGGCGCGGGACACGCCATCGGCTGCCTCTTGGAGAAGCGAGGCTCATCTCTGTGAGACGGGTCAAACTTCGGCACGACTGGTCTGATCTCCATAACCACGTGGACAGGCGCGCATATTGCGCCCTGCCCGCCCGGATCAGCGCACGTCGAACTCCTGAAATGCAAAGCCTACGGGCCCCGCCGCGACTTGCACCTCGCCGGTCAATTGGCCCGCGCGCAAGGATCCCACAACAGCGCGCAGCGCCGATTGCAGATCCGCTGCCTCCGTCAGCCCGCCCGGCCCGCAGAGATAGCCCAACTGGTGGCGTCCCTTCTCGTCCTTTTCCTCGATCACCAGCCCATAGCGCCCGCCCGGAGAGATCTGGTAACGGGTTTGCCCGTCGCTCAGCGGCACTTTCTGCAAGAAGCTCAGCGGGATCGGTGTCAGCTGTGCCGCCGGGCTGATCGCCACGAAGGCCGGCGTGCAGCTGGAGGGCACATCCGCCACGACGGACAGCTCGTCCCCCGGCACCAGCGCCTTGGGGTAGAGCGTCATCAGCAGCGGCAGAGGTTTCGGTCCGGCCGGAGCCGCGGCGCGCAGCACCTTGCTCGCGGCGAGGATCTGCGTCATCGGAATACCAAAGTTGATCCCCACGCGGCTGTTGCCCGCGTTGTGCAGCCCGACAACCTGTCGTGTCGAGCTGTCGATGATCGGCGAGCCGGAATTGCCCCCGAGCGTGTCACAGGTATGCCGCAGCATCGTCTCGGCTTCCAGCGGCGGATCCCCGGCGCGACAGCCTTCGCGGCTGATGTGCTGCGACTTGCCCAGCGGGTGGCCGATGATCCAGTAGGGCAGCCCGGCCTCCAGCACCTTGGGCGCCAGCGGCAGCGGCGGAAAGCGGTCGGCAGGCAGTTCCGGTGCCTCAAGCACGGTGTAATCCAGCTCTTTCGAGGTCTCCACCGGGATCGGGTTCACGGCAAACCGTGTCGCTTCTTCCAACCGGCCCGGTTCGGTAAACCCGGCCATCCATGTGACCGACAGGATCTTGCTGGCGTTGAACCGCGCGTCCTCCAGCACCCCCGGGACACAGTGGTGATTGGTCAGCAGATGTGTCGGCGACACCCGAAAGGCCGTACAGGGCGCCGGTCCCGCATCGGTGAGGATCATCAACAAGCCAACGCCCCGTCCGAGCTTGCGAAAATCCGCGCCTTCAGCATAGGTCGAGATGGGTTCGTTGTTGTATCCCTGCACGGCGACTTCGTTCTCGGTGCCTGCGGGCTGGGCCATCAAGGGCCCCGCGAGCCCGATGCACAGGCTCATCACTGCCCCAAGGGTCGGTCGCATCATGGCCTGCTCTCCTTTGTGATCGGGCGCATCTGCCCCGCGTCGCACCACAAGAGCATGGAAAACCTGCCCCCGTCCACGGTGGAAAACCCCGCCTTTTTCCGTTAGGCTGATGGTGGCATGTCAAGGAGGGACGGTATGAAACAGACGCTTTGGATTCTGGTCACGGTTGCGCTGTGCGGCGCCGCGCAGGCACAGTCCACCCTGACGCTGGAGAGTTTCTCGCTGGAACCCGCGCCAACGGCAGCCCCGCCCGCGGCCGAGATGCGCGATTGCCTGCTCGACCAAAGCGGCTGCACAAGCGCGGAATTCGGCGGCGGCGCGGCCTTCACCCTTGACGACGTGGTGAACCTTGGCGTGATCGACCGCGAAGAGGCCAAGGCCGCCGCAGCAGCCATGCCCGCGTCGCGCGGCAATGCGTCTGTGCAGGCGGCACCGGACGACAGAAACACTGCCGCCATGGCGATCGTCGACCGCGACACCCCCGAACCGTTGCCCTCGATCGATCTCGAGATCCTCTTTGCCTATAATTCCGACGCGCTGACGCCCGATGCGATGCGCAAGCTGTCAGAACTGTCGAGCGCCCTTCGCGATCCCCGTCTTGCCACGGCCCGGCTGGTCTTTGTCGGGCATACGGATGGCGTCGGAAGTGCGTCCTACAACATGCGCCTGTCCCAGCGTCGCGCGGAATCGGTGGCAAACTTCGTACAGGGCACCATGCGGCTTTCACCGGCGCGCATCGATGCGGTGGGCGTTGGCTTCACACGACTGAAAAACACCTTCGACCCGGCCTCCCCCCAAAACCGCCGGGTTCAACTGGTGCTGGTCCCCGGCGCCTGAGCCCCGTCTCAGGCGCCGAGTTGGCAAGGCGGTCTTTTGCAGCGCAAAAGATCCACAGCCAACACCTTCTCAATCCCAGGTGCCCACCCACCTCCAATGCCACTCCGTCGCACCGCGCATGAGGTCGCCCGCGGCAGCCTGACATTTGCAAACCGCCTATATTTTACCAATTGATAAAATTTCTGACTGTGGCACTCTATGGAAAACGCCATCCAGGGAGACGCTCATGACCAGCCCCCAAGACCGCACCCGCGCCCCCGGCCTGACACCGGGCCGCCTCAGCGACGCAGCACTGGCCGCGAATTTCTCCGACCTGCACCCGGCCTACTCCGGTCATGAGGCACAAGTCGCCGCGGACCGTTGCTATTTTTGTCACGACGCGCCCTGCATCACGGCCTGCCCCACCGACATCGACATCCCCCTGTTCATCCGCCAGATTTCCACCGGCATGTCCGAGGCAGCAGCGCGGACAATCCTCGAACAGAACATCCTTGGCGGCATGTGCGCCCGGGTCTGCCCGACCGAAACCCTGTGCGAAGAGGCCTGCGTGCGCGAAGCCGCCGAAGGCAAGCCAGTCGAAATCGGACGGCTGCAGCGGCACGCAACCGACAGCATCATGTCCGCCCCGCACCCCTTTGCCCGCGCGCCCGAAACCGGCAAACGCGTGGCGGTGGTCGGCGCCGGCCCCGCAGGTCTCGCCTGCGCGCATCGGCTGGCCATGCATGGACATGGGGTCACGCTTTGCGAGGCGCGGGA
This sequence comes from Sagittula sp., assembly GCA_042088665.1. Lineage (GTDB taxonomy): Bacteria > Pseudomonadota > Alphaproteobacteria > Rhodobacterales > Rhodobacteraceae > JBELMB01. The sequence goes on from JBELMB010000047.1 coordinate 14,159, forward strand.
AAAGCCCGGCGGCCTGAACGAGTTTGGCATCGCCGCCTATAAATCCACCGATGGTTTCGCCGCGCGCGAAGTGGACTGGCTGCTGCAGATCGGCGGGATCGAGGTGTCCTACGGCAAGGCTCTGGGTCGCGACATGACCCTCGAAGGCCTGACTTCGGGTTATGACGCCGTCTTCCTCGGCATCGGCCTCGACGACACAAACGCCATGGACGCCCCGGGCGCAGACAGATCCGGCGTGGACGATGCAGTGGATTTCATCGCCACCCTGCGCCAGTCGCAGGATCTCGCCTCCTTGCCTGTGGGCCGCAACGTCGTGGTGATCGGCGGCGGCATGACCGCCATCGACGCCGCAGTACAGTCGAAACTCCTTGGTGCGGAGACCGTCACCGTGGCCTATCGCCGGGGGCAGGATCGCATGGGCGCCAGCCGTTTCGAACAGGACCTCGCGACAAGCAAGGGCGTGCGCCTGATGACCAACGTCATGCCCAAAGCCGTGCACGGCAATGGCACCGTGCAAGAAATCGAGCTGGAGTACACCGCAGAACAGGATGGCAAGCTGGCCGGCACAGGCGAAACCCTGCGCCTGCCCGCCGATCAGGTGTTCCGCGCCATCGGCCAATCCCTCTCCCCCCCAGAGGGCCTCGCTCTCGACGGGCGCAAGATCAAGGTCGACGCCACGGGGCGCACCTCCCTGCCCGGCGTCTGGGCCGGTGGCGATTGCACCGCAGGCGAGGACCTGACCGTGGTCGCCGTGGCCGAGGGACGTGACGCCGCCGAGGACATCCACGCCCATCTGACGAAAGCGATGTGATGCGCCCTGCTTCTCTGTTTTCCAAATACTCAAATCCCGCGTTCGCCGCCCTCTTGATGACCGCAGTCGTCAGCACCCCGCTCAGCGCCGAGATCATCCGCGAAACCGAACGCTTTGAACGCAAGCGCGTCAGCGCTGGCGAAGAGGTCACCCGCACGGTGACCTGCCCCCGTGGCCACACTCTGACCGGTGGCGGCTACGCCCTTTACAACCTGCCCGATGACCGCATCGAATTCATGGTCACTGCCAGCTATCCGCTCGACGAGGGCTGGCGCGTGGAACTGCGCAATATCTCTGACAGCGCGCAACCACTGGCCTTCCGCATCTACGCCCTTTGCATGCAGTGACCCATCCCGGGCCAGACCGAGCCGGACCGGGCCAGACCGGGCCAGACCGGCGATATCCCGACACGCGGCTCCGGCGCACGCCGGGACAACGCACCGCCCTCAACCGAAGGAGCCCTCCCATGGCAGACCTGACCACTGACTTCCTCGGCATCTCCTCGCCCAACCCCTTCTGGCTGGCCTCCGCGCCGCCAACCGACAAGGAATACAACGTCCGCCGCGCTTTCGAGGCAGGCTGGGGCGGCGTCGTCTGGAAAACCCTCGGATCCGAAGGTCCGCCGATCGTGAACGTGAACGGCCCGCGCTATGGCGTGGTCTATGGTGCAGACCGTCGGGTCTTGGGGATCAACAACATCGAGTTGATCACCGACCGCCCCCTGCAGACCAACCTCGAAGAGATCGCGCGCGTGAAGGCAGACTATCCCGACCGCGCCATGATCGTCTCCATCATGGTCCCCTGCGAAGAGGCGGAATGGAAAGCGATCCTGCCGCGTGTGGCAGAGACCGGCGCCGACGGGATCGAGCTGAACTTTGGCTGTCCGCACGGCATGTCGGAACGCGGCATGGGCGCCGCTGTGGGGCAGGTGCCAGAGTACATCGAGATGGTCACCCGCTGGTGCAAGGAGAATTACGACAAACCGGTGATCGTAAAGCTCACGCCCAACATCACCGATATCCGCTATCCTGCGCGCGCGGCCCGGAACGGTGGCGCGGATGCGGTCAGCCTGATCAATACGGTCTCCTCGATCACCTCGGTCAACCTCGACACCATGTCGCCGGAACCGATGATCGACGGAAAGGGATCCCACGGGGGCTACTGCGGTCCAGCCGTAAAACCCATCGCCATGAACATGGTGGCGGACATTGCGAGGGATCCCGAAACCCGGGGCTTGCCGATTTCCGGCATCGGCGGGGTGACAACCTGGCGCGACGCAGCAGAGTTCATGAGCCTCGGCGCCGGAAACGTACAGGTCTGCACCGCCGCAATGACCTACGGATTCAAGATCGTCGAAGAGATGAAGCGCGGCCTGTCACAATGGATGGACGAAAAGGGCTACGAGAAAACCTCGGATTTTGTGGGGCGCGCGGTGCCCAATGTCACTGACTGGCAGTACCTGAACCTCAACTATGTGACCAAAGCCCGCATCGATCAGGATGCCTGCATCAAATGTGGACGCTGTTATGCCGCCTGCGAAGACACCTCGCATCAGGCAATCTGGATGAAGGAAGGCCGTGTCTTCGAAGTCAACGATGCGGAATGCGTGGCCTGCAATCTGTGCATCGACGTCTGCCCCGTCGAAAACTGCATCACCATGGAACGCCTGACCGAAGGCACCGTTGATCCGCGGACGGGCAAGACCGTCTCGGACGACTATGCAAACTGGACCACGCATCCCAACAATCCGATGTCGAAAGCCGCGGAGTAACCCGGCACCTGCCGTTCAGCAGAGAAGACAGGCAACGCCGAACGACGCAAATCGGTCCGGTGCGGCACCCCAGCCAGCGAGCGTGGAGCCGAAATCTTTCAAAGATTTCGGACCGGTTTCTTTGAAAGAAACCGGCGCGGCTGCGGCGGCTTGCCCGGCTTGCCGCACCGCGCGAGGAACGGTATCTCTTGCACAGGAGGTCCCGCCATGAGGCTCGTCAACATCACCCACTGGCCTTCGGTACTTGTGTTCCTGCTGGCAGGTACATCGGCGGTGATCTTTGCCTTCGTCTCCGTCAATCTTTTCTCTCAGGCCATGGCCAACCGGGATTTCCTGCGCGAATTCGGTTGGGTGGCGATCCAGCACGGGGCGCTGTGGCAAGTGGGAGAACTGTTTCTCTGGGGCGCCATCGCCTTGACCTGCTGGCTGGCGTTCAAGATCTGCGAGCAGGAGCTGGAAGATCGCTACTTTGCATGGGCCCGCAAGCCACGTGCAGCGCGCTCGGATACCTCCGACACCTGAGCCCCCCCCGAACAGGGGGGGCACGATGTCCACCCCAAAGGGACCTCAGGCTGAAATCGGCGTCAACAGGCGGCGGAACAGCATGTCGAGATGCGCCTCGGCGCCTTCGAAATCGTCTTCGCCCAACACCGCCCTCACCTGGACATCGAAGTCGGCGTAGTGCTGCGTCAGCGACCAGATCGAAAACACAAGGTGCCGTGCATCCACAGGCGCAAGGCGACCCTCTGAGACCCAGGTCCGGATGACCTCTGACAAGGCGCTCACGAGGTCACGCAACTCCCCTTCGAGAGCGGGCATGATATGCGGCGCGCCCTGCAGGATCTCATTGGCAAACAACCTGCTTTCGCGCGGGTAATCGCGGGCCATCTCCAGCTTGCGCCGGACATAAGCGAGGATTTCGTCGACAGGCTCCCCCGCCGGGTCGATGGCCTTGAACGGATCAAGCCATGTCTCCAGCAGATCACGCAGAAGCGCCTCGTAGATCGCTTCCTTGGACGGGAAGTAATACAGCAGGTTCGGCTTTGACAGGCCGGCCTCAGTCGCGATCCGGTCCAGCGTTGCACCGCGAAAGCCGGCCTCGGAAAAGACCGTCAGGCCCGCCTCCAGAATCGCTGCGTGTTTCTCTCGCTGGATGCGGGTACGCGGGCGCTTCTCACGGGCCGGGGTCGCTTTGCCATTCTGAGAGCCTGCCGAAATCTCCGTCATCGCTGCCTCTGCCTTGCCTCATCCTTGGGCATCTGCCGGATACAAGGGCAGGATGCTTGACTGACTCTCCGCCTCTGGTACCGTTCTTTTGACCGAATGGTCAAATCGGAACGGTCAATTGACGTGGGCGCGCCGCGGCGCGGCATTTTCAGGGAGTGTATGACATGGCGGCACCGGCGGCAAACCTGACGATCAATGCGGACAGGCTTTGGGACAGTCTCATGGAGATGGCCAAGATCGGCCCCGGCGTGGCGGGGGGCAACAACCGCCAGACGCTGACGGACGAGGACGCAGAAGGCCGCGCCCTGTTTCAATCCTGGTGCGAAGCGGCGGGCTGCAGCATGGGGCTGGACCAGATGGGCAACATGTTTGCCCGGCGCGAGGGCACCGACCCCGACGCCCTGCCCGTCTACGTGGGCAGCCATCTCGACACGCAGCCCACGGGTGGCAAATATGACGGCGTGCTGGGCGTCCTCGGCGGGCTTGAGATCATCCGCTCTCTCAACGACCTTGGCATCCAGACAAGACACCCGATCATCGTGACGAATTTCACCAACGAGGAAGGCACGCGTTACGCGCCTGCCATGCTCTCGTCCGGGGTTTTTGCTGGCATACACACGCAGGACTGGGCCTATGCCCGAACCGACGCAGAGGGCAAGACCTTTGGCGACGAGCTGGCGCGCATCGGCTGGAAGGGCGACGAAGAGGTGGGCGCGCGCAAGATGCACGCCTTCTTCGAGTTGCACATCGAACAGGGCCCCATTCTGGAAGCCGACGGCAAGGACATCGGCGTCGTCACCCATGGCCAGGGCCTGTCATGGACGCAGGTCACCGTGACCGGCAAGGACAGCCACACCGGCTCCACGCCGATGCCCCTGCGCCGCAACGCAGGCCTTGGCATGGCGCGCATCCTCGACGCGGTCGAAGAGATCGCGCTGTCCCACGCCCCGCATGCGGTGGGGGCCGCGGGCCACATCGAGGTCTTCCCCAACTCGCGCAACGTGATCCCGGGGCGCGCGGTGTTTACCGTGGACTTCCGCTCCCCTGACCTTGACGTGATCCGCGTCATGGAGGTCCGCCTGCGGGCAGAGGCCAAACGCCTTTGCGACGAATTGGATCTGGACGTGGCTTTCGAGAAAGTCGGCGGCTTTGACCCGGTGACATTTGACGAAGGCTGCGTCAGCGCCGTGCGCGCCGCCGCGGACCGGCTGGGCTATTCCCACCGCGACCTGATTTCCGGCGCCGGGCACGATGCCTGCTGGATCAACCGCGTGGCACCGACGGCCATGGTGATGTGCCCCTGCGTCGACGGTCTGTCGCACAACGAGGCCGAAGAAATCAGCAAGGACTGGGCCAAGGCCGGCACGGATGTCCTGTTCCACGCGGTGGTGGAGACGGCGGGGATCGTGGCGTGATTGCAGCCTTGCGCATCGCCTTGACCGCGCTTTTCAGTCTGGCCGCCAGCGCCGCTTTGGCGACGCCGATCGACTGGCGCTTTTCCGAACGCGACCTGGACGTGGATGGCGCAAGCTTGCTGCGCTTTGAATTTGCGATACTGGATCTGCCCGACGGGGATCTGTTGCGCGTCTCCTGCCAAAGCAACGGCGACGCGCATTTTCAGGTGTTGCTCAAGACCAGCGACGCACAGAAATCGCCGCTCACCCTCCGCTTTCTGGAACGGGGCAAGGTGTCCTTTGTGCAGGCGGGGCCACTGGTTTACCGCCCTCTCAAAGGCATCCACAAGCATGTCCCATCCGGTCTGCTGCCGCGTATGGTGGCGGCGGATGCCCTGCGCGTGTCGATCGACATGGGACTGAACTGGCACTTTTTGACACTCGACAGCACGCGGTCCGTCTTGCCCGCGCTCAGCTGTTACAAACAGACCTGACCAACCGGGGGAACGTTATGCCCACTACCATCATCAAGAACGGCACCGTCGTCACCGCTGATCTCAGCTGGAAAGCCGATGTCGCAGTCGAGAACGGCATCATCACCGAGATCGGCGACAACCTCTCTGGCGACGAAACGCTCGATGCAACGGGCTGCTACGTCATGCCCGGTGGGATCGATCCGCATACGCATCTTGAGATGCCCTTCATGGGCACCTATTCCAGCGATGACTTTGACTCCGGCACCCGCGCGGCGCTGGCAGGCGGGACCACCATGGTCATCGACTTTGCCCTGCCCGCGCCCGGTCAGGGTCTGCATGACGCGCTCCAGATGTGGGACAACAAATCCACGCGTGCGCATTGCGACTATTCTTTCCACATGGCGGTCACGTGGTGGGGCGAGCAAGTCTTCAACGAGATGAAATCCGTGGTCGAGGACCGTGGCATCACCACCTTCAAGCACTTCATGGCCTACAAGGGCGCGCTGATGGTGAACGATGACGAGATGTTCGCCAGCTTCAAGCGTCTGGCGGAATTGGGCGGCATCGCCATGGTGCACGCCGAGAACGGCGATGTGGTCGCCGAACTGCAGGCCAAGCTGATGGCAGAGGGCAACACCGGCCCCGAGGCACACGCCTATTCGCGGCCTCCGCAGGTCGAGGGCGAAGCCGCCAACCGCGCGATCATGATCGCCGACATGGCGGGCGTGCCCTTGTACATCGTGCATGTGTCCTGCGAAGAGGCGCACGAGGCCATCCGCCGCGCCCGTCAACAGGGCAAACGCGTCTGGGGCGAGCCGTTGATCCAGCACCTGACGCTGGACGAATCCGAGTATTTCAACAAGGACTGGGACCACGCCGCGCGCCGCGTCATGTCGCCCCCTTTCCGCAATGCCAAGCATCAGGACAGCCTCTGGGCCGGGTTGCAAGCCGGATCGCTGTCTGTTGTGGCCACCGATCACTGCGCCTTTACCACCGCGCAAAAGCGCTATGGCCTGGGCGATTTCACCAAGATCCCCAATGGCACCGGTGGGCTGGAGGACCGGTTGCCGATGCTCTGGACCCATGGTGTCGCAACGGGCCGCCTGACCAAGGAAGAGTTCGTCGCCGTGACCTCGACCAATATCGCCAAGGTGTTGAACTGCTACCCGCGCAAGGGCGCGATCCGCGTGGGATCAGACGCGGATATCGTCGTGTTCGATCCGGAAAAGACCAAGACGATCACCGCTGCCGCACAGGTGTCGGCCATCGACTACAACGTCTTTGAAGGTCAGGAGGTCAAAGGCCTGCCGCGTTTCGTGATGACCCGCGGGCAGGTTGCCGTGACCGATGGCGCGATGACCAGTCAGGAAGGCCACGGAGAGTTCGTCGCCCGCAAAGGCGCGACACCGACAAACACCGCCCTGTCGACATGGAAAGAGCTGACTGCCCCGCGCCCCGTGGAACGGACGGGCATTCCGGCCAGCGGGGTGTAGCCACGGATGCATTGGACGCACGCGCTCGAAATCGCTGGCTTGGCTGCGACCGTCCCGGCCTTCGTCGCGGGGATCGTCCCTGCGCGCGTCGTCTGGCGTCGGGTCCAATTGCCAAGCGGGGCACAAACCGCCAATGGTCGGCGGGTCGAGCGCGTGTTGTTCCTTGCAAGAGTTGCAACCGCCAAAACCAAGCAAGCGCCGGACCCTCGTTCGGCGCTTCAAACACCGGGCACCGCGCGTCAGTTGTGTCACGACAGGGCGATTTCCACTTTGGGCGCAGTCGACCCCAAAACGGTCGCCCGGTGGCGCGCAAGGCGGCTGTCGTCCGCCGCCGCCCAAGTCGGGGGCGCCGCCCCCCCCACCCGCGGAGGGGATCTGGCATCTGCGCGCGCCTTCAGCCTCTCAACCGCGCTATCCGACCAATCCCTCCAGTTCCGGCAGCAGCTTGACCGATTCCTGTTCGTGCGGATCGGTGCGCGCGATGACGGCCACCGCGACCTCGTCGCCATCGTTGAACGGCAGATGCGGAACATCGGCGGGGATGTAGATCATGTCGCCCGCGGCGATTTCCATCATCTGTTCCAGTTGCGCGCCCCAGTACATCTTGGCGGAGCCGGAGATCATGTAGATCGCCGTTTCATGCGTCTCGTGCTTGTGCGCCTTGGCGCGGCCACCGGGTGGCACCGTCAAAAGATGCATGCACACGCCTTGAGACCCCACGGTTTCCTTGGCAATCCCTTCGAAGTAGGCAAAGCCCTGCTTTCCCTGATACGTCCCCTCGGGGCGCAGTTTCACACAATCCGTCATGGCAAAAACCCTCTATGTCCTCATCACCTGCCAGCCTAACAGACCCCGCAAAGCCCGTCATTTGCGCTGAGCATCTCGATCTGACATTCCAGACGGCCGACGGGCCGGTGCATGCGCTCAAGGATGTCTCGCTGGATGTGCCAAAGGGCGCGTTCGTGTCATTCATCGGGCCTTCGGGCTGCGGCAAGACCACCTTTCTGCGCTGCATGGCCGCGCTTGAGACCCCCACGGGGGGCACGCTGACCGTCAATGGCATGTCGCCGGACGCGGCCCGCCGGGCACGCGCCTACGGGTATGTGTTTCAGGCCGCGGGGTTGTATCCGTGGCGCACGATTGCGCGCAACGTCGCCCTGCCGCTGGAGATCATGGGGTATTCAAAACCCGACCAACGCGACCGCATCGCCCGCGTTCTGGACCTTGTCGAGCTTACAGGGTTCGAGAACAAGTTTCCCTGGCAGCTGTCCGGCGGCATGCAGCAACGCGCCTCGATCGCGCGGGCGCTGGCCTTTGACGCGGATATCCTGCTGATGGACGAACCCTTTGGCGCGCTGGACGAGATTGTCCGCGACCGGCTGAACGAGGAACTCCTGCGGCTCTGGGACAAGACGGAAAAGACCATTGCCTTTGTCACCCATTCGATCCCGGAAGCGGTCTACCTGAGCACGCATATCGTCGTGATGTCGCCGCGTCCGGGACGGATCACCGATGTGATCACAAGCCCCCTGCCAAAGGACCGCCCACTGGACATCCGCGACAGCGCGGCCTTTATCGAGATCGCCCACCGCGTGCGCGAGGGCCTGCGCGCAGGCTACGCCGATGCGTGACGCAACGCCTGCCTCCCTGTGGTTGTCGGCGCTGGGTCAGGGCGCACGCACCGCCATGACGGAAACCACCGTCGAAGGGTTCCGCGCGCTGGCCGCAGTCGTGACACAGGACCTGCGCGAGGGCGGGGAAAGCTGGCGCGCGGACGACGTTTTGATCGAAGGGATGGAGGCGCGGCTGGTGCTGTTCTTCACACCGCCCGATTTCCTCGTGCAGCCGCAGCGGGTGATGTGCCGGACCTGGGTCTATGCCGATGGTGAGCCGGTCCATGACACCGGCGAGGTGGATTGCCATGACGCACGGATCAGCGGCTTTTCCGGGGATCTCTTTCCGACCCGATTCATGATGGGGTTCGATCTGGGCCCGGACGAAGTGGGCACGGTCACCTGCTTCGAGATGTCGGTGACCGACCCGGACCGCGGCATCAAGGTGCCGCTCGAGGTCTCCTTCAAGACCCGTGCAAAGGTGCTGCAATGACTGCGCGCCTAGTCCTTCCGCCGCTTGCGGGAATGATCCTGGCGCTGCTGGCCATCTGGTACATTGCCGTGGTGCCGATGAACGTTCAGGACACGCTGACCCGGGCCGAACGCGCCGAGGCGCAGGTGTCGCCCCCCACGGCGGTGGCGCGGCGCGACATGAGCAACTGGGCGCTGGTGGTGCGCAACCCCGGACTGCTGGGCGAAAGCTGGAGCCTCGACCGCCCGCGCCTGCCCGCCCCGCATCAAGTGGTGGCGGAGCTGTACAAATCCGTCATCGACGAAGAACTGAACGGCCGTCGCGGCATCGTCCGGTCCGGCTCTTTTTCCAACCGCGGGTTGATCCACCACGCGCTGGTGACGCTGAACGCCACGATGGTCGGCTTTCTGATCGGGACGGGGTTGGGCATCGTCCTTGCGATCGGGATCGTGCACAGCCGGGTGATGGACATGTCCGTCATGCCCTGGGCTATCGTCAGCCAGACCATTCCCATCGTGGCACTGGCGCCGATGATCATCGTGGTGCTCTATTCCATCGGGATACAGGGGTTGCTGCCCAAGGCCGTGATCTCTGCCTATCTGTCGTTCTTCCCGGTGGTGGTGGGCATGGTAAAGGGGCTGCGGTCGCCCGACGGAATGCAGATGGACCTGATGCGCACTTACAATGCCCCCACGCAAGGCGTGCTGTGGAAGCTGCGGCTGCCGGCCTCGATCCCCTATCTCTTTGCCTCGCTGAAAATCGCCATCGCCGCCAGCCTCGTGGGGGCCATCGTCGGTGAACTGCCCGTCCAGAAAGGTGGTCTTGGCGCGCGGATGCTGGCGGGCAGCTATTACGGGCAGACGGCACAGATCTGGGCCGCGCTCTTTGTGGCGGCGGGGCTGGCGGCCACGCTGGTCTGGGCCATCTCCGCGGCAGAGCGCCGGACGCTGAAGCGCATGGGAATGGCGGCATGATGCTTGTGGCTCTTGCGCTGGCGCTTTGGGCCGCGGGATGGGCCCTGAACGTGCGGCTTGCCAATGGGTCCGCCCGCGACACCCGGGCGGTGCGACTTGCGGTGCCCGTGGTCTTTGGCCTGACACTGCTGGGCATGTGGGAGTTGACCGTGCGCGGGTTGGCCGTGCCCGGGGTGATCCTGCCGCCGCCCAGCACCATCGCGCAGACATTCGGGGCCAATTTCGGCGGGTTGTGGGGGGATTTTGTCCAGACGATCCTCAAGGGTGGGTTGTCGGGCTATCTCATGGGCTGTGGGGCGGCGCTGTTGACGGCGCTGGCCATGGACCGCTCTGACTGGCTCAAACGCGGGCTGCTGCCGCTGGGCAACTTCATGGCGGCGCTGCCCATTGTCGGCACGGCCCCGATCCTCGTGATGTGGTTCGGGTTTGGCTGGCAGTCAAAGGCGGCCGTCGTCGTGCTGATGGTCTATTTCCCGATGCTGGTGAATACCGTCGCGGGCCTGTCAGAGACCTCCGCGATGCAGCGCGACCTGATGCGCACCTATGCCGCCACATGGGGACAGACTCTGTGGCGGTTGCGCCTGCCTGCCGCGCTGCCTTTTGTCTTCAACGGGCTGAAGATCTGCACGACGCTGTCGCTGATCGGGGCCATCGTCGCGGAGTTCTTTGGCTCGCCCACGCTGGGCCTTGGCTTTCGCATCTCCACATCCATCGGCCAACTGGATCTGGGTATGGTCTGGTCGGCCATCGTGGTCGCCGCTTTGTCGGGCACGTTGTTTTACGGGCTGGTCGCCCTGATCGAAAATCGCATGACCTTCTGGCACGCAGCCACGCGCGGCGGCTAGAGTTCACACAAGACCCCGGCGATCGGGGCATATCACACCAACGGAGGTATCCATGAAACATATCCTTTCCGCCGTCGCCGCACTTGGCCTTGCGGCCCCAGCCTTTGCTGCCGACGAAGTCACGCTGCAACTGAAATGGGTGACGCAGGCCCAGTTCGCGGGCTACTACGTCGCGCTTGAGAACGGCTATTACGAGGCAGAGGGCCTCGACGTGACGATCCTGCCCGGTGGCCCGGACATTGCGCCCACACAGGTGATCGCAGGTGGCGGTGCCGACGTGGTCGTCGAATGGATGCCCGCCGCCCTCGCGGCCCGCGAAAACGGTCTGCCGCTGGTGAACATCGCGCAGCCCTTCAAATCCTCGGGCATGATGCTGACCTGCTGGGCCGATGTGGGCATCGCGGCTCCCGCAGATCTGGCGAACCGCACGCTGGGTGTCTGGTTCTTTGGCAACGAGTATCCCTTCCTGTCGTGGATGTCCCAGCTGGGCATCAAGACGGATGGCAAGATGGACGGCTCTGTCGAAGTGCTCAAGCAGGGTTTCAACGTCGATCCGCTGCTGCAGCGTCAGGCTGACTGCATCTCGACCATGACCTACAACGAGTACTGGCAGGTGCTGGACAGCGGCGTGTCCGCCGATGAGCTGGTGACGTTCAAGTACCAGGACCAGGGCGTGTCCACGATGGAAGACGGGCTTTACGTGCTTGAAGAAAACCTTGGCGATGCGGCGTTTTCCGACAAGATGACACGGTTTGTGAAGGCCTCCATGCAGGGCTGGAAATGGGCCGAGGAAAATGCCGAAGACGCGGCGATGATCGTGCTCGACTTTGACGAGACAGGTGCCCAGACCGAAGCGCACCAGATCCGCATGATGGGCGAGATTGCCAAGCTGACGGCGGGCTCGAACGGCGCGCTGGATCCGGCCGATTATGAGCGCACAGTTGCCACGCTTCTGGCAGGCGGATCCGATCCGGTGATCACCGCCGCCCCGGAAGGTGCCTGGACCCACGCGATCACCGACGCCGCGCTGCAGTAAACCATAGCGCCGCGCGTCGCTGAGCAGCGATGCTTGTGCACACCGTCGCCCGGGAGACCGGGCGGCGGTTTTTTCTTTCCTGCCGGTTGCTTGTCTGGCCGTGGGGCGGCCGTGGGTTGGCCAACCCTTGGCGCGTCAAGGCCAGCAAGCCCGGACAAAGCCAGCCTGACCTGTCATGGCCTCCGCGGGGGTCTAGCGTTTTTTGAGGACGATCCCCTGCCCTGCCTGCTCGGGCCTTGGCAGGGCGCTGTGCACGGCGCGCACTTGCGCCAGATGCTCCGCCACGGTGGGTTGCCAGGCTTCTGGCCGACGGCTGGTGAGGTTGAAGCCCAGCATCTTGACCTCGTTGGTGGCCGACAGCCCGCCCTCGGCGTCGCGCACCCGGTGAAACAGGATGAAACGCTTTTCATCCAGATCAGTGAGCTGCGTCTCGATGGTAAAGGCATCCCCTTCGGCCAACTCGCCAGAATAGGTCACGTGGTTCTCGACGATGATGTATTCGTGGCCATCTCGGGTTTCCATCGTCTGGTCGGGGGCGTTGACCCAATTCCAGAAGGCCCAGTTCGCGATGTCACAAATGGTGAGGTAATGCGCCATGTTCATATGGCCGTATTCGTCGATCCACTCCGCGCTGACCTCTTGTTGCACCAGTTGCAGCGGTGCGGCGACCTCCCCCGTCCAGGGGTGCAGGATTGTCTGTGTCGCCATCGCCCTACCGTCCCGTCCAGCTCGGCGTGCGCTTTTCCATGACAGAGGACATGCCCTCTGCCGCATCTGCGCTGTCATAGATCGCCCCATAGGAGGCAAGCCCCCCGGCCCGCATGCGGGCAAAGCTGTCTTGCTCCGACAGACCCTGCGTGGCGGCATCGATTTCCTTGATCGCGCGCAGGGACAGCGGCGCGCAGGCGGCGACGCGCTCTGCCATGGCAAAAGCCTCTGCCATCAGGTCCGCGGCGGGCACAACCGCGTTGACCAGCCCCCAGCGCGCCAGTTCCGCCGCCGAGGCCCGTCGGGCGGTCATCATCATCTCCATGGCGATGGCCCGCGGCAGGCGGCGCGGCAGGCGGATCACACCGCCGCTGTCCGCTACAAGCCCGATGCCCGCTTCGGGGAGACCAAACTCCGCATGCTCTGCCGCGACGATCATATCCGCCGCCAGCGCCAGTTCGAACCCACCGCCCAGCGCAAGGCCGTTCACGGCGGCGATCACCGGTTTGGTCAGCCCCCAATGCTCGGTCAGGCCGGCAAACCCACCGGGTCCCATGTTCTCATCGGGGGATTCGCCCGCGGCGGCGGCCTTCAGATCCCAGCCCGCGGAAAAGAACCGCACGCCCCCGCCGGTGATCACACCGACCGATACGGCGTCATCCTGTTCGAGCTGCGAGAAGGCCTCGCCCAAAGCGCGGCTCGTTGCGGCGTCTATGGCGTTCACCTTGCCCCGTGCCAGAGTGATCTGCATCACACGTCCCGTTACGCTGACGTCGACCTCGTTCATATGCCTCTCCTGTCGCTTTATGCGGCACGGTGCGCGATTGCGCGCGGCACCGCAAGGGAGTGTCGGCAGTGCCGCATCGGAAACCCCGCCCATGGCCAGAGTGCGCCATCGCGCCAAGGCCATGCGGGATGGCAGGCCCCTTTGCCTGTGCCCGACAGAAGGGTTTCGCGACGGGAAAGGCCACGCGTTTACTGCCGCTTAGCCGAATCGCTCTACGCGCTTGGGACGTGGTGCATCAGGGTGTCAGGGTGTCAGAGTGTCAGGCGAACAAGCTGCCCCGGAGCGCGCCCGGTGAGCCCGCCGCAGGCCCCGCTGCACCGCTGGATGCAAAGATGTGAACCCGGGCCGTGTTTTGCCCCACAGGCAACCGGTCACGCTTTCCCCGCAACCGCGCTCTGCTATAACGGTGCGACCCCAATGCACCGGACTTGCCCATGACCGCGCCAAACGCCCTGTTCTCCCGACTGCACGCCCTGCTTATGCGTCTTTATCCCGATCATGACACGGACGCGCTGACCCAGTTGGTGATCGACGCCTTTTGGCCCGAGGACACCGCCCCCCGACGGCGCGCGCGCAAACCGGGCAACACCTTGTGGACGCAGAAAGATGCGCTGCTTGTCACCTATGGCGACAGTCTGACAGACGGGGTCTACAAGCCGCTGGATCTGCTGCGGGATTTCCTTGGCGCGCGGCTCAAGGGCGTTGTGAACGGGGTGCATATCCTGCCGTTCTTTCCCTATACCTCGGACGACGGGTTTGCCGTCACGGACTACCGCAAGGTCAACCCGACGCTGGGGGACTGGCCAGACATCGAACGGATCGGCGACGACTGGCACCTGATGTCCGATCTGGTGCTGAACCATGTCTCGTCCCAAGGGACCTGGTTCAACGCCTACCGCCAGGGCCAGGCGCCCTACGACAAGTTCTTCACCGAAGCCTCGCCTGATGACGATCTGTCCATGGTGGTGCGGCCCCGCACCACGCCCCTCCTGCAGGAGGTAGAGACCGCGATGGGGATCAAGCACGTCTGGTGCACCTTCTCCCACGATCAGGTCGATCTGGACTTTCGCAACCCGGAGGTGCTGCTTGAGGTGCTTCGGATCATCCGGTTGCACGTGGACAAAGGCGTCAAGATCATCCGCCTCGATGCTGTGGCCTTTCTGTGGAAAGAGCCCGGCACCCCCTCCATCCACCTGCCGCAGACCCATGCCATCGTGCAACTGCTGCGCGCGCTTGCGGATTTCGCACAGGAGCCGGTCATCCTGCTCACTGAGACGAACGTCCCAAAGGCCGAAAACCTCAGCTATTTCGGGCAGTTGAACGAAGCGCACTGGATCTACAACTTTCCGCTGCCACCGCTGATCCTGCACGCCTGCCTGTCCGGCGAGGCGCGCTATCTGTCGAACTGGATGCGGGCCATGCCGCCGGCACCTCACGGCTGCGCCTACCTGAACTTTTCCGCCTCCCACGACGGGATCGGGATGCGCCCCGCCGAAGGGCTGCTGCCGGACGAAGAGATCGCGCGCATGATCTCGACCGTTCAGGAATCTGGTGGCCGGGCCTCCATGCGGGCGCTGCCCGGTGGCGGCGCCGCGGTCTACGAATTGAACGCCACTTTCTTTTCGGCCCTGTCGCGCACTTATCGCGGGGATCAGGAGCTGCACCTTGACCGGTTCATTGCCTCGCAGACCATCGTCATGTCCCTCGAAGGCATCCCGGCCTTCTACATCCACGCCATGCTCGCGACGGACAACGATCTCGAGGCGGTCACGCGGCGCGGCATGAACCGGGCGATCAACCGGCACCGCTGGAACTATCCGGACTTGCGCGCGCGCCTTGCGGATGGTGAAAGCGCGCAGTCGATCGTATTGTCCGCCCTGTCGGATCGACTGCGGCTGCGGGCCCGCCAGCCTGCTTTCCATCCCAATGCGACGAATTTCACCCTGCACCTCGATGACCGGATCTTTGCCGTCTGGCGGCAATCGCTGGACCGGTCGCAGTCGATCTTTGCGCTGCACAATGTCAGCGCCGACAGCATCGACCTGCCGCCACGCGCGCTCAACCTGATCGCGGACGAAGACTGGTTCGATCTGTTGTCCGGCGAAACCCTGCATCCGGAAAACGACGGGGTGCGGCTGGAACCCTATCAGTGCCGCTGGATCACCAACAGCGCCAAGGGGTGAGCCGCCTCAAACCGGGCGCAGCAGCGCCCGGGCAGGCGCAGGCGGGCGATCTCTAGAAGGGCGTCGGGCTGAATTCGTCGCTGTCCGCTGCCACAGCCGCGCGCAGTTCCGTGACCAGCAGCGGGTCGGCCGCGTTCACCCTGCTCCAGTTCGGGATAAAGGGGCTCTCGTGCGGATTGTCGAGAAAGACCTGCCCCGCCGTCATGATATTATTGGCAAAAAGCTCGATCGTGCGCTCTTCGCGGTGGCGGTCGAGGGCAAGGCCGTTCATCCGGGCATCGTCGGCATAGAACTCCAGCAGGTCGAGGGCGACGCGATAATAGGTGGCCTTCAACGCGCGAAAGACATTGGGGGTAAAGACCGTGCCATCCGCCGCGAGCTTGCGGAACACGGCCTTGCAGATGTCGGTCGACATGCGGTTCAACCCGCCCTTTGCGTCCTCTTCGCTGACGGCTTGGTGCTTGTGATCATAGGCATCCGAGATCTCCACCTGACAGACAGAGTGGCGGCCAAGGTTGCGCCATGCCTCGGAGAGCACCCCGATCTCCAGCCCCCAGTCGGAGGGGATGCGCAGATCCGGCAGCAGCGAGGTGCGCAGCGCAAACTCCCCCGACAGCGGGTAGCGAAACGAGCGCAGGAAATCGAGGTAATCGCGGTCGCCGATGACCTTCTTGAGCGCGATCAAAAGCGGCGACACCAGAAGGCGCGTCACCCGACCGTTCAGCTTTCCATCGCCGATGCGCGGGTAATACCCCTTTGAGATCTGGTAGCGGAAGTTCGGATTGACCACCGGATAGACCAGCCGGGCCAGCATTTCCCGTTCGTAGGTGACGATGTCACAATCATGCAACGCCATGACGGCGGTGTCCGCGCAAGAGATCAGGTAGCCCATGCAGGTCCACATGTTCTTGCCCTTGCCCGGCTCATCCGGGGCCAATCCATAGGCGTGCAGCCGCGATTCAAATGTCTTCATGCGGGGGCTGTCGTTCCAGAGCACCACGTGCTCTTGCGGCAGAACCGAAAAGAAACTGCGCGCGCGGCGAAACTGCGTTTCATCCGCTCGGTCGAGCCCGATGATGATCCGGTGCAAGTAACTGACCTGGCTCAGTTCTTTCAGGATGCCCGTCATGGCCGGACCTTCGAGCTCAGAGAACAGCGAGGGCAGGACAAGGCTGATCTTGCGCGTCTGGGCAAAGGATTCGATTTCGTAGACCATCTCTTCGATGGGGCGGGCGCGCAGGTTGTGGAACTGCGCGATGTTGCCGTTCTGGTGGAAGTCGGCCATTCAAAGCCCCTTTTTGTGAATCTCTTGCAAAAGCGCCAGCAGAGCCTCTGACCAGCCCGCCGGGCCGGGCAGACGGGTGCGGCGCACACGGCCTTCGGTCTCGCCCGGAAGCGTCGGAATTCCCGGACCATGGTCATTGCGCACGATCACTGCAAAATCCGCCGCTTGCAGCATTTCGACGTCATTGGGCGCGTCGCCCAGGGCAATGGTGCAGGTGGCGCCCTGGTCAACGGCCACTTCGGCCATCGCGTCGGCCTTTGTGCGGCCGTGCGACAGGGTGAGAAAGCGTCCACCCTTGCGGCCATGGATGCCCTGCGCCTCCAGCGCGTCACGGAACCGCGCCTCATCCGTGGCATTGCCCTGCCAGAGGCCCGGTTCGGAAAAACAACGCGCCTGCGCCAGAGGGGCCGCCTCTGGCGAGAGACCCGTCAGATCGGCCAGTTCCTGTGCGGTCATGTCGCCAAACCCGGTGAAGTGACGGCGCAGGCTCGGCGGCAGCGCGGCCAGCGCCCTGCGCAGTGCAAGGTAGGCCGCATTGTCATGTGCCTTGGTCCCTGTCCCCTCCCGGGCGGGGCGATAGACCCCGGCACCATTCTCGACGATCGCCGGCAGAGCGCCAAGCCCGAGTTCATGGTGCAAGG
>JBELMB010000258.1:0-6619 GCA_042088665.1 Sagittula sp.
CGACAGCTCGTCAAGCAGACCCATCACCTCGATCTTGTAGGGATAGGTCACGTTGAGACCGCGAAAGCCCCTGTCCTGCGCCTCGGCCAACAGATCGGCGACCGGCACGTCGGGACGCGTGGCCGTGTCGATGATCTCATAGCTGTAGGGCAGGTTCAGGCGCTTTGCCGCAGCAAGATGCATCGCCGGAGTGCGGGACGCGCCAATGCCCTGCCCGATCAGGCCGACCTTGATTTGCGGCTGCTGGAGTGTGTCGGTCATGCCGTATTCCTAGGGTTGCGTCGGCTCGGTGAGCGATTTTGCCCGCGCCTGAAGCGCCCGGACCAGACCCTGCGCAGCACTGCCGTCGCTTTGTCCGATCCGGCGCAAAAGCCCGACGGGCCGGGTCACATCCGGCGCGCCAATGGATTTCCACACCACCGCCGTTCGGCCCTGCGCCGTGGCGCGCGGCACCGGCGCCACGCCCAGCCCCGCCGCCACGAGATCCAGCGCGGTCGAGGTCCGCTCGACCTCGTAGGACCAGGCAAGCGGCACACCGGTGCCTGCCAGCGCCTCGTCAATCATCAGCCGGTTGCCGGTGCCCCGCGCTGGCAGGATCAGCACCTGCCCCGCCAGATCGGCCCAAGTCAAATCGGCACCCGTCGGATCAGAGGAGGTCGGATCAGGCAGGTACAGCGGCGCTGAGGCCCCGGGTGGCAAGTCCGCCGCACGCCGATCCGCCAGAGCGTGCCCGACCGGCACCGCCAGCTGGATCGGATCCGAAAGGAGCGGCGTGAATTCTGTCGTGGGCTCCAGCAACGGGATCGCGCCCAGACCCAGATCCGCCTCGCCCTGCGCAACCGCCTCTGCCACCGCGTTGGCGCCAAGATCCATCAGCCGCACCCGCGCGCGCCAACCCGCCGCCTGCGCCGCCTTGATCGCAGGTGCCAACAGCCCCGTCACCAGCGTCGGCACCGTCGCCACGACAAGCGTCTGCGCGCGTTGATGGGCAAAGGCGGCCGTCTCATCGCGCAGCGCCTGCGTCGTTTCAACCGCGTCCTGCAGGATCGCCTCGGCCCGCTGTTGCAGCCGTTTGCCTGCCAGCGTCGGCCGCACATCTCGGGTGGAGCGGTCAAACAGGGAGGTGCCCAGCGCCTGTTCCAGCTTCTTGATCCGCCGCGTGACAGAGGATTGCGACAGGTTCAGCCGGTCCGCTGCCACATGAAAGGAGCCGGTGTCCTTGACCGCCAGAAACGCCTCCAGATCGGTGAAATCGAAATTGATCCGCATAACGCATCAATCGCGCAAAAAGCGGCATTGGTCAAATCAAACCCCGACTGGTACAGCCGGACCAAAGGAGAGACCGCATGACCGAAAGCCCGGACATCCTCGTGATTGGCGGTGGCAACGCCGCACTATGCGCCGCGATGACAGCGGCAGAGGCCGGCGCGCGGGTCTGGATCCTTGAGGCGGCACCAAAGCCCTATCGCGGCGGCAACTCGCGCCATACCCGCAATTTCCGCTGCATGCATGACGGGCCCCTCGGCCCCCTCGTCGACAGCTATCTCGAAGAAGAATACTTCGCCGACCTGCAAAAGGTCACCGGCGGACAGACCGACGAGGCGCTGGCCCGGCTGGCAATCCGCACCTCCGAGGCCTGCCTGCCCTGGATGGAGGCCCGCGGCGTGCGCTTTCAGCCCTCGCTGGCGGGTACGCTGTCGCTGGCGCGCACCAATGCGTTCTTTCTGGGCGGAGGCAAATCGCTGGTGAACGCCTATTACCGCACCGCGGAACGGCTCGGGGTGAAAGTGGTCTACGAAGCGCAGGTCACGCATGTGGCCGTTGAAGACGCACAAGTGGTCGAAGTGGCCTATACCCATGGCGCAGAGACCCACCGCGTCACGCCCAAGGCGGTCGTGGTCGCCTCTGGCGGGTTTCAGGCGGACACCGACTGGCTGGCGCGGGCCTGGGGACCGGCGGCAAAGAACTTTCTCATCCGTGGCACGCCCTACAACCGCGGTGTGGTGCTCAGGGACCTGCTGGATCAAGGCATCGAACAGGTCGGGGACCCCACGCAATGTCATGCCGTGGCCATCGACGGGCGCGCGCCCAAATTCGATGGCGGGATCGTCACGCGACTGGATTGCGTGCCCTTTTCCATCGTCGTGAACAAACACGCCGAGCGGTTCTACGACGAAGGCGAAGATGTCTGGCCAAAGCGCTACGCGATCTGGGGCCGTCTCGTGGCGGGCCAGCCCGACCAGGTCGGCTATGTGGTGATTGACGCCAAGTCGCTGAACCTGTTCATGCCGTCCGTGTTTCCCCCGATCGAGGCACAGACGCTGGAAGAACTGGCGACCAAGATGGACCTGCCGCCTGACAGATTGCGCGCCACGGTCGAGCAATTCAACGCCGCTTGTGGCGACACCTCCGGATTTCATCCGACAGAACTGGACGGCGTGACCACAAGCGGGTTGACCCCCCCCAAGACCAACTGGGCCCGTCCCATCACCGAACCGCCGTTTTATGGCTATTCCCTGCGCACCGGCGTGACCTTCACCTACCTCGGATTGAAGGTCGACGCGTCCGCGCAATGCGCGCTGGGCAATCGCCCGGTGGCGAACCTTTGGGCCGCGGGGGAAACCATGGCCGGATCGATCCTTGGACAGGGTTATCTCGCCGGGTTCGGGATGACCATCGGCACCGTCTTTGGACGCATCGCAGGCAAGGAGGCCGCAGCCCATGCCAACTGATCTCTCTCCCGATCTCATCGACGAAGCCCGCCGTCAGGCGCAGATCTGCAACGCCTGCCGCTATTGCGAAGGGTACTGCTCTGTTTTTCCGGCCCTGCATGCGGAGCGCGCCTTCAGCGCCGGGGATCTGACGCAACTGGCGAACCTTTGTCACAACTGCCGGGGCTGCTATTACGCCTGCCAATACACCGCCCCGCACGAGTTTGATCTGAACCTGCCCAAGGCGCTCGCCGAGGTTCGGCAGGACAGCTGGAAGGCACACGCCTGGCCGCAAGGCTTCGCCCGGCTCTTTGACACAGGCGGTGTGGCGATGGCCGCGATCCTCGTGTCGGGTCTTGCACTGCTCTTTGCGCTGGCACAGGGGCTGCGCCCCGACAGCGGCGATGGCTTTTATGCCTATATGTCCCACGGGTTGATGGTGGCGGTCTTTGCGCCCGCCTTCATCCTGCCACTGCTGGCGATGGCGCTGTCGCTGCGGGCCTATTGGCGGACCGTCGGGGGTGCCCCCGTCACCATGGCGCACCTGAAGGCCGCCGGTCTCGCCGCAGGCCAGATGCGAAACCTTGCGGGCGGCCATGGCGAAGGCTGCAATTTCGAAGACGAGGACCGGTTCTCACAGGCCCGCCGCCACTTTCACCAAGCCACGCTCTACGGCTTTCTGCTGTGCTTCGCCGCCACCTCCAGCGGGACGGTCCTGCACTATGGTTTCGGCCTCGAGGCCCCTTACGGGCTCTTCAGTCTGCCAAAGCTGCTTGGCCTGCCCGGTGGCGTGCTGCTGTGCCTCGGAACCGCAGGGCTGGCGTGGCTGAAGACAAAAGCCGACCGCAACCTTGGCGCGCCTGCGGCCTGGGGCGGCGAGATGGCGTTTGTCCTCTTGCTGTTCGCCGTCAGCGCCAGCGGGCTGATGCTTTACGCCGCGACCGGCAGCGCGACCGTTGGCTGGCTCTTGCCGGTGCACCTCGCGACCGTGCTGACCTTTTTTCTGCTGACACCCTATTCGAAGATGGCGCATGGGTTCTTTCGCTTTGCCGCGCTTGTCAGGGATGCCCAGCGGAGCTGACAGCGCCGTTGGGCGGTCAGGGGTCTGGCGCGGCGGTCGGTGACGCGGGCCGCCGGATCCGCATCAAACCTGCTTTGATCCGTGCCCCCAAACGGCTACCACCGAGGCGACCCCATGGAGGACGCCGATGACCATCTATTTCCAAAAGAACCACCAGCGCGCCTTTGGCACCTTTCCACTGCAGGGCGACACGCTGCTCGGCGCCATCGAAGCCGCTGCCAAAGTGGGCTACCGCGCGTTTGACACCGCACAGTTGTACAAGAACGAGGCCACAACCGGCGAAGCCCTTGCCGCCACGGGCCTTGCCCGCGAGGATCTGTGCATCACGACCAAAGTGACCGTCGACACCTTTGCCGAAGACAGGTTTCTGCCTGCCGTGGAACAGAGCCTGAAGGATCTGCGCACCGATTACGTGGACGTGCTGCTGCTGCATTGGCCCCCGGCGGATGGCAACATCACCCCCTCGCTAAAGCTGCTGCAACAAGCCCACGACAGTGGGTTTGCGCGCAACATCGGGGTGTCCAACTACACGGTCGCCATGCTGCGCGAGGCCGTCCAGATCGTCGACGCCCCGATCGTGACCAATCAGGTGGAGTTCCATCCCCTGCTGAACCAGACCAGATTGATGGCTGGCGCGACAGAGGTCGGGATTCCGCTCTCGGCCTATTGCTCGGTGGCGCGGGGAGAGGTTTTCAAGCGGCCGCTGTTTGCCGAAATTGGCGCCTCCTACGGCAAATCCGCTGGTCAGGTGGTGCTGCGCTGGACCCTGCAAAAAGGCGTCAGCGTCAACGTGATGTCCACCAATCCGGTGAACATCGCTGCCAATTACGACATCATGGATTTCTCGCTCAGCCATGTGGACATGGCCCGCATCGATGCCTTGACTTCAGAGAACCTGCGGATCGTGGACAAGATAAAGGTGCCCCATGCGCCAGTCTTTGACTGAGCCCGGCACACAAGGCAGACGTCACGCGACGTCGCTGTCTTTCGAATCCGGAGGCCGGAAAAGGTAGACCTGGTTCCGACCCCGGTTCTTTGCCTCGTAGAGCGCTTCATCGGCCCGTTTGAGAACATCGTCAGCAGGCTCCGTGCCCCGGCGATAGTCGAGACCGATGGAGACCGTGCAAGCGACTGCACCGGCGTGGCTTTGCACAGACTGAGCGGCAATGGCGGTGCGGATGTCCTCCGCCCGCCAATGGCCTGCATCGAGGGGTTCATCGGGAAAGAACACGGCGAACTCTTCTCCGCCCAGCCGGGCAGCGCGGCCATGCGGCACCGATTTCTGTTTCAGAACCCGAGCCACGGACTGGATCACGTCGTCCCCGGTGGGGTGGCCGTAGGTGTCGTTGATCGCCTTGAAGCTGTCGATATCCAGCATGAGCACCGTCCCCGCCTTTTGCGCAAGGTCCCGTTCCATGGCATCAAAGAAGGCGCGACGGTTCAGCAGGCCGGTCATCTGATCGTGCAAAAGCATATGCCCCAGCGTCACGTTCAGCCCATGTATCCGCAACATCATCGCGGCGCACCAATAGGACGCCACGGGTGATACGATCAGCGGCACAACAAATGCCGGGACCGCAGAGGTGGCGTCCAACCCCGTCGGCGATACCAGCGCGGTCACCACCAGCGACGCCGAGACGGAGAGCACGCTCACCACGCCTACGAACAGCCAGAGTTCCTGTTTGTTCCGAACCTTCATTGCCGAGTTCCCGATTTGGGCAATCCCGTGAACTACGGGAGAAGACCTAACACCTGGTTACCAAAACGTATCCGCACCCGTGCGCAAACCTCCGATTTGTAACTGTTGTGCTTTTGGACGGGGGTTCGAACTGCTGGCGCGTTCACAAAACCGACCCCAACCTCATGCATGGTGATACCTAGGGTGCACACAACACGTCATCAAGGTCGCGTTCTGCACAACCTCTCAAGCGCTCAGGCGCCGACCTACGCCATTGTCGAATAGTCCCGGCAAAAGGCGCCCCCTGATGACGGTTGCATGCGTCTGAGCTTTGATCCAAACGACCGGCCCCTCGTCAATTGGACGCGTTGCAGAGGCTCTGCTTCACAAATCGTGTGATGATCAGGCCCACTCTTTCCTCGCACAGACGCATGCCATGACCCTTGTAACAAGGATGCCAAGGGCCGCGCAGCCATTCACGACGGCGATGCGGACATGGACCTCCGCGACCTGAGGGTCGAAGTCCCGCACCATGCGGCGTGGCCCCCGCAGTTTGACGCAATGCATCCGTTGCTCGACAAGGTTGTGCGTTACATGATCCCCAGAGGATGGTCTTGGCGCGGCTTCGGCGGTGGTATCCGCTCAAGCTTCGCCAGATCGCCCGGCCAAGGTCTTTCGACGCCCGCAAAGCCTCGTTTCTCGCAACGGCACCCGCGGTGACGCTCGCGATGTCCGCCTCGGACGGGATCTATCGGGCAGGATCAGCGCGTTGCCGATGTGGCTGGCATATTGGCGAGCCGCCGGGCTTTGCTCCGCGACGGTGGGCGTCTCGGTTCCATGTGACTTGCCCTGCGACGCAGGTCATTTGCCAATCCTGTTGGGTTTGAGCCCGGCACAGCACCCTTCGGGCGTCGTGCGACGTTACGCTTTGCGCAGACACAGGCGTTGTTGCGCCCCCTACGACACCCCAGGTCTGGCATCTCCCATTGCGCAACGGCGCCATTGCAAGACCAGTCTATTGAAAGAACGGCAGGGCGCTCACCTCTCCGATGTCACGGCGGCCGTTTCGTGCGATTTCGACACGGTCGCCGGGAACCACGGATTTATCCACCAGCAGAAAGCCGATCATGCACTGCGCACGGGGCGACC
>JBELMB010000048.1:0-31617 GCA_042088665.1 Sagittula sp.
TCCCACCGATCCCACCCAGCAGATGATCTTTGCCTGGATGCCCTGGGTCTTCATGTTCATGCTCGGCGGATTTGCTTCGGGGCTGGTCATCTACTGGATCGCCAACAACGTGATCACCTTCAGCCAGCAGTACATGATCATGCGGGTGCAGGGGTACACGCCCGACATCCTTGGGAACATCCGTTCAAGCTTCAAGAAGAAGTCGGAAACGCCGGAGAAGAAATGACCGCCCGGCTGACCCAGATCTGGCGGTTTCCAATCAAGAGCCACGGCCGCGAAGAGCTGTCAGAAGTGGCGCTTGAGGCAGGCACAACCTTGCCGTGGGACAGGCATTGGGCCGTGGCGCACGTGCAAAGCACCGCGGACGGGTCCGATTGGGCCCCTTGCCAGAACTTCTCTCGCGTGTCGAAGGCACCCATGCTGGCCGCCGTGCGATCCGCGTTCGACCCTGAGGCCGGGCGCATGCGGGTCTCCCACCCGGACCGCCCGGATCTGGAATTTGACCCGGAGACCGAGGGCGCGGCCTTTGTCGAGTGGAGTGGAGGCTTCGTCCCCGAAAACCGGGCGCAATCTGACCGTCTCCTGCGCACTGCGACCCGCGGGTTTACGGACAGTGACTTTGCCAGTGTCACTCTGTGCAATATGTCGTCGCACCGTGCGGTGGCCCAACGCCTTGGCCGTGACCTGTCGATCCACCGTTGGCGCGGCAATCTGTGGTTTGATGGCGGTGCCCCGTGGGAGGAATTCGACTGGATGGACAAGGAAGTTCAGATCGGTGAGGCCGTGCTTTTCATGCGTGAACGCACTGACCGCTGCCAGGCCACCCATGCGAACCCGGAGACCGGCAAACGGGACACCGATGTGCTGAGCGCACTGGAAAGCTGGGGGCACCAAGACTTTTCCGTCCGTGCCGAAGTGGTGCGCGCAGGCATGATCCGGATCGGCGACACGGTGCGGTGCCTCTGATGGAGATGCGGTTTCCCCTCGCCGAGGCGCCCGATCCGGCACAGGCCGAAGCAGCGCGCAAGCTTTTTGCCGGGCGTGTCGACTTTCTCAAAGGCGTGGTCGCCATGACCGGCCTGCCGCCTGATGACCGGGCCGAGGTTTGTTTCGCCGGACGCTCGAACGTCGGAAAATCCAGTTTGATCAACGCTCTGACCGGGCGAAAAGGCATCGCGCGGGCGTCCAACACCCCCGGGCGCACGCAGGAAGTCAACTACTTCGAGCTTGGCGATGAGCGCTACCTCGTCGACTTGCCCGGCTATGGCTTTGCCAATGCGCCGGTGGCCGTGGTTGCGAAATGGCAAGCCCTGCTCAAGGCCTATCTGGCGGGCCGCGTGTCTTTGCGCCGAGCCTTTGTGCTGGTGGATTTCCGCCATGGAATCAAGACCGTGGATCAGGAAATCATGACCCTGCTGGACCGTTCCGCGGTGACCTTTCAGGTCGTCATGACCAAGGCCGACAAGGTCAAGGAACGCGAACAGGAGGCGGTGCTGGCGCAGGTCCGCTCCAAGCTGGCAAAACACCCCGCCGCATATCCCGAACTGGTGGTCACCAGCAGCGAAAAAGGCGAGGGCCTCGCCACCCTGCGCACCATCATCGCCAATCTGACCTGACCAGCGACTGTCACCCCCGACCCCTCTGGTATTCATCCGCGCCGCGAGGCATTGTCCGGTGCAGCCGACCAGAACGATGACATGAGACCGCCTGACATGAACCGAGATTGGATCACCACCGCGCGCACGCTTTCCGAAGCCCTGCCCTTTCTGCAGCGCTATACCGGCGCGGTGGTCGTGGTGAAATTTGGCGGCAACGCCATGGGCGACGACGACGCCATGGCCGCCTTTGCCCGCGACATCGTGCTGATGCGACAGGTCGGTGTGAACCCGGTGGTCGTGCATGGTGGTGGGCCGATGATCAACGACATGCTGGACCGGTTGAACATCCAGAGCAGCTTTGTCCGCGGCAAACGCGTCACCGACGAGGCGGTTGTCGAAGTGGTCGAAATGGTCCTGACCGGGCGCGTGAACAAGCGTATCGTACAGGCCATCATGCACGAAGGAGGCCGCGCCGTCGGCCTGTCGGGTAAGGACGACAACCTCATGGTCTGCGAAGCCGATGACCCGGAATTGGGGTTTGTGGGCCGCCCAAAGCAGGTGAACGTTCAGGTTCTGCAGGATCTCTTTGCCGCGGACATCATTCCCGTCGTGGCCCCCCTCGGCGCCGGAAGCAGCGCCGCCGAGACGTTCAACGTCAACGGCGACACGGCGGCCGGCGCCATCGCCGGTGCGTTGAAGGCAGATCGCCTGCTGCTCTTGACCGATGTCGCAGGCGTCAAGGATGGCGACGGCAACGTGGTCACTGAACTCCGCCCGGAGGATCTGCGCCAGATGATCGACGAAGGTGTCGTGGCCGGCGGCATGATCCCCAAGACCGAAACCGCGCTGGCCGCGATCGAGGCAGGCGTGCGCGGCGTGGTGATCGTCGATGGGCGTGTGCCCAACGCCTGCCTGTTGGAGCTGTTCACAGAGCACGGATCAGGGTCTATGATCCGCGCCGGAGATCTGTCCCCCGTGACGAAAGCCCCATGACGCTTGAGGCGCTGGACCGTGCCGCGAAAGCACAGGGCCTCGCCCTGCGCGGTGCCCTGCATCCCGGTCCCAAAGACGCGGCACCCGAGGGATGCGCGACCGTGGTCCTGCTCGGTCCGGACGAGCCGGGGTTCTGGACGCGCTTTTCGGCCAGTGACGAATACAGCGACGGTGCGTCGGATCCGCTGGATCGCTGGTCCAAACGGGTGATTGGCCGTCTCGCAAAAGACTGGGACGGCAGCGCGATCTTTCCGTCTGACGGTCCACCCTACCCGCCATTCCTGAGGTGGGCAGAGGCCTCTGCGCGCTGCTGGCCTGCGCCTGTGGGGTTGTTGGTGCACGATGCCGCGGG
Organism: Sagittula sp.; assembly: GCA_042088665.1. Classification (GTDB taxonomy): domain Bacteria; phylum Pseudomonadota; class Alphaproteobacteria; order Rhodobacterales; family Rhodobacteraceae; genus JBELMB01. Next base: position 2,944 of record JBELMB010000048.1, read on the forward strand.
TCTCTTTGTCAGTTTTAGGGGTGCTTTGGCACTTCCCGTGCGGCTTGACCTGCCACCTCCGCCCGCCAAGCCCTGTGACACCTGCGCCGCGCCTTGTGTTGCCGCCTGCCCTGTGGGTGCACTTGGCCCGGATCAGGGCTATGACGTGCCACGCTGTCAGGCCCATGTGGCCAGCCCTCAGGGCGCGCCTTGCCGCGATGGCTGCCTTGTGCGCCGCGCCTGCCCCGTCGCACAGGATTTCGAACGCCTGCCCGTGCAATCGCGGTTCCACATGGCCGCCTTCATGCAGAACTACCGCGGATGAAGCGGTTGATCCTCATGCGCCACGCCAAGTCGGACTGGGCGCATGGCCTCGCCGATGAGGATCGTCCGCTAAATGCCCGTGGGCGCCGCGCGGCGCCGGTCATGGCGGGCTGGCTGGCAACGCAAGGCCCGGGACAGGATTGGCTCCCGGACGAGGTGCTCTGCTCGACTGCGGCGCGCACCCGGGAGACCCTGTCGCTTTTGAATGTCGATGCGCCCGCGCGCTTTGTGCCAGAGCTTTACCTCGCCAGCCCGGTTGACCTGCGCAAAGCCTTGCGCGGCGCCAAGGGGCAGCGCGTCCTGATGCTGGGGCACAATCCGGGGTTGGCGCAATGGGCCGAGGCCCTGATCAAGGCACCACCCGACCATCCGAAATTCGCGCAATACCCAACCTGCGCCACGCTGGTTGTGGATTTCGCCATTCAGGATTGGACGGATCTGCAAGACGGTCAGGGTGACGTCGCGGGTTTTGCCGTTCCGCGGGACCTGATGGACTGACGCCTGAGGGCCGATGCGGCCCTAGCGGAACGGTGGGCTGTAGAGCAGGCCGCCATCGCTCCATTGCAGGTTCAAACCGCGTGACAGGCCAACCGGGGTTGTTTCACCGATATTGCGGGCAAACAGTTCGCCGTAGTTGCCCCCTGCCTTGATTGCGCGCACCGCCCAATCAGAATCCAGACCAAGGCTTTCGCCCATCTGCCCCTCGCGCCCAAGCAGGCGCGCGACTTCTGGCGTGGAGGCCCCGTTTTCCTTCAGTTCCAAGACATTGGCGGACGTCACTTCGAGTTCCTCGGCACCGATCAGGGCATAGAGAACCCAACGCACGATATCCGTCCAGAGGTCATCCCCCTGCCGCACAACCGGCCCCAGCGGTTCCTTGGAAATGATGTCTTCCAGAAGGACATGCTCACCAGGGTTGGCAAAGGTCGCACGGATCGCCGCGAGGTGTGACACCTCGGAGGAATAGACCTGACATTCCCCTGCAAGGTACAGCGCCTGCGCATTCTCGACACCCTCAACCGACAGTGTCTCATAGGACATGCCGTAGCGGGTAAAAAACTCTTCCAGATTTTGCGCCGACGTGGTGTTGGATTGCACGCAGATGCCGCGACCTTCCAGCTCTCGCGCCGAGGAAATGCCCAGCGCCTTGGGCACAAGGAAGCCCTGCCCGTCAAAATAGGTGACGCCGGCAAAGCTTACCTTTTGATTCACGTCGCTGGAAAAGCTCCAGGTCGTGTTGCGCACCAAAAGGTCGACACGCCCGGAGGTCAGCGCGTCATAGCCGCTGGCCTCGGTGGTCTGCACAAAGGACACCGCGGTCGGATCCCCAAGAACGGCGGCCGCCACCGCGCGGCAGATGCCCACGTCAAAGCCACCCCAGGTGCCAGTGGAATCCTGAGACGCGAAACCGATGAGACTGGTATTGACCCCGCAGTTCAGTTGACCGCGTGATTGCACCTCTTCGAGCGTGCCGGCATATGCAGTCCCTGCACAAAGCAGGGCCGCGCCTACGCTAAGTATCCGGTGCATTCCGTCCTCACCATTTGGTCCCTAGTTGCGCGTTTTCCGGTCGCTCCCGATCTCTTCCCCAAAAGACAAGGTACGCCGCGCACTCCCACGCGCGCCGCTGCCTATAGTTTGGGCGGATTCTTGCCGGGAGGTCAAGTTAAGATACCGCACAGCCACGTCTTTGGTCTTGGGTAAACGGATAGCTCAACCGCTTGTCAGGGTATAAAAATGAGCGGCGTGCAGAAATTCAGCACGCTTGATCTCTGCTGTCTCTTCGGCTTCTTCGTCAGCGCCCCATTGTTCCGCCTGCCATGTCTCGTCGATGCGGGACAGGGTCCAGGCGGCCTCTGCGCTGCGCACGCCATGGGTGACGGCGAACCCCAGAACCAAGGATCCGGACATCGACACGAGGTCGTGGAAAGCCGCAAGTTGAAAAGGTGTCAGCGCCAGCACGGCAGCACCAAACCGCGCGAGGACCGCCGGATCCTGCGGCTGGTGCATCACTCCGGTCTGCACGGTCAGCGGCGCTTGCAGCGCTTCAGCACTCCAGCCCAGGACCGGATCCCAGCCCTCGGACTGGCGCGCCACCAATCCCGCCGGGCCGTCGGCGCGGTAGCACAGCAGGTCACTGTCGCCATAGGCGGCCAGCATCGCAGCCACTTCGGCGTGTTGCAGCGTCACCTTGTCGAGGGCGGAGTTCGACATGCGGGTGAACGGCATGGTCGCGGGGTCGATCTTGTCCTCCTGCGCCTGCCATTCCAGAGCGATCTGTTCGGCAAGCGCCGCGGTCGGCACGACAAGGGGCGTCTTGGCCGGTGTCTTGACGCCGCGCCCGTCGAGACGCACGGCAAAGCCCGTCCCCTCGGGGGCCACTTCGGCCTTGGTCCAGAAACGCTTCAACGCCCATTCGCTCATGACGGATTGCTCCCCAGAATGGCCTCTATGCTTTGGCGCAAGGCCGCTGTGCTGCTTACCACGCTGTGGGCACTGCCGAGGGCCGTGGCCGGGTGATACCCCCATGTGACACCGATGCCAGCCACCCCTGCCGCCTGCGCCATCTCCATGTCATAGCTGGTGTCGCCAATCATCACGGCGCGATCCGCCTCGACCCCGGCTTCGTCCAGTGCAGCATAAAGCATGGCGGGATGCGGCTTTGACGGATGATCATCGGCAACCTGCGTGGTCACAAAGAACCGCTCCAACCTGTGACTGGCGAGCAAGGCATTCAGCCCGCGCCGCGACTTGCCCGTGGCCACGCCCAGCAGCAAGGTATCGATAGCGGCCAGTTCCTCAAGAAGCGCATGTATCCCCGGATACAAAGGAGAGGCCGCGGCCCCGCCCGCCCGCACCAGCGCGGCGTAGGCGTTCTTGTAGGCCTCGATCAGATGCGTGCGCCGTACCGCGCCCAGTTCCGGCGCCAGCTGAGCAAAGGCCTGTGGCAACGACAGACCGACGATGCCCAGAACGGCTTCGCGCTCCGGGGCTGGCAAGCCTTGCGTTTCAAAGGCGCGCGCCATGGCGCCCAGAATATCGCCCTGGCTGTCCACCAGGGTTCCGTCCACGTCAAAGATGACAAGGCTCAGCCCACTCACATCAGACCCTCGAAAGGATCCGGATCCGCATAGCTTTCTTCCCAACCAAGGGTGTCCCAGCTTTCGGCCATATGCGGCGGCAAGGGCGCTGTGATCGTCAGCGGTTTACGCGTGACCGGGTGTTCGAGACGCATCATGCGCGCATGCAGATGCAGTTTGCGCTGAATCAGCCCGCCGGTGCCCGCGCCCCAGCCATCGCCAAGGTTCTCCTGCCGTCCGCTGCCGTATTTGCCGTCCCCCATGATCGGATGGCCGATCTCTGCCATATGGGCGCGCAACTGGTGGGTTCGTCCGGTGACGGGCTCCATCGCCACCCAAGAGGCGCGCCCCGCCACACGGTAGAGCGTCGCATAGAGCGTATGCGCGCGCTTTGCACCGGCGGTGCGGGCGATGTCATTGGGATGCACGGCGATCATCTTTTCGCCCTCGCCCGCCGCACCATGCCCCGGTGCCTTGACCAGACCGTATTTGATTTCGCCAAGGTAGGGCACCGGGACGCCTGCCACGAGGGCCCAGTAGATCTTGCGCGTCTCGCGGTGGCGGATCGCCTCGGTCAGGGCACTGGCCATGGCACGGGTGCGCGCCAAAAGCAGCACACCGGACGTGTCCTTGTCGAGCCGGTGCACAAGGCGCGGCTTTTCTTCGGCATCGAATTGCAGCGCCTCGGACAGGCCGTCCACATGGCGTGTCTGCTTGCTGCCGCCCTGCGTGGGCAGACCCGCCGGTTTGTTCAACGCAATGATGTGGTCATCGCGGTACAAGACGCAGGACCGCATCAGGTCTGCGTCCTGATCGGTGACGCGCGGCTTTGCCTGGCTCGACACTTCGCCCGGGGCAGGAAGCGGCGGGATCCGCACGTTCTGTCCCGGGTTCAGCCGGGTCGAGGCCTTGACCCGCCCGCCGTCCACCCGCAATTCTCCCTTGCGGCACATCTTTTCGATGCGCCCCTGGGCGACATGGGGAAAAATCCGTTTCAGCCAGCGGTCCAGCCGCATGTCCGCATCGCCCGGTCCCACGGTCAATGTCTGCACGCCGCTCATGTTGCAAAGCTCCGCGCCAGTGCGAGCCCGGCAAAAAGCGCGCCGATCGACAGCACAACAGAGCCAAGGACATATAGAGCCGCCAAAGTGATCTCCCCCCGTTCATAAAGCGTGACCGCATCCAGTGAAAATGCGGAAAAGGTCGTGAACCCGCCAAGAAGGCCGGTCATCAATAGCGGCGCAAAGCGGTTGGCCGACAGGTGCAGCAGCGCCACGACCAGGATCCCCATCAGAAAAGAGCCAAGGATGTTGACGGTCAGTGTGCCCCAGGGAAACCCCTTGCCCAGCAACCGCGCGGCGGTGAGGCCGGTCAGGTAACGGGCAGAGGCGCCAAGAGCGCCGCCCAGGGCAACTTGCAAGAGAGGCGTCATGCCCGCGTCCTTGACCCTCAGCCGCCCCCTTGTCAAGCGCCGCCCCACCGCGTCAGGCGACCTGCCCCGCGGAGAGGCCCGCAGGCTCAGTCCTTTGACCGGGATGACCGCAGTTTGGCAAAATAATCGACGCGCTTGCGCATGTCCCTCTCAAAGCCGCGGTCCACCGGCGCGTAATAGCCCTGTCGCGCAAGACCGTCGGGGAAGTAGTCCTGCCCGGAAAACCCGTCCTCGGCGTCATGGTCATAGGCATAGCCATCGCCATAACCCTGATCCTTCATCATCGACGTGGGCGCGTTCAGGATGTGCTTTGGCGGCATCAGCGAACCAGTCTCCTTGGCCGCCCGCCGCGCTGCCTTGTAGGCGACATAGGCCGCATTCGACTTTGGCGCGAGCGCGAGGTAAACAAGCGCCTGCGCCAGCGCCAATTCCCCTTCCGGGGAGCCGAGGCGCTCATAGGTTTCCCAGCTTTGCAGGCAGATCGCTTGAGCTTGTGGATCCGCCAGACCGATGTCCTCTACCGCCATTCTCGTGATCCGCCGCGCCAGGTAGCGCGGGTCCTCGCCGCCCTCCAGCATGCGCGCAAACCAGTAGAGCGCCGCATCCGGATCGCTGCCGCGCACCGATTTGTGCAGCGCGGAAATCAGGTTGTAATGCTCATCTCCGGATTTGTCGTATTGCGCCGCGCGCTTCATCAGCCGCGTGGTCAGCGCTTCGGTGTCCAGTGGGGCCTCAACCCGCCATGACACCACCTGTTCGACAAGGTTCAGCAGCGCCCGCCCGTCCCCATCCGCCATGTCCCGCAGGGCCCCACGTGCAGCGGCGTCCAGCGGCAAGGGGCGTTCCGTTGCGGCCTCGGCGCGTTGCACCAGCGCTTCGAGATCTGTATCGGACAGGCGTTCCAGCACCAGCACCTGCGACCGGCTCAAGAGCGCGCGGTTAAGCTCGAATGACGGGTTCTCCGTTGTTGCCCCGACCAGAAGGATCGTCCCGTCCTCCATATGGGGCAGGAACCCGTCCTGCTGCGCCTTGTTGAACCGGTGGATCTCGTCGACGAAAAGTAAGGTGCCCTGCCCCTGACTGCGCCACATCTTTGCCGTGTCAAATTGCTTGCGCAGTTCCGGCACACCGGAAAAGATCGCGCTGATCTGGACAAAGTGCCGATCGGTGGCATCCGCCAGAAGCCGCGCAATGGTGGTCTTGCCCACCCCCGGCGGTCCCCAGAAGATCACCGATCCCAGCGTCCCGCTGGCCAGCATGACACCCAGAGGCGCCTCCGGCCCAAGGACATGCGCCTGCCCGATCACCTCATCGAGGCTTTGCGGCCGCAACCGATCTGCGAGCGGACGGACGCCAGTGTTGGATGCCGCGCCGGTGCCAGGTTCGGCCCCCTCCCGTGACCCCGAAAGAGGCCCCGCCCCCTGATCAAAGAGATCCGCCACCGCGCTCAGATCCGGAAGCGCAGCAAGAGCCGCTGGTCGCCGCGTTGCGCCTCGACCACCACGCGGGGGATGGCACGGCGCAGCAAGGGCGCGACCGTATCGGGATCGCCCACCGCGCGTCCATTGATGGATCGCAGGATGTCACCTGCGCGCAGACCGGCGCGGATGCCAAACGGGCCCGGATCAGTCACCACGACGCCCTCTGCACTGAGCGGCAGGCCCATTTCCTCGGTGACCGCGGGGTTGATGCGGGCCAATGCCAGCCCGGGCAGAACCGACCGTTCGCCCAGACGCACCGCGCGGCGATCGGGGCGATCAGGCGCGCGGATCATCTTTACCGTCAGTTCCTGCACAGCGCCCTTGCGGCTGATCTCAATGCGGGCGTCTTCACCGATCCCGCGCAGAGACATGCGAAAAAGCATCTCCGCCGGGGTGTTCACCAACTGCCCATCCACCGAGAGCACCACGTCCCCCACACCCATCCCGGCTTCGGCAAAACCGCTTTCGGGGTGCAGCTGGGAAATCACCACGCCCCCGGGCAGGCCAAGCCCAAGGCTCTCGGAAAGGTCTGCCCCCACGGGCTGTCCTGTCAGACCCGCCCAGGGCCGCTGAAAGCGCGTGTTACCCGCCTGCGCCTGCGCCACGAATTGCGCCACCAGCGCTGACGGAATGGCAAACCCGATGCCGTTCGATCCCCCCGACCGGGTCAGGATCGACGTGTTCACACCGATCAACTGTCCGGAGATATCGACAAGCGCCCCGCCAGAATTGCCCGGATTGATCGGCGCGTCGGTCTGGATGAAATACCCGCGCGTGTTGCCCGTAGCCGTACCAGAGCGCGCCAGCCCGGAGACAATCCCGGACGACACGGTCTGCCCCACACCAAAGGGGTTGCCGATGGCCAGCACCAACTCGCCGACTTCGACCGTATCGCTGTCGCGCAATGGCAGATAAGGCATGTCCGACGCGCCTTCCAGCTGCAGAATCGCGAGGTCTGAATCCTCGTCCCCCAACAGCACCCGCGCGGCGTACTCGCGCCGGTCGTTCAGCACGACACGGATGTCAGTTGCCTGTCCGACGACGTGGTAGTTCGACACCGCAATGCCGTCGGCTGACAGGATCACCCCTGACCCCAGCGAGTTCTGCACCCGCGGGCGGCTCTGGAAATCGCGAAAGAAGTTGTTGAAGAACGGGTCATCCGCAAAGGGACTGCGTGTCTGCACCACTTGGCGAGCATAGATGTTCACCACGGCAGGGGCCGCTTGTTTGACCAGCGGCGCAAAGCTCAGCGTGATCTCGGCAGAGTTTTCCGGCACGCGGGTCTCAGAGGATGCCGGGCCCGCAAGGGCAAGTCCCGACACAAGCATCAAACAGAAAGCCAGAATACGCATGAAACGCCTTTCGATTGTGTCCTTTGGGATATGCCCGCCACGACGGCGCGTTTCAACCCGACGGAACACCAGAAGGCGCGAACATCCCAACGGGACCCTGCCGAACCGATGGCAGAGCGCAATCTCCGCGACGTGTCACGCAGGTAATTGTTCAGGCCGGTTCGGGCCAGTCTTTGGGCCGGTTCTTGGGCCAGCGCTCAGTTCCCATGCAAGGGACCATTGGCCTGCGGGCACCAGAGCAACACAAAGCTCAGCCCCCCTTTGGAAACGAAAAAGGCCCCTCCCGAACGGGAGAGACCTCGTGACCAACCAGATGGGTGGACCGATTATTCGCCTGCTTCGGCCGCCTCGAGACGGGCCTTGTCCGCGGCGCCCTTGGCGTCCACATCGCGGTCCACCAGCTCGATGATCGCCATGGGCGCCATGTCACCGTAGCGGAAACCGGCCTTCAGAACGCGGGTGTAACCACCGTTGCGCTCTGCGTAACGCGGGCCGAGAATGTCGAACAGCTTGGCGACATGCATGTCCTGCTTCAGCTGTGCGCGGGCCAGACGGCGACCGTGGACGTCCCCGCGCTTGCCAAGCGTGATCAGCTTGTCAACGATGCGCTTGAGTTCCTTCGCCTTGGGCAGCGTGGTCTTGATCTGCTCATGTTCGATGAGCGAGCCCGCCATGTTCGCCCAAAGGGCCTTGCGGTGCTCATGGGTGCGATTGAGGCGGCGATAGCCTTTTGCGTGACGCATATGTCTTTACTCCGATGTGCCGTCTACCGGCGTTTTTGCTTTGTCCGGCCCCCGATGCGTGTCAGGTGCTCACCTTGGGGTCTTGCGACCCGGCCCGCTGTCCAGACCCGCGCGCACCCGCTTTGAACGGGGCGCGTGGGGTGGGCGGGTGGGCACCGCCCCGATCAAAGCGGGGCGCGCGCCAATCCTTTATCAGAAGCTGTCTTCGAGCTTCTTGGCCAGATCCTCGATGTTGTCCGGCGGCCAGTCCTCGACATCCATGCCAAGGTGCAGACCCATGCCCGACAGAACTTCCTTGATCTCGTTCAGCGACTTGCGGCCAAAGTTCGGCGTGCGCAGCATCTCTGCTTCGGTCTTCTGGATCAGGTCGCCGATATAGACGATATTGTCGTTCTTGAGGCAGTTGGCAGAACGCACCGACAATTCCAACTCGTCCACCTTCTTCAGCAGAAGCGGGTTGAACTCGAGACCATCCTCGTCTTCCTGACGCGTCGCAGCTTCCGGCTCGTCGAAGTTGACGAAGATCGACAACTGGTCTTGCAGGATCCGCGCCGCATAAGCGATCGCATCATCGGGCGTGAGGGATCCGTCCGTCTCCACCTTCATGGTCAGTTTGTCATAGTCCAGCACCTGGCCCTCGCGGGTGGGCTGCACGTCATAGGCGACCTTCTTGACCGGCGAATAGATCGCATCGATCGGGATCAGGCCGATGGGCGCGTCTTCGGGCTTGTTCTTGTCCGCCGCGACATAGCCTTTGCCAGTGTTCACGGTGAATTCCATGTAGACCTCGGCGCCCTCGTCCACGTGACAGATCACGTGATCACGGTTCAGGATCTCGATCCCGGCCGAGTCAGAGATGTCGCCCGCGGTCACAACGCCCGGCCCCTTGGCAGAGACGGACAACCGCTTGGGTCCCTCGACCTCCATGCGCAGGGCAACCTGCTTGAGGTTCAGGATGATGTCGGTGACGTCTTCACGCACACCGGCAACGCTCGAGAACTCGTGCAGGACGTTGTCGATCTGCACAGAGGTGATCGCCGCGCCCTGAAGGCTCGACAGGAGCACCCGACGCAGGGCATTGCCCAGTGTCAGACCAAAGCCACGCTCCAGAGGCTCGGCCACCATGGTGGCCATTCGTGCCGGGTCAGCGCCCGGCTTGATCACCAACTGCGTTGGTTTGATCAGTTCTGCCCAATTCTTATGGATCATGCAGTTCCCTCCATACCTGTCAAAGCCCCATGTCCAGTATGGCTTTGACGCCCGAGGTTTCGAAATGCCAAGACGAGACACGGCCTTTCAGCCGCGCCTCGTCCGAATGTTGGTCTCGATCAGACGCGGCGGCGCTTCGGCGGCCGGCAGCCGTTGTGCGCAATCGGCGTCACGTCACGGATCGAGGTGATGTTGAAGCCGGCAGCCGCCAGCGCACGCAGCGCCGACTCACGGCCCGAGCCGGGGCCTTGCACTTCAACTTCGAGTGTCTTCACACCGTGTTCCTGGGCTTTCTTGCCCGCATCCTCAGCAGCCAGCTGGGCGGCGTAAGGTGTCGACTTCCGCGACCCCTTGAAGCCCATGGTGCCAGCAGAGGACCATGCGATCGCATTGCCCTGCACATCGGAGATCAGGATCTTGGTGTTGTTGAAGGTCGAATTCACATGCGCCACACCGGATGCAATGTTCTTGGAGACCTTCTTCTTGCCGCTACGGCGAGTATCACGTGCCATATCTCAGAGCCTCCCTTACTTTTTCTTGCCAGCGATGGGCTTTGCGGGGCCCTTGCGGGTACGCGCGTTGGTATGCGTACGCTGACCGCGCACGGGGAGGTTGCGGCGGTGACGCAGGCCACGGTAGCAGCCAAGATCCATCAACCGCTTGATGTTCATGGTCACTTCGCGGCGCAGGTCGCCTTCGACGGTGAAGTTGGCATCGATGTGCTCACGAATGGAGAGCACTTCGGCATCGGACAGCTCATTCACGCGACGGGTCGCGTCGATGCCGGTGGCTTCGCAGATCGACTTCGCGGAGGTGTGGCCAATGCCTGTGATATAGGTAAGCGCGATCGGAACGCGCTTGTGGGTCGGGATGTTGACGCCGGCAATACGAGCCAAGGCTGATATCCTTTCGTTGCGAGCCCGTCTTTCCAGGCCCTTTTTTCACAACATCAGATCCGCGGCGATTGCCCACAGGTCTGAACAGTTGAGGTGATCGACTAAAAGTCAAACCCCCACGGGTAACGTAGGGAGAGAAGCGGGTAGCTATGAGGATTCGCTGATACCGTCAACCCCGGTCAAGATTTTTTTCAACCTTGAGATCCCTGTACGCATTGCGCGCGACGCATTACAGTCAGGCCAATCTGAATGAACGATCTCTTGGCAGACAATATGACCACGCAGCTCTTTTACTCCAGCAAGTCACTTTTTCCACGCGGCAATGCCTGCGACAACGAGATTCTGGCCACCGCCCGCAGGCGCAACACAGACCTCGGGATCACCGGCTTTCTGTTTCGGACAAACAGCTTTTACATGCAGATCCTCGAAGGGCCCGAGGCAGACCTTGATCTGCTGATGACCGACATCCTGCTGGACACACGCCACAGCGAAATCGATCTCTGGCCAAAGGTCGAGGCCACCCAACGCATGTTCCCGGATTGGGGCATGGGCTATGGCGGCACATTGAGCGATGACAACTTTGCCTACGTGACCCGCATGAAAGGCAAACAGGCGTCGTTCCACCAGATCAAGTCCCATCTCGCGAACCTCGCCGCGCCCTACCTCTTGCAGTCCTGACCGCAGGAGGGCCGACGATGATTGCGCGTTGCATCTATACCAGCACCCCGACGGTGACAGGCGCGGCCAGCGACATCTCGACAATTGTGCGCTCTGCGCGTCTGCGCAATGCAGAGTTCCGGATCACGGGCTATCTGATACAGGCAGAAACGCACTATCTGCAGTTCGTCGAAGGACCGGAACAGCATCTGACCCAACTCATGATCAACATCCGCAAGGATCCGCGCCACCACGATATCGTCGAACTGCCGTTCAGCTTCGCGCCGACCCGTGAGTTTTCGGGTTGGTCGATGGGCTTCACCTCCACGGTCGGAGAAGACCAGTTCGTCACGGCGATCCGCACCATTGGGGCTGGGATTACGCCAGAACGCATTGCGCAACGGCTGCATGAGATCAACGCGCGTTACACGGCCTGATCGGACCACGTTCTTCGCAGCCACGCCCATCCTGGACCCAAAACGAAAAACGCACGGCCCACAGGAGCCGCGCGTTGCAATCTTTCCTGAGGCTCAGCCCGGTCAGACGACCGCGCCCAGCCTTCCAGCGGCCTTCAGGCGTCCAGCTTGCCTGCGACTGCGCTCTTGATCTCGTCGATCTCACCCAGACCATCGACCCGGCTGTGCTTGCGCAGGGCATAGTAATAGCCAATCAGCGGCGACGTCTGCTTGTAGTATTCCATCAGACGCTTCTTGAGGCTTTCCTCGTTGTCATCGGCCCGCCGCTTGAACTCTGTCCCGCCGCAGTTGATGCATGTGCCATCCGCCGGGATCGGCTTGGTGATGTCATTGTAGACCTCACCGCAGGAGGCGCAGGTGGACCGCGCGGTGATACGCTTTACCAAGGCCTCGTCCTGCACGCGCAGTTCGATCACGGCATCCAGCGACTGGCCCATCTCTTCGAGCAACTCCGCCAGAGCATCCGCCTGCTTCAGCGTGCGGGGAAAGCCGTCAAAGATAAAGCCGCTCGCCTGCGTCGTCGTCAGCTTTTCGCGAATCAGACCAATCACGATCTCGTCGGTCACAAGATCGCCACGCGCCATCACCTCGGCGACGACCTTGCCCATCTCTGTACCGCTGTCCTTGGCTTCGCGCAGCATGTCCCCGGTGGAGAGCTGCACCATGCTGCGTTCCTCGACCAGGATCCTCGCCTGAGTGCCTTTGCCCGCCCCCGGCGGTCCCAATAGAATAATGTTCATCGCCGCGCCGGGGCCCCTTTCTTCTTCCGGGTCTTGCCCTTGCCGCGCAGTTGCGACTTCTGGATCAGACCCTCGTACTGGTGTGCTAGCAGATGGCTTTGCACCTGCTGAATGGTATCCATCGTCACACTCACGACAATCAACACCGATGTGCCACCAAAGTAAAAGGGAATGGCGAGCTGCGTGCGCAGGATTTCCGGCAACAGACACACCGCCGTCAGGTAGATCGAGCCAAGCACCAGCACGCGATTGACCACGTATTCGAGATATTCAGCGGTCTTTTTGCCCGGACGGACACCCGGAACGAAACCGTTCTGGTTCTTGAGGTTGTCGGCCACGTCATCCGGTTTGAACGACACGTTGAACGTGTAGAAATACGCGAAGAAGACGATCATGCCGCCGAAGAACAGCAGGTAGAGCGGCTGACCCGGGCCAAAGTAGGCAAGGACGGTCGACATCACAGGGCCGGTGTCCTGACCGCCTGAGAAGGTCGAGATGGTGATCGGCAGCAACAGGAGCGACGAGGCAAAGATCGCGGGGATCACGCCAGCCGGGTTGACCTTCACCGGCAGGTGGGACTGCTGCGCCTCGGTCATCTTCATGCCCACCTGGCGGCGGGGATACTGGATCGTTATTTTTCGAAGCGCCCTCTCCATGAAGACCACAAAGGCAATCACGGCGACCACCATCACCATCACACCGATGATCACGGCCGGGCTGATGGCGCCAGAGCGACCGGAGGCAAAGAACTGCGCCAGTGCGGCGGGCAGTTCGGCGATGATGCCGACGAAAATGATCAGCGAGATGCCGTTGCCGACGCCGCGCGCGGTGATCTGTTCACCCAGCCACATCAGGAACATCGTGCCGCCGACAAGGGTGATCACGCAGGACGCGCGGAAGAACCAGCCCGGATCGGTCACAAGCTCGCCCCCTTCGAGGCTGACAGCCAGACCGTAGGCCTGCAGCGTGGCCAGAGCCACGGTGCCGTAACGGGTGTACTGGTTGATCTTCTTGCGGCCCTGTTCGCCCTCTTTCTTGAGCTGCTCCAGCGCCGGCACCATGGCCGTCAGAAGCTGCACCATGATCGAGGCGGAGATGTAGGGCATGATCCCCAGCGCAAAGATCCCCATGCGGCCCAACGCGCCCCCGGTGAACATCGACACGATGCCCGCGACACCCTGGCTGGCCTGCTCCACGAATTCTTGCAGCGCGGCGCCGTCAATGCCCGGCACCGGGATAAAGGTGCCAAGGCGGTAGACGATCAACAGACCCAGGGTGAACAGGATGCGGTTGCGCAGGTCGGTGGCTTTGCCAAGCGCCGCCCAACTTGTGTTGGCGGCCATTTGCTCTGCTGCGGATACCATGCGGTCCCCTCTTGTGATGAAACGCCGCCCAAACGGGTTTTCCGTCGGGCGGCGTCAATGGAAAACTGCGTAAGATGTAAGCGGCGGTCGCGCCGCCCACAAGTCACCATTGCGCCGAGAAGTGTTACTCTGCGGCAACCTTGAGCGAACCACCGGCTTTTTCGACCACGTCAATGGCCGCCTTGGACGCCCCGGTGGCCACGATGGTCAGCGCGCCGGTGATCTCACCCTTGGCGAGAACACGGACACCGTCCAGCTTGCGGCGCACCAGACCGGAGGTGACCAATGTCTCCTCGGTGATGTTGCCCGCTTCAAGCTTGCCTGCGTCGACAAACTTCTGGATCAGGCCAAGGTTCACCACGGCAAAGCTCTTGCGGTTGGGCTTGTTGAAGCCACGCTTGGGCAGACGCTGGTAGAGCGGCATCTGGCCGCCCTCGTAGCCACCGATGGCCACACCCGAACGGGATTTCTGACCCTTGATACCACGGCCACCCATCTTGCCCTTGCCGGAGCCGGGGCCGCGACCGATGCGCTTTTTCTTGCGTGTTGCACCTGGATTGTCGTGCAGTTCATTGAGTTTCATGTCGCTTCTCCTTTGCCGGAAACGCCCCCGAAGCGAATTGGGCGCACACGGCATTTTTTGCTTGTTGTGAGTCGGGCCCATCGGACCACCGGGCGCGTATAGCGGCGGCACGATGTTGAAGCAAGAGATACCGGCACCCCGCCGCGTTCCCTCAGCGGTGACGGGCGTTTCGACCCTGCGGTCTGAGCGATTTTTGCCAACCGCAGGCGCGGTTTATCCACCTCAAAAGAGCCTGTCTTTTGTGCATTTCTCATGGCGCTGCAGAAAATCCGACGCGACCACGATACCGTGTGAAACTCGGTCGCATTTTGTCACGGACAGGTCACGAAAAACCGGTCATGGGTCGTCTTCAAGACCAAGTGATTCTCTACACCAACATACAGCTCCCCGCGCCTTTTTCCTGAGGCAGATCTGCGGTGGGCCCACAGGATTAACCATGACGGATTTAGATGGCTCTTTGCTGTTTGGGGTGACTTCCGCCGTTTTGGGCAGCTGCGCCTTTCTTCTCTATATCAATGACATGCTGCGCAGTGGGGCACGGCCGCTGCGCTCGACATGGTTGATCTGGTCGGTGCTGTCCTGCATGGCATTCTTTTCCAACGTGAACGAAGGGGCGACAGATTCCCTGTTGTTCCTCGGCGTGCAAACCGGGTTCACGACACTGATCTTCCTGTTGTCCCTGACCTTTGGCATGGGCAGCCTGTTCCGCCGCGGTGATGCACATGTGCTGGCGCTTGCCGCGATGGGAATCGCTTTGTGGTGGATGACGGACAATGCTCTGTTTGCGCTGGCGATTTCCATTGCCGTCAGCGCGCTTGGCGGAGCTGTGACGCTGATAAAGACTTATTTTGCCCCCGGGACCGAAAGCACGCGATGCTGGATGCTCTCGGCTCTGTCCTCTGCCTTCGGGCTTCTCGCCGTGGGCGGATGGGACCCGGTGCTGATGGCCTATCCCGCCTACCTGCTCACGCTTTATGGGGGGATCGTCCTCGCCATCGTGCTGGGCCAACGCCGCCTTGCACGGGAAGAGCAAGAAGACAGCGTACCGCTGCTGCTTTGTCCCAATCAAAGAACAGATCTTCCGCCCCGGGCGCCGCGCCTTCCCCGATTGATCTGATCCTAGGCCACGCACCGCACGGGCATGGCCAACGGCCCGCGAAAGGCCCAGCCTGCATAGGGCACGGGCCCCTCCAGCGTGATCTTGCCGAAGCGCTGGAAAAGACGGGGCAAGGCCACCTCGGCGATCAGGCAACGCGCGGCGGCGGCCCCGGCGCAGAAATGCGGACCGGCGCCAAAGGCGAGGCTGGACCTTGTATCGCGCGTGACGTCAAACGTTTCCGGGCTGTCAAAGACGGCCGGGTCGCGATTGCCGATGCCGAACATCAAAAAGACCCGGTCCCCGGGCTCAAATCGCACGGCGTCGACCTTATCGTGGCGGGCCACTTCGCGCGGGGTCATGCCGATAGGGGCGATCCAGCGGGCGTATTCCTCGAACACCGATTGCCAGGGGATCTCACCCGACAAGACCTGCGCCAATTGATCCGGATGGCTCAGCAATGCCCAGGCGCAGCCCGCAATCGCATCGCGCGGCTCGTTCTGACCGCCGGAAATCGCCAGCTTGATATTTGCACGCAGACTGTCCATCGGCAGGCCGACACGCAACTGCGCCTCGATCAGGGACATGGGTGGCGGGTCCGCATGGGCTGCATCGATGGCCGCGTCGATCTGCGCAGTGGCTTGGTGGCAGCGCGCCTCGACATCCGGATCCCCAATGTAGTTCGAGATGCCATCGATCATCGCCTGACTGACGCGGTCCATGTCCCGCCAATCCAGCGCATACAGCCCGGTGATCACGCGCAGCGCCTCGCCCGAAACGCGCATGGCATAATCCCGCACAAGATCGCCGCCCCCGGCATCCTGCAGATCATCAAGCGTCGCCTCTGTGGCGGCTTCGAACTGTGCACGCCAATGTCGTGCGACGGTCTTTGGCGAATAGGACGGGAAACAGGCGCGCCGTTCTGCCAGATGCGCCGCACCATCCTTGCGCATCATGTTCTCACCCATCAGGCGCGTCATGAGACCGTTCGGCTGGCGCGACGAAAACGTCTCGATCCGTTTCTCCTGTTCAAAGATCACGTCGCGCCGCGTGATCAGCGTGGCCCCCAGTTCGGGCACAAAGGCGATTGGGGTCCGTGCCTGCATTGCGGCCAGTTGTGGATAGGGGTCCGCCTGAAGCGCCTTCAGGTCCAGCGAGACATGGGGCGCATCGCTCATGACACCGCGACCGGCAGATGCGTGCACCCCCGGAACCGAGCCAGAGGCACCCGTTGGAGCGGCCCGGTCGCCCGCAATTTCGGAAATCGCTGCACGAACCGCCCGATGGCGATGCGCCCCTCGATCCGCGCCAGCGTCGCCCCCAGACAGACGTGAATGCCGGTGATAAAGGCGATATGGCGGTTGGGTTTGCGCGCGATGTCAAAACGATCAGGATCGGGAAAGACCTCCGGATCACGGTTTGCCGCAGCAATCGAGGTGTGAATATAGGTGCCACTAGGCAGCACGTCCTGGCTGAGGGCGATGTCCTCGCCCGCAAGGCGGTTGCCGATTTGCAGCGGGCTTTCAAAGCGCAGGCTTTCCTCGACCGCTCCGTCGATCAGCCCGGGATCCGCGCGCAGCTGCGCCAGCGCCTGCGGATGGTCCAGCAGCAGGCCGATTGTGTTGCCCACCAGACTGGTGGTGGTCTCATGGCCGGCGTTCAGCAAAAAGATGCAGTTCTGCACCAGCTCTTCCTGCGTCAACCGCCGTCCATCGTGTTCGCCAAAGACCAGCGACTCCAGCACTTCGCCTTGGGCGGCACCGTCTGGATTGGCGCGGCGAAAATCGATCAGGTCGCTCAGGATTGCACCAAACTCGGCCACGGCGGCATTGCCTGCGGCCAGCCGCTCTGGCGAGACCACCGGGTCGAGCGCCCCCAGAATCGCGAGGCTGTAGCCGCGCAACTGCGCGCGATGGCTCTCCGGGATGCCCAACATATGAGAGATGATTTCGGTCGGGAGGACCTTGGCAAATCCGTCGATCAGATCCAGTTCTCCGGCCTCTTCGACGCGGTCCAGCAATCTTTCGACGATCTGGGCGATCAGCGGCTCGAACTCCGCCAGTTTGCGCGGGGTAAAGGCCTGCGCGATCAACTTGCGCACCACCGTGTGATACGGTGGATCGTTGAAGATCAGCGAGGTCGTGTGGTGCGTGTATAGCGGACAGCGTCCGAATTTTTCGCCAAAGGCCTCCTTCTTGTCGGATCGCATGGCGCGGCTTTGGTAGACCTTCAGACAGTCATCGTAGCGCGTCAGGTAAACGGATCCGTCGGCGTTCCAATGGATCGGCGCCTCGCGCCGGAGCGCATGCAAGGTGGCATGCGGGTTCTCGATGAACGCCGTGTCGATGGTGTTCAGATCGAACCCCGAAACATCAAGAGCCATGACCAGTCCTCCCGGGTCCAGATTGCCCGCGGTCAGACTGCACGCGACAGGCCCGGCAAGCAAGCGGTCGGCGTCGCATCCCATGGCAGACACCTGTGACCGCGTTCACAGACCACCCGCCGCGACACGACTAGTTCAGTGGCACCCCCACGGCCTGCGATGGCCGCCAACCGCTGTTACCTCTGGACTGGACAAAACGATGTTAGACCCATTCGAAGCGCTCATGTTCCTTGCTTTTTCGGTCAATTGGTACTGGTCGATCTGGAGGATGCTGGTAACGGGCAAAGCCGCTGGCAATAGGGCGATCTTCGTGGCGCTGGCCTGTATCGGCTACATGGCCGGGATCTCGTCCAAACTGCTGGATTGGCAAACCACGGGAGAGTTGAGCCCTCTGGTCTACCTGTTCGCCTGGAACGTCCTTATGACCGCTGTCGACCTTGCGCTGGTGCTATGGCTGTCGCATCGCCCGATGCAGTTGCGGCAAGGCCATCAGGCTTGAACAAAGCTGCGGAACCCGTGGCGACGTGCGCGTTCCAATGGTCACAGGACGATTCGCTGGTCGGTTGCACCCTCCCGGCCGCCGCGTCGGGACCTGTACACAGCCGTCATTCGCGCCCCCAAACGAAAAGCGCCGCCTCGAATGAAGCGGCGCTTTCAAAATCTTTGTCAGGTCAAAACCGACCGAAACGGGCCTTAGCCCTTTTCTTCAACGATCTCGACCAGATGCGGGATCTTGCGGATCATGCCGCGGATTGAGGGCGTATCCTCCAGTTCGCGCGTCCGGTGCATCTTGTTCAGACCCAGACCGATCAGGGTCTGGCGCTGGATTGCGGGGCGACGGATGGGCGAACCCACCTGCTTCACAACAATGGTCTTGGCCATCTGGATCAAGCCTCCTCGGTCTCAGCCGCGGGCGCGGCTTCGTCGGTCTGGTTGGCGGTGCCGCCATCGCGCTTCGGCAGGATGTCAGCCACCTTCTTGCCACGACGCTGAGCCACCATGCGGGGACTCTGCTGCAGGGTCAGAGCGTCCAGCGTGGCGTGGATCATTGCGTAGGGGTTCTGCGACCCGGTCGATTTCGCGACCACGTCCTGAATGCCCAACATCTCGAACACGGCACGCATCGGACCACCGGCGATGATCCCGGTACCCGTCGGTGCCGTGCGCAGCGTCACCTTGCCAGCGCCGTGATGGCCCTTGACGTCATGGTGCAGCGTACGGCCTTCCTTCAGCGGCACGCGCATCAGCTTGCGCTTCGCCTGCTCGGTCGCCTTGCGAATCGCCTCGGGCACTTCCTTGGCCTTGCCCTTGCCGAAACCCACGCGGCCCTTCTGGTCGCCTACAACGACAAGCGCGGCAAAGCCGAAACGCTTACCACCCTTGACGGTCTTCGACACACGGTTGATCGCGACCAAGCGGTCGGCAAACTCGGGTGCCTGTTCTTCGCGATCCCGGCGGCCGCGGCCACCTCCGCGATTGTTGTCACGTTCTGCCATACTTGGCGTTCCTTCGATTTACAGGCGCCACGCGCCGGTTGTCTCAATCGCAGTGGACGCAGACGTCCCTCGATCATCGAGGCGGCAACGGCGTGCCGCCTGCGCTGTCTTGTGTCGGGGACACGGACGATGCCGCCCGTACCCCCGGAGCGTTGCGCGGGGTTGACCCCGCGCCCCACCTCAGATCTTCAGACCGCCCTCACGCGCGGCGTCGGCCAGAGCCTTCACCTTGCCGTGGAACAAGAAACCACCACGGTCGAAATAGGCCTCTTCGACACCGGCCGCCTTGGCGCGCTCGGCGATCGCCGAGCCCACCTTGGCCGCGGCCTCGAGGTTGTTCTTGCCGACCATGCCCAGTCCGGGCTCCATGGTCGACGCCGCAGCGAGCGTCTTGCCCGCCACATCGTCGATCACCTGAGCCGAGATATTCTTGTTCGAGCGGTGCACGCTCAGCCGCAGGCGGCCGGCGTTCACTTTGCGAAGCTTGTTCCGGACGCGCAGGCGGCGCTTCAGGAACAGTGTGCGTTTGCTGTTTGCCATCTGTCGCGTCCTTACTTCTTCTTGCCTTCTTTTTGGAAGATGTATTCGCCCTTGTAGCGAATACCCTTCCCCTTATACGGCTCCGGGCGGCGCCAATCGCGGATGTTTGCCGCGACCTGGCCGACCAACTGTGCGTCTTGCCCCTCGATGATGATCTCGGTGGGCTTGGGCACAGTGATCTTGATGCCGTCGGGGATAATGAAATCCACGTCGTGCGAGAGGCCAAGGTTCAACCTCAGAGAGTTCCCCTGAAGCTGAGCACGATAACCAACACCCTGGATCTCGAGCTCTTTCTTGAAGATCTCGGTCACGCCGGTGACCATGTTGGCCACCATGGTGCGGGACATGCCCCATTGCTGACGCGCGCGCTTGGACTTGCCACGCGGCGTCACTGTCAGTGCGCCATCTTCAATTGCGAAGGTGACATCGTCGCTTCCGGTAAAGGTCTGGGTCCCCTTGGGACCTTTGACCTCGACCGTCTGACCGGAGATTTTCGCCTCAACGCCCGAAGGCAGAGGGACCGGCTTTTTGCCAATACGAGACATAAGACAGGCCTCCTTAGAACACGGTGCAGATGACCTCGCCACCAACATTGGCAGCGCGGGCATTTGCATCCGACATCACACCTTTGGGTGTGGAGACAATCGACACGCCGAGGCCCTGACGGACCAGCGGGATGTCCTTGACGCTCATGTAAACGCGGCGACCGGGCTTGGAGACCCGCTTCACTTCGCGAATGACAGGCACGCCATCGAAATACTTGAGGCTGATCTCGAACGCGGGGTGACCGTTTTCATCGGTCCCGGGCTCGTAACCACGGATGTAGCCTTCGTCCGCCAGCACATCGAGCACCCAACCGCGCAGCTTGGAGGCCGGCGTATGTGTGGTCGACTTGCCGCGCATCTGCGCGTTGCGGATACGGGTGAGCATATCGCCTACTGGATCATTCATCGCTTGCCCTCCCTTACCAGCTGGACTTGACCACGCCCGGCAGCTTGCCGGTGGAGCCAAGTTCGCGCAGTGCAATACGGCTGATCTTCAGCTTGCGGTAATAGGCGTGGGGACGCCCCGTCAGCTGGCAGCGGTTGTGCAGGCGGGTGGGAGACGAGTTGCGCGGCAGTTTTGCCAGCTTCAGGCGCGCCTTGAAGCGCTCTTCCATCGGCTTGCTCTCGTCGTTTGCGATTTCTTTCAGCTCGGCACGCTTGGCAGCATATTTTTCCACCAGCTTGGCCCGCTTCTTCTCGCGTTCAATCATTGCTTTCTTAGCCATGATACGGGTCCTCTTACGCGTTGAAGGGCATGTTGAAATGCTTCAACAGCGCTTTGGCTTGTGCATCGGCGGTGTGCTCACCGTAGTCGATGGCATTCGTGGTCACGATGATATCCATGCCCCAGACCTCGTCGACCTTGTCGAAGTCGATCTCGGTAAAGACGATGTGTTCCTTCATGCCCATGGCAAAGTTGCCGCGTCCATCGAACGACGGTTTCACGCCGCGGAAGTCACGAATACGCGGCATCGCAATCGTCACCAGACGGTCCATGAACTCGTACATGCGCACGTCACGCAGGGTCACCTTGGTGCCGATGATCATGCCTTCACGCAGGCGGAACGGCGCGTGGGACTTCTTGGCCAACGTGCCGACGGCCTGCTGACCGGCGATCTTGGTGAGATCCTCGATGGCCGCCTTGGCCTTCTTGGAATCGCGCACCGCTTCGGCGCCACAACCGATGTTGATCACGATCTTCTGCAAGCTCGGGATCTGCATGTCGTTCTTGTAGCCGAACTCTTCCTTCATCGCAGCGCGGATCGTCTCGCGGTACTGCAGTTTCAGGCGGGGGGTGTAGTTTTCCGTATCAAGCATCGATCACGTCCCCGGTGGTCTTGGCGAAACGGACCTTCTTGCCTTCTTCCATGCGGAAGCCGACGCGGGTCGCCTTGCCGTTGGCATCGATCAAAGACAGGTTCGACAAGTCGATCGGCAGCGCCTTGGGCAGGCGGCCACCCTGGTTGGTCTGGGTCTGGCGGGTGTGGCGGATTGCGATGTTCAGACCATCAACCACGGCCTTGCCGGCCTTGGGGTTCACGGAAACGATATCGCCGGTCTTGCCCTTGTCCTTGCCGGACAGGACGATGACCTTGTCACCTTTCTTGAGCTTCGCAGCCATCAGAGCACCTCCGGCGCCAACGAGATGATCTTCATGAAGTTCTTCGCACGCAGCTCTCGAACCACCGGGCCAAAGATACGCGTGCCGACCGGCTCATTCGAGTTGTTCAGAATGACGGCCGCGTTGCGGTCAAAGCGGATGGTTGTGCCGTCTTCGCGGCGAACTTCCTTTGCGGTGCGCACGACGACGGCCTTGCGGACGTCACCCTTTTTCACGCGACCACGCGGAATGGCCTCTTTCACCGACACCACGATGATGTCGCCGACAGAGGCATAGCGGCGGTGGGAACCGCCCAGAACCTTGATGCACTGAACTTTTCGGGCACCCGAATTGTCAGCCACATCCAGATTGGTCTGCATCTGGATCATAGATTTTCTCCCGACGTCCCGGACCGCTCGCTAAGAGGCATTGATCCGGGGGTTTCGAATATCAACGGGGCCGCGATGGCGGCCCCGTGTGCCCCTCTCAGGAGGCGGCTTCTGCTTCTGCTTGGGCTTGCTGAGCGGCCTTGCCAGCCGCCTCGCGCAGCGCGGCATGCTCTGCGATCATTTCCTCGGTCATGACTTCCCAGCGCTTGGTCTTCGACTTCGGCGCGCATTCCCGGATCTGGATCTGATCCCCCACGTTGAACTGTTCGGCTTCGTCGTGGGCGCGGTACTTCTTCGACTTCTTGATCGTCTTCTGAAGCACCGGGTGCTTGAATCGACGCACGACCTGAACGGTCACGGTCTGGGTATTGGCGGTGGAGGTCACGGTGCCTGTAAGGATTCGTTTGGGCATCGTCTTACGCCTCCACGGATGCGGCCGCAGTGGCCTTTTCGGTCAGAATGGTCTTGATGCGGGCCACCTCGCGGCGGACCTCGCGGACACGCGCGGGGTTCTGCACCTCACCGGTGGCCATACGGAAGCGCAGGTTAAACGCTTCTTTCTTCAGCTGGACAAGCTGGTCCCGGAGTTCGTCCGGGGTCTTGTCACGGAGTTCCTGGGCGTTCATGCGCCTCTCCTTTTCAACAACAATCACCGGAGGGCCCTTGCCAGCGAGGCTTGCAAGGTCACCCTGATTCCGGTGGAGTCCGTGGATGAAGCGTTCGCATAGACCCAAAGGGCCTATCGCGCAAGCGCTATCTGGGCCTAGCCCCTACCAGCGTTGCTGCGCCTTGCGGCGAGGTCCGCATCGCTGGCATGGAACGTCGCACTCTTGTTGCGATTGGGGAAGTCCACATCCGGCACCGGCTTGCCCAGATAACGGCAAAGCGGATCCCAACCGGAGCCAAGCTCGTAGGTTAGCAGCCGGTCCGCACCAAAGGCCGCCTGCACCTGCGCGATGTTGCGCTCGTAGATGGCGATGACGTGGTCCTTGTCGTGCACATTGCCCTCGAAGATGTCTCTGCGCAGGCGGGGGCCCAGACCCTCGGTCTTTTCCAGATTGCGCAGAAACGTGAGGACGGTCTTGTCCATGCTGGCGTACCAGCTTTCGGAACTGCGCACGGTCAGCAGGATCTTGGCCTCTGGATAATGCGCGGCCAGCTCGCGCCAATAGCGGGCCGCCGGCCAGTCCACCGTGGCGTGAAACCCGTCAAAGACCGCATCCCAATCCGGGACACGGACCCCGTCATAGATCTCCTGCCAGATCTTGTAGCGCTGCGGATGGGGGATCACTTCGTACATGTGGTAGCAAGGATCGTACCCGAGGATCTCCAACGCGCGTTTCATGGACTCCGTGCCCGTGCGGCCAAACCCAGCGCCGATGATCTGCAATGCCATGTACCAATCCTCACTTTATCTGCCTAAGCGGTAGCATTTCACTTTTGCTTCGCCCTAGTCAAATGAATGCGCTGGTGGTTTTTCCGGCCTCAATTCGGGATTTTGCGCCACAAGCCCGGGGCAAGACAGCGGGCTTTGACAGGGATGAGGCGCGCGAAAGCCTGCGGCACTGGCTTCAGATGCTGTTGCTGGTCCTGTTGCTGGCCCGGCTGCTGGCCCGGCGTCCTAAGCCCATTTATAGTTGAAGCTGACCGAGATGCGCTCCTCTTCGTCGGCCATGTTCATGGGCACCTCGTGACGCAACCAACTCTCCCACAACAGGACCTCACCCACATCGGGCTGCACGTAAAGGAACGGCTTCAGCGCCTCGCATGCGTCGGATTTGCGGGGCGGTGCAGCCATCATCATGGCAAGGCGCGGATCCTCCAGCTTCAGCGCGGAGGCGCCCTCCGGCATGGCAATATACGTCGTGCCAGAGATCACCGAATGCGGGTGGATGTGGCCGGAATGCGTGCCGCCGGGTGGCAGGATGTTGATCCAGATGTCTTCCAGCACGACCTTACGGCCACCCAGATCGAAATCCAGTTGCGCCACAAAGGCCGCAACATGCGTGTCGAGCACTTTGACAAGGTCGGCAAAGATCGGAAAGCGCCACGGCAAATCGGTCAGCGAGGCATAGGACGTATACCCCGGATAGCCCTGCGTTTCGCACCACTCCTGACCGGCCTCGTCATCCTCTGCGATGGAATAGCAAGAGGCTTCCAGCTCTGCCATGTCCACCGCATCGGGCCCGCCAAGCGCGGCCCGGTAGAGTTGCGTGGCAAATAGAGACGTGATCTGGGCCATTGAAACGTACCTTTGTGCTTTGCGTCTGCGCCCGGGGGGCGCGCGGGGTCTGACCCTGGTTCTAGCCAAGCCGGGCCGCGGATTCGAGGTTGATGGCGCCGCAGGCCACCATCAGTCCGGACCCGCGGCCTCTTGCTGCAACGCCTCGAGCGCCTGCACCGCGGCATCAGCCATGGTTTCAGGGACAAAGACGTGGTCATGCAGGGTCGCCGCGATGACATTGCAGGGGATCTTGTGTTCGGTCAGCCGGGTTGCCACGGCTGCCGTCAGACCGATGCCATCGAGCGCCGAGTAAACCTTGAGCGTGATCTGCGCCATGGGATGCGCGACGGCCAGCCCCAATGCCTCCGCCTCGGCAACCGGCAGCAGCACGGACAGCCCCTCGGGTTCGCGAAAACTGGCAAGGGCGCGCTCTGTCGCGAGGGTGCGCTGCGCCTCCGGGACCGAACAGAACACGAAACGCCCCGGCTGGCGTTCTGGCGACATGCCGGCAATCATGCCCTTGGTGTCGGCGATGGGGTTCGGTGGCTGGGTCATAGATAGATCTCTCCCGAGGGGCTGAAGAAAAGCGCGTCCTGCAAGTTGTCCTCGGGCAGGAACGCCCGCAATCGGCCGTTGCCGGGCAACACGGGCCGCGTCTTGGGATCGTCGTCGATGCGCAACCCTGCCCCGTTGTCAAAGCGCAGCGCCATGCCCTTGGCGCTCAGCGTGGCGGAGGTGATGCGCGCCCCGCGCAGGCGCCGGATCAAGGCGCGGTCGTCCCCGTTCCGGATCCAAGGGTCCGGCACAACACCGGTCAGATCCTCCAGCATGCGGCCATCGAGCGCAATCCACTGCGGCGCGTTGTGGATCGGCACGATCAGCCAACGGTCCGCCAGCAGCAGGCCGAAGAATCCGTACCCCCCGAGGCCGTAGGACCCAAGCGAAGTGGCCAGATCCTCGACGGTCTGGCCCACGAGGTCCGCTTCGGTGACGGGCGCGGGCACCAGAGGGACACAGCCCTCCGGCCCGCTGTCGTCGTCCTCGTCATCATCAAGCGGCGCGCGATCAGGATCCGGGATCAGGAATTCCCCCCGCGCGATCGGAGAGCTTTGCGGGATTGCATCATAGGCCTGGCGCAACGCGCGCGCGACCAGCCTTTGCGCCAGCGGGTTTCCCCGGTCCGCCGCACGCGACACGTAGAGAGAAAGCGCCCCGACAAGACGGTTGAGCATGCCTGCTGACCTCACGGTTTTCCCGAAGACTAGCCCTTGGCAACCGACAAGGGAAGCGCGCCCTTGGCAAGCCCGCCCAGCGCGCATTTTTTCGAGGTGACAACCCATGACACCACGACACCACGACACCACGACAAACAGCCGTGGCACCCGGGAAATGAAAACCCCCGCCGCGGGTGCGACGGGGGTTTTCTATCTCAACAGGACTCGAAGGTGCCCGGAAAGCGCTTGCGCGGCTTACCAGTCCTCGCGGACCACCACGCGGGTTTTCACCGGCAGTTTCATCGCGGCCAGACGCAGCGCCTCGCGGGCAACCTCGTCATTCACGCCATCGATTTCGAACATGACGCGGCCGGGCTTTACCTTGCAGACCCACCGGTCAACAGAGCCTTTACCCTTACCCATACGCACTTCGATGGGCTTGGCTGTCACGGGCACATCCGGAAAGATGCGGATCCAGACACGGCCCTGACGCTTCATATGGCGGGTCATGGCACGACGGGCCGCTTCGATCTGACGCGCGGTCACGCGCTCAGGCTGGGTTGCCTTCAGACCGTAGGTGCCAAAGTTCAGGTCGGAGCCGCCCTTGGCATCACCCTTGATGCGGCCCTTGAACATCTTGCGGAATTTTGTGCGTTTCGGCTGAAGCATGATTACCCCCGATTATCCCGGCGGCCACCACCAGCGCCACGTGGCGCAGGACCGTCCTGGATCTCTTGCGATTTGCGATCACGCGCCGACGGATCGTGCTCCATGATCTCGCCTTTGAAGATCCAGACCTTGATGCCGATGATGCCATAGGGCGTCGTGGCCTTGATCGCAGCGTGGTCGATGTCGGCACGCAGGGTGTGCAGGGGCACGCGGCCCTCGCGATACCATTCGGTCCGCGCGATCTCCGCGCCGCCGAGACGGCCCGCGACGTTCACACGGATGCCAAGGGCACCCATACGCATGGCGTTCTGAACCGCGCGCTTCATGGCGCGACGGAAAGACACCCGGCGTTCCAGCTGCTGCGCGATGCTTTCGCCAACCAGCTGAGCGTCAAGCTCCGGCTTGCGCACTTCAACGATGTTGAGGTGCAACTCGGACGGAGTCATCGAGGCCAGCTTCTTGCGCAGAACTTCGATGTCTGCGCCTTTCTTGCCGATGATCACGCCCGGACGCGCCGTGTGAACAGTCACGCGGCACTTGCGGTGAGGGCGTTCAATGATCACGCGGGCGATGCCGGCCTGCTTGCACTCTTCGTGGATGAAGTCGCGCATACGCAGATCTTCCAGCAGCAGGTCACCGTAGTCCTTGGTGTCCGCGTACCAGCGGCTGTCCCAGGTGCGGTTGATCTGCAGACGCATGCCGATCGGATTGGTCTTGTTACCCATTAGGCTTGCTCCTCAACCTGGCGCACCTTGATGGTGAGTTCAGAGAACGGCTTGTTGATCCGGCCAAAGCGACCGCGCGCCCGGGGGCGACCACGCTTCATGACAAGGTTCTTGCCGACATAGGCCTCTGCGACCACCAGTTCGTCCACGTCGAGACCATGATTGTTCTCGGCGTTGGCAATGGCGGACTGCAGGCACTTGCGCACGTCCTGTGCGATCCGCTTCTTGGAGAAGGTCAGATCGGTCAGGGCCCGGTCCACCTTCTTGCCGCGGATCAGTCCGGCAACGAGGTTCAGCTTTTGCGGGCTGGTGCGCAGCATGCGCAGCTTTGCCATCGCTTCGTTGTCCGCCACGCGGCGGGGATTTTTATCCTTGCCCATGGCTTACTTCCTCTTGGCTTTCTTGTCCGCCGCGTGACCGTAGTAGGTGCGCGTCGGAGCATATTCGCCGAATTTCTGGCCAATCATATCCTCGGAAACATTCACCGGGATATGCTTTTTGCCATTGTAGACGCCAAAGGTGAGGCCCACGAAGTGCGGCAGGATGGTGGAGCGGCGCGACCAGATCTTGATGACCTCGTTGCGGCCCGACTCGCGGGATTTCTCGGCCTTCTTGAGGACATAGCTGTCCACAAAGGGGCCCTTCCAAACAGAGCGTGCCATGGATTACCGCCCCTTCTTCTTGGCGTGGCGCGAGCGGATGATCAGCTTTTGCGAGGCCTTGTTGGTGTTGCGGGTGCGCTTGCCCTTGGTCGGCTTGCCCCAGGGTGTCACCGGGTGACGACCACCAGAGGTCCGGCCTTCACCACCACCGTGCGGGTGGTCGATCGGGTTCATGACGACACCGCGGACGGAGGGACGCTTGCCCATGTGGCGGACGCGCCCGGCCTTGCCGAGGTTCTGGTTCGAGTTGTCGGGGTTCGAGACCGCGCCAACCGTTGCCATGCACTCCTGACGCACGAGGCGCAGTTCGCCAGAGCTGAGGCGGATCTGCGCATAGCCACCGTCACGACCCACGAACTGGGCGTAGGTGCCTGCGGCGCGCGCGATCTGGCCACCCTTGCCGGGCTTCAGCTCGATGTTGTGCACGATTGTCCCGATGGGCAGACCCGAGAAGGGCATTGCGTTGCCGGGTTTGATGTCAGCCTTTGCCGAGGCAATGACCTTGTCACCGACGCCCAGGCGCTGCGGCGCGAGGATGTAGGCCTGTTCGCCATCGTCATACTGGATCAGCGCGATGAATGCGGTACGGTTGGGGTCATATTCGATCCGCGCAACGATGCCGTTGACGTCGAATTTGTTCCGCTTGAAGTCCACGATCCGGTAGAGGCGTTTCGCCCCGCCACCGCGGCGGCGTGCCGTGATACGTCCGGTGTTGTTCCGTCCGCCCTTTTTGGTCAGGCCCTCGGTGAGGTGCTTGACAGGACGTCCTTTGTACAGCTCCGAACGGTCGATCAGCACCAGCCCGCGCTGGCCCG
>JBELMB010000259.1:0-6496 GCA_042088665.1 Sagittula sp.
CGTATGTGGCGGGTCTGACGTTGAACATGATCTCGCTCTTTGCGCTGATCATCACGCTGGGGATCGTGGTGGATGACGCCATTGTGGTCGGGGAACACGCGGATCACCTCGCCCGAAGGCGGGGCTTTGGCCCCTATGAGGCGGCGGAACGGGCGGCGCAGCGCATGGCGCTGCCGGTGTTCTCGGCGACCATCACGACGGTCATTGCCTTCTTTGGACTGACGGCCATCGGCGGGCGCTTTGGCGATTTGATCGGGGATATCCCGTTTACCGTGATCGTGGTGCTGATCGCCTCGCTGGTAGAGTGTTTCCTGATCCTGCCCAACCACATGGCCCATGCGCTGAAGCCGCGGGTGCAGCGCAGTTTCAGCCTCGCGCGGGCGATTGGCGGGGTGATCGGTGTGACCATCGTGGGCGTTCTGCTGGTCTGTCTCGCAGTGCTTGGGGCGCTGTCGCTGCCGGGTGCCGTGGCGGGCAGCTGGTCGGTCTTTGGCGCTGTGCCTGAGGCGTTGAGCACGCTTCAGACCGATGCCGTGGCCACGCGCGCGGCGCTCTTTGCGCAGGGCTTTGTCATGCTGGGCGCGCTGGCTGTTGCGGTGGCGGCGACGGTCACGCTGCGGTTGCTGATGATGCCTGCGGGTCCGCGTCAGGCCTTGCTGATGACGCTGTCGGACAACAGCATCGACATGGCCTCTGACCTTGTGAACCGCGGGTTCCGCTGGGTGCGCGACGCGCTGTTCCGGCCGATGATGCGGATGGTGATCACGGCGCGTTACGTGACGCTGGCCGCGGTGACGGTGCTGTTGTCGACGCAGATGGTGCTGTTCATCGGGGGTGACGTGCAGTGGCGGTTCTTCAACGCGCCGGAGCGGGGGTCTGTCACCGGGAACTTTGCCATGGCGCCGGGGGCCACGCGTGAGGATTCGCTGGCGCAGATGCGGTCGTTCCAGAAAGCGGCAGAGGATCTGGGGCTGGAGTATGAACAACGCTATGGCCGCAACCCGCTGGACTATGTCATGGCCGAAGTGGGCGGCAACGCAGGGCGCGGGCTTTCGGGCACGGACAGCAAGGATGCCGACCAGCTTGGCGGCATCTCGATCGAGCTGATCGATGCGGATTTGCGGCCCTATTCCTCTTTTGCCTTTGTCGGAGAGTTGCAGGACCGCGTGCCGCGCCACCCGCTGGTCGAGACGATCTCGTTCCGGGGCTGGCGGTCCGGTCCGGGGGGCGATGCGCTGGACGTGATGTTCTTTGGCGCGGGGGCGGATGTTCTGAAGGCCGCCGCCGAGGATCTGAAGACGGCCGTGGCGCAATTCCCGGAGGTCTCCGCTGTTGAGGACAACCTGTCGTATGACAAGGAAGAGCTGATCCTTGAGCTGACGCCGCAGGGGCGTGCGCTGGGCTTTGACATCGACGGGCTGGGGCGCGTGCTGCGCAACCGTCTGGGCGGCATCGAAGCGGCGACCTATCCGGCGGGCCTGCGGTCTGCGGAAATCCGGGTCGAGCTGCCGGAGGGCGAGCTGACCGCGGATTTCATGGAACGCATGATGCTGCGCACGCCCGAAGGGGCCTATGTGCCGCTGGCCGATATCGTCAGCGTCGAGCGGCGTACCGGGTTTTCGACCGTGCGGCGGGAAAACGGGCTGCGGCTGATCTCGGTGACGGGGGATATCTCGGAGGATGATCCGGCGCGGGCGACCGAGATCATGGAACGGTTGCAGGACGAGATCCTGCCCGCCATCGCCGATTCCCGGCAGATCGGCTATGAATTCTCGGGCCTCTCGGAGCAGGAGAACCGCTTTCTGTCAGACGCGCGCACCGGTCTGATCCTTGTGCTGATCGGGATTTATCTCGTGCTGTCATGGGTCTTTGCCAGCTGGTCGCGGCCACTGGTCGTGATGGCGATCATTCCCTTTGGGCTGGTGGGAACGATTTACGGACATTGGCTGTGGGACGTGCCTTTGAGCATGTTCACGGTTGTCGGGCTGTTGGGGATGACCGGGATCATCATCAACGATTCCATCGTGTTGGTGACCCAGATCGACGAGTATGCAAAGGACCGAGGGATCATTGCGGCGATCATCGACGGGGCATCGGACCGCTTGCGCCCGGTCTTTCTGACCACCGCCACCACGGTGCTTGGGCTGGCGCCGCTGCTGTACGAGCGGTCGAGTCAGGCGCAGTTCCTCAAGCCGACGGTGATCACGCTGGTTTACGGATTGGGCTTCGGGATGATCCTCGTGTTGATGGTGGTGCCCTCGCTGGTGGCCATCCAGCATGACGTGGGCCGGTCCTGGCAGGCGTTTCGGCGCGGGTTGCGCGCGCCTGCGCCCTTGGTGCGGGGCACGCTGGGGCTGGGCTTGGCGCTGGTGCTGGGCTGGCTGGCGGCGACCATCGGGCATGTGGCATGGCAGGGCGTGCTGCCCGACATGCTGTTGCTGCGCGAAGGTTGGGCCGAGGCCTCGCAGGTCGGTCTGGCCATGGCGCTGTTCTTTGCCGGGGTGACGGTGCTGGTGCCGGTACTCTACATCGTCGCGGCGCTGCTGACACTGGTCCGTCCCGCGCGGGCCAAAGGGGCAGCGCAGGGCGCCTGAGCCTGTTTCGGGCTGTTCGAGGACCTCTGGTTTGCCAACACAGCGCGCCTTGCCCGTCGCAGTTGGGCAGGGCATCGGAGCAGGGCGCCGGGGCCTCGCCGGGGCCTGAAGCCTTCGCTGGAACAGGTCGCATCGTCAGGTGCGGGGCCAGATCCCTTGGAGGATCAGCAGCCGATGATTTCGACCGGCATGCGTCCACCCAGCACCGTGATCGTCACCTCTGAGCGGTTCATGGCAAAGCTGTTGCCGGAGACATGTGACACCGTCGTGCGCGCCACGAGCTGCCCGCCTTCCCATGCGGTTGTGGGATCCCCCACCCAAAGCTCCGGGTTGGCCATTTCAACCACGGTTTCCTCGCGCCCGGTGCCCGGGGGCATGTCGATGGTGATGTTCAGACCCATGCCGCGGCTTTGCGCAGAGATCGTGCAGGTCACGTCGCGCACGCCAGCGTCCTCGGCATCGAAGGGACGGTCGGCGAGGGCCGCGGCGATGATCGGGTCGGGTTTCTTGCGGTCCGCGGGCAGGATGGCCGTGAGGCGCAGCCGATGCGGGATGCAGATGTCCTTGCAGATGCCGATCTCGATGGTGCCACCGAGGCGCGCGTCCTTGCCCGGGTTGCGGGTCGCCACGCGCAGCGGGAGCACAACGTCGCCGTCATAGCCGATGGACCGCATGCCCGACTGCCAGAACACCTCTGGCGTGGGCCAGACCACGTTGACGTCCTGCGTGTTGCGCGCGCCGCGCCATTCGAAGGTGGGCGGGATGCCCGCGTCTCCGGGGGTGCGCCAGTATGTCTTCCATCCCGGCGCCAGTTGCAGATGCAGGGCGGCCATGTGGTCGCCATTGGGCAAGCGCCAGCCGGGCCGCAGGTCGGCCTCGACCATGTCGTCAATGGATTGCGCCTGTGCGAGGCCGGGCAGGGTCAGCAGAAGGAAAGCGAGTGGTTTCATGCCCTTTGACATGCCCGGTTCGTCCCGGAAAGGGAAGTCACCAAGCGGTGAGAGCGCCGTGTGGTTGCCGTCCTGCGTCACTGTTGTGCCGGTGAATTGGGCATCCCCTTGCGCCAGACGGGGCGAGCGCGCACACTGAAGGCCAGCTGGAGGTGTTTGTATGACAGCGGCGAAAAGCGGCGAAGCGACCAACCTGACCGGGCGTTTGCTGATTGCAATGCCGGGGATGGGCGACCCACGGTTTGCGCTGAGCGTCGTCTTCATGTGCGACCACTCCGATGAAGGCGCGATGGGGCTGATCATCAACAAGCCCAGCAAGGACGTCGACATGCCCAGCCTGCTGTCGCAATTGTCGATCGAGATGCCCGCGGACCTGTCGGGACGTCAGGTCTATTTCGGTGGACCGGTCGAGATGGGCCGCGGCTTTGTGCTGCATTCGCCGGACTATTCATCGGTCGTCACCACGATGGAAGTGCGCGATGATCTGCACATGACCGCCACGCTGGACATCCTTGAGGATCTGGGCCGCGGCGCAGGGCCGTCGAAATGGCTGATGGCGTTGGGCTACGCGGGTTGGGGGCCGGGGCAGCTGGAGGGCGAAATCGCCGAGAACGGCTGGCTGGTCTGTGACACCTCACCTCGGTTGGTCTTTGACCTGCCGAACGGAAACAAGTGGGAGGCGGCGCTGGAAACCCTCGGGGTCTCGGCGCGGGCGCTTTCCTCTGAAGGGGGCCGGGCCTGAGAACTGCTTGAGTTGGGCCTGAGACTTGTTTGATGTGGGCCGGAAATGTGCCTGAAATGGGCCTGAAACATTTGGATCAGGCGAATTTGAGCCAAGCGAAATTGAAGCCGATGAAGACAGTGTCGCCCTCAAACCCCACAGACCACTTGGGGCGCCCGTTCGGGGCTGTCGCTGCGCGGGCTGCGCCCATGGCCCGTGTCGCAGGGGGGATGAGTTTGTTTTCGCCGTGGTGTCCCCCGACCTCTACCCCAGTCGCAGGACAGGCCGGGGCGGTTCGCAGATGGTGCGCTGTTGATCAAAATGACGCGTCCTGAACGGGTTCCGGCAGTCTCTCGATGCAGAGCGGTGCTGACCGCCCCGTTAACTGTTGCGGCAGGGCGCGTCGCATGGCCTACTGCAGGCGAGCAGGCAAGAGAGCGCCGATGGCAGGCAAGCGGGCAAAACGCAGCACGTCCAAACGCAAGAGCACGACCAAACCGAAGCTCGGCCTTTTGCGCCGTCTCCGGCGTCTTGTTCTGCGGCTGGTGGTGATCGGGGTGGCGCTGGTTCTGGCGGCGGTTGCGTTCTACGCGGTGATCAATCCGCCGACGACGCATACGATCTGGACGGAATCGCGCCGTTTGGGCGGAGTGACGCGCGCATGGGTCGACATCGAGGATGTGGCGCCGGTGATGGCGCGTTCTGTCGTGGCGGCGGAGGATGCCAATTTCTGCGCCCATTGGGGCTTTGACATGGATGCGATCCGTGCGGCCATCTCGTCGGGCGCGCGGCGCGGCGGCAGCACGATCAGCCAGCAAGTGGTCAAGAACGCCTATCTTTGGCAGGGGCGGTCCTGGGTGCGCAAGGCCATGGAGGCGGGGATGACCCCGCTGGTCGAGGGCATCTGGTCAAAGCGCCGGATCCTTGAGGTCTATCTCAACATAGCGGAATTTGACGAGGGTGTGTTTGGGATCGACGCAGCGGCGCGGCATTATTTTGACGTGCCGCCCGACCGTCTGACGCCCGGGCAGGCGGCACGGCTCGCGGTTGTGCTGCCCAGCCCCAAGCGGCGCGACGCGGCCCGTCTGTCCGGTGGTTTGCGCCAGAGGGCGGCCTCGGTCGAGGATGGCGCCGCGACGATTGCCCGGGACGGGCGGGCGGCCTGTTTCGAAGAGGGGTGATTGCCGGTTTCAAGCTGGCCGCGAGGGCGTCACGGGCCAGGATTCGTCACCAAGGGG
The DNA here is from genome assembly GCA_042088665.1 of Sagittula sp. Taxonomy (GTDB): domain Bacteria; phylum Pseudomonadota; class Alphaproteobacteria; order Rhodobacterales; family Rhodobacteraceae; genus JBELMB01. The sequence goes on from JBELMB010000259.1 coordinate 5,504, forward strand.
GAAAGCCTGCGCGTGACAGACGTTGAATCGCATCAGTTTGTGCGGCACATAGGACAGACCGCCAATTCGTATAGGATCCGAGCCTCTGATGGCAAAGCTCTACCACGTGCCCCTTTCGCCCTTTTGCCGCAAGGTTCGACTGAGCCTCGCTGAGAAAAAGATCGAGTGCGAACTGGTCGAGGAGCGGTACTGGGAGAAGGATCCCGATTTCCTGCGCCGCAATCCGGGTGCAAAAGTGCCGGTGTTGCGCGTGGACGGCAAGACCATGGCCGAGAGCGCCGCGATCTGCGAGTGGATCGAGGAGAAGTATCCCGACCCGCCGTTGATGCCGCGTGGTGCGGATGCCCGCTATGAAGTGCGGCGGCTGGTGGGGTGGTTTGACGACAAGTTCCACAACGAAGTGACCTCGAAGCTGTTGTACGAGCGGGTGAACAAGAAGGTCATGAAGGCGGGATTTCCCGATTCAGGCAATGTGAAGTCCGGGGCCAAGGCGGTGAAGTATCACCTTGATTACATGGCATGGCTGCTGGACCACCGCAGATGGCTGGCGGGGGATGCGATGACGCTGGCGGATTTTGCCGCTGCGGCGCATCTTTCTGCGTTGGACTACATTTCGGATGTGGACTGGAACCGGTCGTCGGTGGTGAAGGACTGGTACGCGAAGATCAAGTCGCGGCCTGCCTTTCGGTCGATCCTCGCCGACCAGGTGCCCGGTTTCCTGCCGCCGGCGCATTATGCGGATCTGGATTTCTGAGCCGCCGGGCGGACGCTCGTGCAGGGGCACATCGCCCCGCCCGCCGTCCCGTGGGCGCTCTGTTCCAGCGGCGGCGGTCTGAGACGGGACATCCGGGGATATGACGGCACTGACGCGAGAGTTGAAGGGCCGGGCCCTTTTGGAGGGGTTCTCGGCGTGCAGGATCTGCCGTCCGGGAGACATTCCGGAGGCGAGGCCGCGGCTTGATGCCTTTCTGGCGGAGGGACGTCACGGGCAGA
>JBELMB010000049.1:0-31082 GCA_042088665.1 Sagittula sp.
TCCGATCTCGCAAAGGCGGGATCTGCTCTTTGGTGAGGACCGCGGCGGCGAACATGGTGACTTGTACCGCACCGAAGAGCAGCAGCGCGCCGAGCCCGGCGTCGAGTTGCACATAGGCCAGCGAAAACCCGAAAATGTAGACGATCAAGCTGAGGACGCCGGTGCGCCGACCCGGATCCACCCAGGTCACAACACGTCCCTGCAGCGCACAGAGCGCGAGCAGCGTGAGGGCCCCGGCGGCCAGGCGCACCGCGCCAAACACCACTGCATCGAGACCACCCAGCGCAATGCCTGCGCGGTTCAGGACGGAGTTGGCCGCAAAAGCGATCATCACCACTATGGTGAGGCCCACCAGTTTGATCCGGGGTTGGTTGGTCATGACAGCCTTTGGCCGTTGTCAGGGTTGCGGGCGAACCGGATACCGATCACCCTTTTGGTCAAGCAGGATCAGGCGGGCGCCGTTCTGGACATATTGGTCACAGCGCGCATGCCCGGTGATGAACTCGACGCAGACAACACCATCTTCGCGGACCTGCCAATAGCCACCTGCGCTTTCGCGGACATCACCATCGTAGGTGTAGCTGTAGCGCCCGTCGGCGTAGTAGCGCGACTTGCCATTGTCGTAGAATGTCAGGATCTCGCCGGAGAGCCGCGAGATCATGGCCTCCCGGGCGAAGGGCGCATCTCCCTCTTGCAGGGCAAACCCATCGGCTGCGGCGGGTTGCGGGAAGAAGGCGGGGCTGGCGAGCAGCAGGGCAAGGATCCATCTCATGGCGTTACTTTAGCCTGCCGGTGCGGGCGACCGTGTCACGTTCCCGCGACCCTGCGTGTGCCGTCTGGGCAAGCGGACGGGATCGAGCGCAACGGCATCCGTACCGCGCGTTCAGGCGACCAGCTTTTCCGCGCGCTTGAGGTCAACGGATACAAGTTGGCTGACGCCCTGTTCCTGCATCGTGACGCCGAACAGCCGGTCCATGCGGGCCATGGTCACCGCGTGGTGCGTGATGATGAGAAACCGCGTGTCGGTGCGGCGGCACATCTCGTCCAGCATGTCGCAGAAGCGTGTGACATTGGCGTCATCCAGCGGGGCATCCACCTCGTCGAGCACGCAGATCGGGCTGGGGTTGGCGAGAAATACCGCAAAGATCAGCGCGAGCGCGGTCAGGGTCTGCTCGCCACCAGAGAGCAACGACAGGACCGACAGCTTCTTGCCCGGCGGTTGGCACATGATCTCCAGCCCGGCTTCGAGCGGATCATCGCTTTCGACCATGACAAGGTTGGCCTCACCCCCGCCAAAGAGATGCGTGAACAGCATCGTGAAATTGGCATTCACCTGCTCAAAGGCGGTGAGCAGGCGTTCACGGCCTTCGCGGTTGAGACTGGCGATGCCGGTGCGCAGGGTCTTGATCGCGCCTTCCAGATCCTCCTTTTCGGAGACGAGGAGATCGTGCTCTGCCTGGACCTCTTTGGCGTCCTCTTCGGCGCGTAGATTGACGGCGCCCAAGGCATCGCGCGCGCGTTTGAGGCGGTTGACCTCGGCCTCTATGGCCGGTGTGGCCCGGACCTCTTCGGGCAGGACGCCAAGCATTTCCAACAGCGCCTGAGGCGTGGTGGACAAATCGTCCGCGATGCGGGATTCGGCGGCGGTGCGACCGTCTTGGGCGGCCTGTGCCTGTGCCTCTGCGCGGGCGCGGCTTTCCCTCGCGTCACTGGCGGCGCGCTCGGCATCGCGCTCTGCTGCGACGGCGGCGCGCAGGGCGTTCTCGGCGGCGATCAGGGCATCGGCAGAGGCCGCCTTGCGGTCTTCGGCCACGTCTATCGCCTCGGAAAGCGCGCCGCGTTTGTCGGCCAGTGCCTCGGGCACCTCGGCTGCCTCTTCCAGCGTGGCCTCGGCCTCGTCCTTGCGGGCGGCGAGTTCGCGGGCGCGGCTTTCGGCGGTATCAAGACGCAGGCGCCAGCCCGACAATTCCTTTGTCACGCGTTGCGCACGGGCGGTGCGGGCCTTGCCCGTGCGGGACAATTCGTCGGCGGCGGCGCGACGGGTCATCATGGTCAGGCGGGCCGCCTCAACCGTCAACTTGATGTCCTCCGCGGCGCTGCGGGCTTCGTCGAGGTCGGCCAGATCGGCCAGCGCGGTTTCTGCCTCGCGGCTTTGGGCGCGCGCCTCTGCGATCTCTGTCTCAAAACGCTGAACGGCCCGCGTGGCGCTGTCGAGCTTGCCTTCCGCCATGTCGCGATCCGCTTCGGCGCGGCTCAACATGCGGGAGGCAGCAGTGACAGCGGCATCTGCCTCGCGCCGGGCTTCGCGCGCAGTCTTGTCCGCCAGCGAAAGATCCGACAACCGGGCCTGCAGGGCCACATGGGCCGCACGCGTGCCATCCAACTGGGCCTGCGCGGTCGCCATTTCCTGTTTCAGCCCTTCGAGGCGGTTGAGTTGCTCCAGCCGCAGCGCGGCGGTGGAGGGCTGATCCTCCGCCCATGCGCGAAAGCCGTCCCAGCGCCAGAGGTCGCCTTCCAGCGACACGAGGCGCTGACCGGGGCGCAGGTCCATCTGCAGGCGCGGCCCGTCATCCGCCGCGACCAGCCCGATCTGCGAAAGGCGCCGGGACAGAACGTCCGGCACGGACACATGCTGCGCCAGCGAGGTCACCCCTGTCGGCAAGGGTTGAGAGTGGTCATAAGCCGGCAGAACCACCCAGCCGGTTGGTCCGTCCCCGGACACTTCGGGCGCGCGCAGATCATCCGCCAAGGCGGCGCCCAGAGCCTTTTCAAAGCCCTGCTCCACCTGCAAACGATCAAGAATCTGACCGCCCTCGGCGGTGTCGCGGTCCAGGAGGCGGGCAAGGGCCGAAACCTCGGCGCTCAGCGCGTTCATCTCGCCCTCCGCCTCGGACCGTTCTGCGCGCGCCTCTGCCTCGCGGGCCTGCGTTTCGGCCCGGGCGCTTTCAGCTTCGGCCAGCACCGCTTCGGCACGGGCGGCCATGGACTGCGCCTCGTGCAGGCATGTCTGGGCATGGGCGGCCGTGCCCGTGCTGTCTGACAGGCTGTTCCGGGCCTGCGCGACCCCGTCGCGGGCCTTTTGCGCATCCGCGTCCGCACGCGACAGTGTCTTTTGGCAGTCTGACAAATAGCGCTGTGCCGACTGGTGACGCGCAGCAAGCCGGGCGACATCTTCGGTCGATTGCCCCAGATCGGTTTCCCGAGCCTGAAGGATCTCCGCCGCTTCGCGCGCCTCTTCCCGGGCGTCGGCGAGCAGATCGTCATGGCCTTCCGACGCCTTTTCCAGCTCTTGCAATTCCCATTCCAGACGCGACAGCGTGTCGCCTGCGTCGCGGTTCAGGGCCTCTTCGCGTTCGATGTCATGGCTCAGCTGCGAGATCTGGTTGGCCAGAGTCGAGATCCGCTCCGCCGCCTGCCGTTCCTGATCGCTGAGCGTGTCACGCTGTACCAGAAGGCGCTGCAGGACGGCGGCGGCAATGGCATCCTCTTCGCGCAGGGGCGGCAGGGCCTCTTCTGCTGCGCCACGGATCTGCGCCTGTTCCAGTGCGGTGCGCTCTGCGCGCGCGGTGCCCGTGGAGGCCTCTCTCAGCGCGGTTTCCGCCTCGGCATAGGCAGCGGCAGCCTCCTGCCAGCGGGTGTAGAGCAGCACCCCTTCGGCCTGACGCAGATCCTCGCCAATGGCGCGGTAGCGGGCCGCCTGCCGCGCCTGACGGGCGAGCTGTGCGAGTTGTCCCGCCAGTTGTTCCACCACATCATCAATGCGCAGCAGATTGGCCTCTGTGCTTCGGAGCTTCAGCTCCGCCTCGTGACGACGCTGGTAGAGCCCGCCAATCCCGGCGGCATCCTCCAGCACCTTGCGGCGGTTCTTCGGCTTGGCGTTGATCAGTTCAGAGATCTGCCCCTGCCGCACAAGGGCAGGCGAATGCGCGCCCGTGGCCGCGTCGGCAAAGAGCATCTGCACGTCGCGCGCCCGGCAATCCTTGCCGTTGACCTTGTAGGCGCTGCCCACATCGCGCGTGATGCGACGCACGATCTCAAGCTGGTCGCTGTCGTTGAACCCCGCGGGGGCCAGCCGGTCGCTGTTGTCGATGGTCAGGCAAACCTCGGCATAGCTCCGTGCCGGGCGCGTGGCCGCACCGGCAAAGATCACGTCCTCCATGCCGCCGCCGCGCATGGCCTTTGCGCGCGTTTCCCCCATGACCCAGCGCAGCGCCTCCAGCAGATTGGATTTCCCGCAGCCGTTCGGCCCCACAACCCCCGTCAACCCATTGGCGATCATGAGATCGGTGGGATCGACGAAGCTTTTGAAGCCGGTCAGCCTGATCTTGTTGAAATACACGGGTCCGCCTTTGGATTCGGGTGCCCAGTATCGCGCCAGATCTGTGGGTGAGTCAACGCACCTGCGCTGTATCTGGCCGATCGCACCCAGTTTGCTACCACATATTGATCAAACGGGCTAGGAGTTACGCGCATTCCAGCTCATGCACATTTTGCCCCGCATAGAACAATTCGCAATGGAACCTGCGCGGTTTACGCGGCATTTTCGGGGCGCCCTGACCGTCGCATGCAAGACCGATCACCATCATGGCCGGGTCGCCCATGACCCAATCCGCCGTGCACCCGGTTTCCTGTTGCGCGGCGATGCCTGCCTTGGGAGCAATGGTCTGAAAACGTGGCAACATTTCCGGATTTGTGCGAATGGCCTCAACCAACGGCCCCCTGCGGCGCAGCGTAAAGGTCGATCCATCCACCTCCCGGACGACCTTGTGCAAACCCGAAAAACCCGGCCCCGCCGTGTCGCAGGCGGCGAGGCCGAGCAGGAGGATGACGGGAAACAATCGCATCCCCTACAATTTGACCGAGTATGGTTACCAAGTCGTTAACGACGCATCCCGGCCGCAAGAGTTTTTCCGCGCGCCGGGAGGCACATCAGATGCATCGATCAATCAGAGTGAAACAGCTTCCACAGGGTCCACCCCGCTGTACCCCCAAAGAATGCCCCGGCGATGCCCACGACCTCGACCAATGCCGGACCATTGGGCACGCCGCGAAAGACAACAACCGCCGCCAGCATCGCCAGACCGGCAAGGCTGAAGACCAGCCGGAACTTGAGCTCTCCGCGCGTCGGGCCGATGCCCGATTTGGGCGAAGGCGCTTTCTGAGGTGGGGTCTGGGGGGACGGGTCTTTTATCACTTGGGCCTCCGCGATTGAGGGCGACACGTATAGCGCGCTTGGCCTCTGACCAGTGGCGCCGCGCAAACAGACCGTTCAGAACGTCACGTCGACCCCAGGCAGACGCAACGACTTCACCAGTTCCCGCAACTCCTGCCGGGCTGCCACGTTCGAGATGTTCAGCTTGGCGACGCCCACATCCTTCAGATCCAGCAGGGTCAATCCGCGCGGAAACAACTCGCGGAACACAACCCGCTCAGAGAAACCGGGGCCGACGCGAAAACCGATGCGCTTGGCCAGCCGCGCCAGAGCCTTTTCCATCTTCATCTTGTTGATCATGGCCTGCGCGCCAAGCCGGTTGCGCAGGACGATCCAGTCGATGGGTGGCAGACCCGCTTGCGCGCGCACCTGTCGCGCTGACCAGACCATCTCAGAATAGACGGAGGGACCCTTGATCGTGCTTCCGTCGCTTTCGACCTGTGCCAGCAGGTCAAAGTCGACAAAACTGTCGTTCATCGGCGTGACCAGCGTGTCAGCCAGAGAATGCGCCACCTGTGCAAGTCGCGTATGCGCGCCGGGGCAGTCGATCACGATGAAATCGCAGGTGTCTTCGAGGCGTGCGACCGCCTCGCTCAGTTTGCGGTCATTGGCGTTCTCACCGGGCGCGAGCCGGTCCTTGTCAACATTTGGCAGGGAGGTGTGCAAAGGTGAAGGCAGCGACAGTTGCTGTTGGTCCAGAAAATGCACCCGGTTGTCCAGATACCGGCCAAGGCTGCGCTGCCGCAGATCAAGGTCCAGGGTCTGCACCCGGTGCCCCATGCGGGCCAGAGCGCTGGCCACATGCATTGCAACCGTCGACTTTCCAGCCCCGCCCTTTTCGTTTCCGACAACAATGATATGCGCCACGCTCGAACCCTCATTACCATGACCGCGTGTTTGCCGCGGTTCGTTGGGCGGCAGTCTATCTTGTGTGGCACCTCAAGGAAAGGCAACCCGCCGCGCGCGCGCCTCTTTGGCCCTTGCCAGACACGAAAAAACCCGACGGATTCGCCGGGTCTTCTCAAAGCAATTCAGGGTCGGGATGGATCAGTGCAGCTTGGCGCCCACTTCGGCAATTGCGCCGTCGATCAGGGCACCGGCCTTGGCCGCGTCCATCTGGGCCGAGACCACATCCCGGGCCGCCGCGATGGCAACGGCTGCGGCGCGGTCGCGGACATCCTTGATGGCAGAGGCCTCGGCGGAGGCGATCTGGCTTTCGGCAGCGGCCAGACGGCGCGCAATCGCGTCCTTCATGTCGGACTTCGCCTGCTCGGCGGCCATTTCCGCTTCCTGCTTGGCATGCGCGACGATGCGGTCGGCCTGCTCCTGCATGTCGCGGTGCTTGCGCTCGTAGCTCGCCAGAAGGCTCTGGGCTTCTTCGCGCAGGCGGCGGGCCTCATCCAGTTCGGACTGGATGTCTTCGGCGCGCTTGTCCAGCAACCCGGCCAGCATGCCCGGCACCTTGAAGTAGATCAGGACCGCGATGAACAGGATGAAACCGACCAGAACGACAAAGTCGGTGTTTCCAAGCGAGAAGAACGGGCCCTTGGCTGCATATGCCGGGGAGGTCATCAGGACCAGCGCGGCAGCAGGGAGGATCAGCTTGTTCATCGATCTTACCCTTTCAACTGGGCGCCAACCGCCGCAGCCACGGCCGCGTCGTCGGTTTGCCCACCCAATGCCGCCACGATTGCACCAGCAGTGTCCGAAGCGACGGCCTCGACATTGGCCATGGCGCTCTCGCGGATCTCTGCGATCGCCTTTTCGGATTCGGCTGCCTTTGCCGAAATTTCCGCGTCAGCCGTGGCCAATGCGTCGTCGAGATCGGCCTTGATCTCGTCGCGTGTTTTCTGTGCGATGGACTGCGCCTCTGCGCGGGCATCGGCCAGCGCCTTCTCATACGCGGCTTCGGCCTCTTCGGCCTTGCGCTTGAGCTCTTCGGCGGCGGCAATGTCACTTGTGATGGTGCCCTGACGTTCCGCCAGAACAGATGCGATCCGGGGCAGAGCGACGCGCGCCAAGATAAAGTAAATCACCACCAAAGTGATGATGAGCCAGAACACCTGGTTGCCCATCCAGTCGCTGCAAAGCTGTGGCATGCCAATGGCGCTGCCGCCAGCGTCAACGCAGGCCCCGGCAAGATCTTCTTTGTAGGCTTCTTCGGTCGCCATGTCGTCCTCCGTCGGAACTGGGTCTTACATCGGGCGATCCGCTATGCGAACCGCCCGCGCGTAAGGATCTTTATGTTCCGTGGATCAGACGGCGAACATCAGCAGCAGCGACACGAGGAAGGCAAAGATGCCCAGCGCTTCTGCAAATGCGATACCGATGAAGAGTGTTGCGGTCTGACCAGCAGCCGCGGAGGGGTTGCGCAATGCGCCCGACAGGAAGTTGCCAGCCACGTTGCCCACGCCGATTGCGGCTGCGCCGGAACCGATTGCTGCCAGGCCTGCGCCGATATGTGCGAGATCGCCTTCCATGATGAGTTCTCCTTACGATTGGAAGTTGATTGTCTTGTAGGGTGCGGCACGCCGCACCAAACCTTCAGTGATGCGGGTGCAATGCGTCCTTGAGGTAGACGCAGGTCAGGATCGTGAACACGTAGGCCTGAATGAAGGCCACGAGCACTTCGAGAGCATAGATTGCCACGATGCCAAAGATGGCAAGCGGCGCTACGGCGGTGATCACGGCGAAGCCGGCAAACACCTTCAGAACCGCGTGGCCCGCCATGATGTTGCCAGCCAGACGAATGCTGTGGCTCACGGGGCGCACGAAATAAGAGATGATCTCGATCAGGGCGAGCACCGGGCGCAACGGCGCCGGGGCCGAGGACACCCAGAAGAGGCTGAGGAACGAGGCACCGTTCAGCACGAAACCCAGAACCGTGACCACGATGAACACGCCAAAGCCAAGGATGGCGGTCACGGCGATCATCGATGTGGGCGAATAAGAGGTCGGGATCAGCGCCAGAAAGTTGGCGCACAGAATAAAGATGAACAGTGTAAAGATGTAGGGAAAGAAACGCACGGCGTCCTTGCCGGTCACATCCTCGACCATCTTGTAGACAAAGCCATACGCGAGTTCCGCAATCGACTGGCTGCGCGTGGGCACAACCGCGCGCTTTGACGTGCCCAGCACCATCAGCGCGACAACCGCAAGGATCGCAAGAAACAGCCAGAAGGTCAGGTTGGTGATGGTGAACATGCCCACCGCGCCGTCTCCGAAGAGCGGCTTGACGATGAACTGATCCATCGGGTGGAACACCAGCGCGGTGCCTTCGCCTGCGTGATCGGAGCCTTGCGTCTCAGTCGCCATCTCTCATCCCCTCATCCGCGCCGCCCGGGGCGCCTGTTCGTGCCTTCGCGCCGCTGGCGCTTGTTTCTGTCGCGCCTGGGGCGCTTTTGACTGTCGCGGTGCCGCCCTGCGGCCCCGTGCGGTCGGCGGTCATGGCCGCCTCCTGTTTCGCTTGCGCTTCCTTGGCTGTCCGCATCATCACGTTGATGCCAGCAGCCATACCCAGCAGTACAAACACGACCATCAGGAACGGCGTGGTGCCCAGCAGCACGTCCAACCCGTAGCCGATGCCAAACCCGATCCCGAGCCCGGCCACCAATTCCGTCACCATCCGCCAGGCCACCTGCGCCTGAGAGTAGTGCTCTTCCTGATGGGGCTTCTCTTCCGCATGATCCTTGCGAAAGGCCTTGAGCTTGGCGTCCAGAGCTTCCAGCTCTCGCTTTGGGTCGGACGCGCTCACGCAGGCAGGCTCCATCAATGTTGCCTAGGGGGTAAGGGGCTGGGGCAATCGAGTCAATGCAGAGAAACCCGCCGCGTGATTGATGTTATCTATCTGTAAATAAATCACTTCTTCACATCCCGACAAAGAGCGGTCAAACCGCCGCAGCCGGTTTGACCCGCGAACATGCTGCAATTGCATATTCAACTCCGTGGTTGATTTTCGGATTTGGCCAAGTCGCGGCCCCCTGCGGTCTGGCGTTAGGTATCCACCAACCACGTTCATGGCCCTGCTGCTGGCGTCTCTCGAATGCGCCATCCAAGGGCTTGCCGGACACCAGCCGGTCGCTCTCCCCTGCGCTGCCCCCTTGACGGGACGGGTCGCGCGCGCAAGGTGCCTGTCATGTCCGCGACACTCGACACTGTTTTCGCCGCCCTGGCCGATCCCACACGCCGACGCATCCTGAACATGCTTCTGGAGGACGATATGGCCGTGACCGATGTGGCAGAGCCATTCGAGATGTCGCTGGCTGCGATCTCCAAACACCTGGGCGTCCTGACCAATGCCGGGCTGATCAGCCAGGAAAAGCGCGGGAGGGTCAAATGGTGCAAACTGGAGCCAGATGCGTTGCGCGCGGCCTCTGTCTGGATGCAGGGGTTTGGCCAGTTCGAACCCGTGCACCTCGAAGCCTTTGAGCGGTTTCTAGAGCAAGAGCTGCCCGCTGAAGACGAGGCAACGGAGTCTTAAGCGAATCGCCCAAGGGTAGAGGGCGGTAGGGAGGGGGAAACCCAGCGGGTTAACAAACTCTTGACGCCTCGCCCTCGGCAGGCTGTGCGGATCGGCATTTGACCAGCCCTGCGGCTCAGGGCCATCACGCGCCACGGCCCCGATGCGTGCACCGAAGAAGCCCCTCACCCGGCGCGCGGTTCGTCTTTTAACAACAGGGCCAAAGACAGCACCGTCAGCCCCACCCCGGGCAGGACGAGCGCGTCTGGCACACCGCGGCCCAGTGCCACTTCCCACAGGATCACGCAGGACGGCACGAGGTATGTGTAGGCCATGACCTTCGCCGAGGGCAGTCGCAGCGTGGCGAAGCGCAGGATGAGAAAGGTCATCCCCGTCGCCACCAGTGCCAAGTAGACGATCACCCACCAGACAAAGGCGCTGACGCCTGACCAGTCAACGGCGATCAGTTCCGGCAGGGACCACAGGATCAGAATGGCCGCCCCCGACGTCAGGATCATCGCGGTGAAGGCCAGCGCCGGTTCACCACGCGACAAGCGCCGCAGGACCGGCGTAAACAGCGCGTGCGCAGCACATCCCCAAAGAAAGACGACCTCGCCGCGACCAAGGTCAAAGCCCAGCAGAGCCTCCAGATCGCCACGAAAGATCACCCAAAGCGTGCCCAGCGCCCCGACCCCGATGGCCAAGGCCATCCGCGGCGTGGTCAGCTGGGTCATCACGAGGTAGCCAAACAAGGCCGTCAACCCCGGGTTCAGCGTGAAAACCGCGGCGAGGCTGACCGGGTCGGCCGTCTTCAGCGCTTCGAACATGGTGGTGAAATAGATCGCGTAGAGCGCGGCAAGGACAAGGTAGCGCCAGGGCGCCCGAAACACCTGCTGCGTCACCGCGCCCGACCCCAATGCCAGCGCCCACATGGCCAGGGCGGCAATGACGAACCTGACTGCGGTCATGGCAGCGGGGTCCATGGCATGCGCCACCTGCGCGCCAAGGGAGAAACTGCCCGACACGCACATCGCAAAGCCCAGCATTGCGAGATGCCCTTGCCAGGCCGGGCTCAGGCCTGTCACCGGGCGGAGTCCTCTCCGGCAAAATTCTTGAGATGCGCAAGAAAGGCCTGCACCTTTGCTGTCCGGTGCAGATCCACATGCGTCACGAGCCAAAGCGGCGCAGTCCAGTCGTCTTTTGGCGGCAGCACCTGCACCAGAGCCTCGTACTGGCTGGCCTCGCGGGTGCCCATGAACCCGATCCCGGCCCCCGCCAGAACCGCCTCTTCGAGAACCCGGCTGTCCGTACCGCGAAACACGACCTGCTCGGCAGGTACCGTGCGGCGCAGCCACTGGGTAAAGGGCGCGCGATTGTCCGGATCATCATGTGCGACGAAATCATGCTCTGCCAGCACGTCGAGCGTTTCCGGCTTTCCCCGTGCGGCGATGTAATCCCTGTGGGCATAAAGCGCGATGTCCTGCCGGGCAAAGGGTTGCACCACGTTGTCCGGCTCTTGCGGGGCGGGTCCGGCCCGAAGCGCCACATGCGCCTCACCGTATTCCAGCCGGAACACGCGGTCGCCGGTCAGAAAGCGCACGGTCACTTCGGGATGCGCCGCGCGAAAGCTTGTCAGCGCGGGCACCAACAAAGGCGCGAAACCAACCAGCGAAGTCACCACCAACTCGCCGGAGACATCAGCGCCACGCCCCTTGATCCGTCCCTCAAGTTGCTGGAACTGTTCGTCCGTTGTCTGCGCCACGCGCAACAGATCATCGCCCGCCTCGGTGGATGTGTACCCTCGCGCGTGACGCTGAAAGAGCTTCACGCCCAGCCGTCCCTCAAGCGCATCGATGTGCCGGATCACAGTGGCGTGGTGAACGCCCAACACCTCGGCTGCGCCACTGACGGTGCCCATACGCGCGACCTGATAGGCTGTCCGGATCTCGTCCCAATTGTCCATAACCGAAAGTCCTGTGCAAAAATCCACATATCATGTCCCATTTCACAGATTGCGTTCATTCATGCAACACCCAAATCTGGGTCACACCAGACGCTGGACCGCATCGGTTCCCCGCCATGAGAAAGCGAGAATGACATGACACAGACACTGCTTCGCATCGACGCATCCGCCCGCACGCAAACTTCGGTCAGCCGCCGGTTGGCTGACACGGTTGCCGCGCGGTTGGCGCCCGAACAGACCCTGACGCGTGACCTGAACATGCCCGTGCCGCATGTGGACGAGACCTGGCTCGCCGCCAACGTCACGCCCGCGAACCAGCGCACGGCCGAACAGCGCGCGACGCTGTCGCTGTCCGACAGTCTGATTGCCCAACTGGACGCGGCGGATACGATCCTCATCTCACTGCCGATCTACAACTTCGGCGTGCCCGCAAGCCTGAAGGCCTGGTTCGACCAGGTCGCCCGCGCAGGCGTCACATTCAAATACACCGAAAACGGCCCCAAGGGCCTGCTGGACGGAAAGCGCGCAATCCTTGTCGTGGCATCCGGCGGCACCGAAGTGGACGGGCCCATCGACTTTGCCACACCTTGGCTGCGCCACGTCCTGCGCTTTATCGGCATCACGGATGTGCAGATCGTGCGCTCCGACCGGCAGATGGTGGACCCTGATGCATCAAAGGCGCGCGCTGATGAAGACCTGCGCAACCTTGCCGCCTGAGCCCCGCACGCGCGGGGTCAAACGGCCCCGCGCAACCATGCGACAAACGCCATGACCTCGGGCTTGTTGAGCGCATGCGCGGTCAGATAACAGCCAAAGCCACCCTTGATTTCGGTCCAGCCGAACGGGGCGATCAGCCGTTCATCCTGTAGCGCTTCTTCGACGAGGCGACGTTCGATAACAGCCGCCCCCATGCCGTTGCAGGCCATGTCGATGATGAGCCCGGTCTGGGGGATCGTGGTATCCCGGTCCCCCGTCACCGTGACACCGCTCAACTTGCCCCAAACGTCCCAGACCGTGGGCAGGGTGTCGGGTACGAGCCGCGTGGTGACATGGTATGCCGTACCGCGCGCAGTGGCCGCGACCCCGGGCGCATGGACAACACCGAAATGCACATCCCCGATCGATTCATACGGCCATCGGTCAGAGGCATAGCGCAGCCGATCCCAGGTCAGCGCGATGTCGGTGTCGTCGAGGTTGGCCGGGCTCCGCCCCGCCATCTTGAACTCGATCTCGATGCCTGGATGGGCATTGTAGAACTGCGGCAACCGCGGCATCAGCCAGCGTGTGGCAAAGGTGGCCGAAACACCCAGCCGCAAGACCGACTTTGGCGCGGACAGGCGCGCCGCTTCAAAGGCCATGGCCAGACGGTCCAGCGAAGGCGCAACCTCTTCAAGAAACCGCAGGCCTTGCGCCGTCAGGACCAGCCGGTTGCCATGGTTTTCGAACAGGCTGTAGCCCAGCGCCTCGCTCAGCACCTTGAGTTGTTTGCTGACCGCGCCATGCGTGCGGTTCAACTCTTGCGCCGCCTTGGTGACACTGCCCAACCGGGCCGTGGCCTCAAAGGCTGGCAAAGTATTCAAGGGAGGCAAGCTGCGCATGGGTACTCTGTACCGTGAAATCTATACTGTGAGAATTGCTCACACTGGATTGAAAACTACGCGATATCGCGATCAGCGCCAAGCCCATAGCCTTGGGTCATCGCCTTCAACCCAAGGATATCGCAATGACCATCATCGCCTTTCCCACCACCCACATCGCAGCACCCAGCGCCGATCCGGCCGCAGTTCGGGCGCGTTCGCTCGTCCACCTCTGGATGGCCCGTCACCGTCACCGCGCGATGTTGCGCAATGACCTGTTGCCACAGCCGGATTCAGTCCTGCAAGATGCCGCCACCACCCGCGCCAAGGCCGAAGCCGAAGCCCGCAAACCCTTTTGGCGCGCCTGAGCGCCTCAGCCCGGAGTGGTTTCCATGTCCAACGCATCCAACACACAATTCGAATTTGCCGGTCACGCCCGCCGCTATGCCGAGGCATGGACCTCTGGCAATCCCGAAGCAGTGGCGGCTTTCTACGCCCCCGAAGGGACGATCACGATCAACCGCGGCGACCCGCATGTGGGCCGCGCGGCGATCACGGCCATGGCCGCCGGGTTCTACGCCGAATTCCCCGACCTCGTGGTGCATTGCGACATGCCCCGCCGGGCGGGTGACCACGCGGTGTTCACATGGACACTGGAAGGCCACCATGCCCAGACCGGCAACTACGTCCGTGTCGGCGGCTGGGAGGAATGGGACCTGAACGCAGACGATCTGGTGGTGCAATCCCTCGGCTGGTTCGACGCCGAAGAATACCAGCGCCAGATCGACGGTTCGACCTGAACGCACGCCAGCATACAATGCCGGTGCCCCCGGCGCAGGCCCGGCGGCCTCCGCGACGCGGACCGGGCCACCGTTTGTGAAGACCACCCTACCCGGCCGTGACGGCACGGCACGGCACGGCAGAAATGAGGGCAAAGGCGTACTGCGACAGGATGCAGGACTGGCTGATGCGCCCGCGCGCGCCGGATTGACAAATCACCACAATCAGCCTAATTGCACCCAACTTCCGGGAGTCCTCTGAGTCTTCCGGTCCCTTGGGCATTGCCCGGGATCGCCCTCCGTCAGCGCGTTGCGCCCACGGGGGCCTTCTTGGTTTTGCCGCTTGTGTCGGGGCAACCCGCCGGAATTGCACAGTTGGTCGCGCCTTCTTACTTTGGAAGGTGATCCCATAAGAAAGAGAAGGAGGGCCCGCCCTCATGTTTGAAAATCTTTCCGAACGCCTCGGTGGCGTTTTCGACCGGCTGACCAAGCAAGGCGCGCTGACCCCCGAGGACGTGAAAACGGCCCTGCGCGAAGTGCGTGTCGCGCTGCTTGAGGCAGATGTCTCCCTGCCCGTGGCCCGGGAATTCATCAAGGCCGTGGAAAAGAAGGCCACCGGCAGCGCGGTGACCAAATCCGTGACCCCCGGTCAGCAGGTCGTGAAGATCGTCCATGACGAGCTGATCGCTGTGCTGGCAGGCGAGGACGGTGAACCGGGCAAGCTCAAGATCGACAACCCGCCTGCCCCGATCCTGATGGTCGGCCTGCAAGGGTCGGGCAAGACCACGACAACCGCCAAGCTCGCCAAGCGCCTGACCGAACGGGACGGCAAGAAGATCCTGATGGCTTCGCTCGACGTGAACCGCCCTGCCGCGATGGAGCAGCTGGCGATCCTCGGCAAGCAGATCGGCGTCGACACGCTGCCCATCGTCAAGGGCGAGGACCCGGTCACCATCGCCAAACGTGCCAAGACCCAGGCCGGTCTCGGGGGCTATGACGTCTACCTGCTGGACACCGCCGGGCGCCTGTCGATCGACGAAGAACTGATGCAACAGGTCGAAGCTGTCCGTGACGTGGCCAACCCGCGCGAGACGCTTCTGGTCGTCGATGGCCTGACCGGTCAGGACGCCGTCAACACGGCCGAAAACTTTGACAACCGTGTCGGCATCTCGGGGGTCGTGCTGACGCGGATGGATGGGGACGGACGCGGTGGCGCGGCGCTGTCGATGCGCGCCGTCACCGGCAAACCGATCAAGTTCGTCGGCCTTGGCGAAAAGATGGAAGCGCTCGAAACCTTTGAACCGGACCGCGTGGCGGGCCGGATCCTCGGTATGGGCGACATCGTGGCGCTGGTCGAAAAGGCGCAGCAGACGCTGGAGGCCGAGCAGGCCGAACGCATGATGAAGCGCTTTCAGAAAGGTCAGTTCAACATGAACGACCTGAAGATGCAGCTCGACCAGATGGTCAAGATGGGCGGCATGGGCGCGATGATGGAAATGATGCCCGGCATGGGCAAGATGGCCAAGCAGATGGACAGTTCGGATCTGGACAACAAGATGCTCAAGCGTCAGATCGCCCTGATCCAGTCGATGACCAAGAAGGAGCGCGCCAACCCGCAGATCCTTCAGGCCAGCCGCAAGAAACGCATCGCAAAAGGCGCCGGCATGGAGGTTTCCGACCTCAACAAGCTGCTGAAGATGCAGCGCCAGATGTCCGACATGATGAAGAAGATGGGCAAGATGGGCAAAGGCGGCATGCTCAAACAGGCCATGCGTGGCATGTTCGGCGGCAAGGGTGGCCTGCCACCCGAGATGGCGCAGGGCATGGACCCCAAGGCGCTGGAAGCGGCGGCAAAACAGATGGGTGGCGGCCTACCGGGTGGCATGCCCGGTCTTGGTGGCGCGGGCCTGCCCCCCGGCCTTTCAGGATTTGGCAAGAAAAAGTAATGCTTCCTTCGACCCTGCATACCTCTCGCCTCGTGCTGCGCGCTTTCTGTCTGGACGATCAGGAAGCCTATGTGGCCTATTACACGGGCCCACGCACGGCGGGCGTGGGTGGGGCCAAGCCGCGATACCAGGTGGTCGAAAGGTTCCACGCCATGGCGGGGCAATGGGCGCTGCGTGGCTTTGGCCGTTACGCCGTCACGCTGGACGGGCGCGCCATCGGCCATGTGGGCGTTCTGCAGATGGACGACAGCGATCCGCTGGAACTGACGTGGTCGCTTTGGGACTCGGCGCATGAGGGACAGGGCTACGCCACGGAGGCCGCGCGCGCCGTTCTGGCCGCTTGGCAAGGACCGCCGCTGATTGCCCAGATCGATGCAAGCAACGCGGCGTCGCTGCGGGTGGCGGCGCGTCTCGGATTTGTTGCGGCACCGGATCTGCCCGCACATCCGCTCATGCCTGACGGCGTCAGCTTTCGCGCCCCTGCGGAGGACACCACGTGCCCGGCCTGATCCTTCTGCAGTCCGCTCGCCTGAGCGCCCGCGTGACCGATGCGCCGGATGGGCCAGTCAGAGCCTCGTCGCCTGCGAAGACCTTTCGGTTCGGCATGTGCCGGGGCGCGACCGCGCCCGCCCCCGTTTCGAACCGCACGCACCAACACCTGACACATCCCGAGACCGCCTAGATGCCTGCTCCGATCCTTGAAACGCCACGTCTGAGGCTCCGGCCGCATGTCCTGACGGACATCGCGCCCTTCTGGGCGTTCTACCAGACGGAACGGGCGCAATTCGTGAACCCCACAAGCGACTACCAGACCTTCTGGGACGGCTTCTTGGCCGAGGTTGGCAGCTGGGAGATGACCGGCCACGGATCATGGGCGGTCGAGACGAAAGAAGGCGCACTTGCCGGACAGGTGAGCATCGCGCACCCCCCTGTCTTCCCGGAACAAGAGATCGGCTGGATCTTCTTCGAAGAGTTCGAGGGCAAGGGATATGCCTTCGAAGCAGCCCAAGCGGCCCTGCACTGGGCCTGGGCCCATCTGCCGATCACCACGCTGGTGAGCTATATCGATCCCGCGATCGCGCGCTCCATCGCGCTGGCCCGCCGTCTTGGTGCGGTGAAGGACACGCAGGCTGCGCGGCCCAATGGCGAAACCGCCGAGGAATGCAGCGTCTACCGCCACGTCCCCGACGCGGACGGCAGCCCGGAGGCCTACGCATGAGCACGCAGCCTCTGACCAATGCGCCCCGGCTGGAAACCGGCAACCTGATCCTGCGCGGTCCGGCGCGGGTGGATGCCGAACCGCTGATCGCCTTCCTGCTGGACAAGGAGCGCGCCTGGGGCTTTGGCGCCTATGACGAACGTGGCGATGCATGGCGTTGGTATGCGCTCAACATCGGGCACTGGCACCTGCACGGCTACGGCTACCTGACCATCGAGGACAAGGCGACCGGCACCCCGGCGGGCCTGTGCGGCATCTGGAACCCCGAAGGCTGGCCGGAACCCGAAGTGGGCTGGCTGGTCTTTGACGGGTTCGAGGGCAAGGGCATCGCCTTCGAGGCGGCGACACGCGTCCGGCAATGGGCCTACGACGACCTTGGTTTTGCCACGCTGACCTCGAATATCGTGCCCGGAAACACCAGGTCCGCGCGGCTGGCAGAACGCCTCGGCGCACATCTGGAGCGCACCTACACCAATGTCCACATGGGCGAGGAAGAACTCTGGCGCCACCCCGGACCGGAGGCCTTGTCATGATGCCATGTATCACCATCGGCACGGAGCGGCTGACACTGCGCACGCCGCAGATGGAAGATTTCGACGCGGTCGACAGCTATGCGCGGTCGCCGCGGGCCAAATTTACCGGTGGCCAGAAAACCGACCAGATGGATATCTGGCGCAGTTTCCTTGGGGTCGCTGGGCACTGGGCGCTCCGGGGCTATGGCCTGTTCACTGTTGTCTGGCAGGACGCGCCCATCGGTCGGGTGGGTGTCATCGACCACATCATGTGGGAGGAGCCGGAACTGGGCTGGCACCTCTTTGACGGCTTCGAGGGGCAGGGGTTCGCCACCGAAGCGGCCCTCGCCGCGCGGAACTGGGCCTTTTACGCGCATCGCCTCGGGCCATTGGTCTCTTATGTCCACGCGGAGAACACGCGCTCTGTCCGGGTGGCCGAACGCCTTGGCGCCACCTACGAACGTGACTGTTTGCTGCTGGGCACCCCGGCGCAGGTCTGGCGTCATCCGCCGGGAGGTGCCGCATGATGCCGACCGTCCAGCCCCTCGTGACAGAGCGCCTGACATTGCGTCCGCCAGAACCGCGCGATGCGGAAGCGATGATCGCCTACACGATGTCGGAGCGCGCCCGCTACACCGGCGGTCATGTGCCGCTGTTTCAGGCCTGGTCGCACACCGCCGCCACGTTTGGCCACTGGCAGTTGCGGGGCTTTGGCCTTTGGGCCGTCACGCGCACCGGCGAAGACGAGATCATCGGGCTGGTCGGGCCCTTCTTTCCCATGGGCTGGCCGGAAACCGAACTTGGCTGGATCCTGTTCGATGGATACGAGGGACAGGGCTACGCCGCCGAAGCGGCGCGCCGCGCGATGGCTGACGCCCGCACGCGCCTCGGCTGGACCGGGATCGTGCACTACATCGCACCCGCCAATGCCCGCTCCATCGCACTGGCAGAGCGCCTCGGCGCGTATCTCGATCCGGAGGCGACCCCGCCTTTTCCCGACCGCCCCGCGCTTGTCTACCGCCAGCCGGAGGGAACCGCATGACGCCGGCCCCCTGTGAAAAGCACCGTCCCGGTCCCGGCGCCCGCGTTGCGGCGCGTCTTGGCGGGCGGATCCCGACGCTCGACACCAAGCGGCTGCAACTGCGCGGCCCGCGGATCTATGACTTCAAGACCTATGCAGAGATCCTGACATCCGAGCGCGCGGTGCATATGGGCGGGCCTTTCACCCGCGATGCCGCCTGGGAGGATTTCACCAATTACGTTGCGTGCTGGATGCTGCATGGTCATGGGCTCTGGACCATCGACGCCGCGACCACGCCGGGGGCGGGCTTTGTCCTGCTGGGGTTCGAGTACGAAGACCCCGAACCGGAACTGGGCATCTTTGTGACCGAAGCCGCCGAAGGCCAGGGGTACGCGCTTGAAGCACTGGAAGCCGCGCGCAGCTATGCCTTCGAGACGCTCAAGTGGGACAGCATTGCCTCTTTTGTCGCGCCGGAGAACACGCGCTGCATCGCGCTGATGGAACGTGCTGGCGCCAGCCGTGACATCATGGCCGAGGCGGCAATGGAACAGGACACGCTGGTGTTCAGACACGGGACGCCACGCACATGACCGCAACGCTGACCATACCGACGGTGACGACAGAGCGGCTTGTCCTGCGCGCACCTGCGCCCCGGGATTTCCCGGCCTACGCGGCCTATCGTATGGGCCCCCGCAGCGTGAGCGTGGGTGGCCCTTTCAGCCGGAGCCAGGCCTTTCACCAGTTCTGCGCCCTGACCGGTCATTGGCAGTTTCGCGGCTTTGGCCGCTGGCTTGTCGCGGATCGCAACAGCGATGCGCCGCTGGGGATCGTCGGGCTGTATCATCCCGTTGGCTGGCCGGAGCCAGAAATCGGCTGGACGGTCTTTGACAACGCCGAGGGGCGCGGCATCGCCTATGAGGCGGCGCAGGCCACACGCGCCTACGCCTATGACAGCCTTGGCTGGGACACCGTCATGAGCGGCATCGCCGAGGGCAATTCCCGGTCCGAGGCGCTGGCCCGGCGCATGGGCGCGCAGCCCGAAGGCCTCTTCGAGGATGCGACCTACGGCGCCATGCGCATCTGGCGCCACCTTCCCCCCGGGGAGATCCTCTGATGGGCCACCGCGACATTCCCGTGCTGGAAACCGCACGCCTGCAATTGCGTGGGCCGGACCCCAGCGATTACCCCGATTTCAAGGCGACCTTCGCCTCTTACCGGTCCCGTTTCATGGGGGGGCCGCTCAACGCTTATGAGACCTGGATGCTCTACGCGGCAGAGATCGGCCATTGGGAAATCCGCGGCTACGGCATGTGGATGATCCACCTCAAGGACACCGATGAGACCGTCGGCATGGCCGGTGGCTGGTTCCCGGCAAAATGGCCAGAGCGCGAAATCGCGTGGATCATCTGGCCGGACAAGGGTGGACATGGCTACGCCCTTGAGGCCACGGACCGCGTGCGCCGCTATTTCTACCACGAGATGGGGTGGGACACGGCGGTGTCCTACATCGACCCGATGAACCTCGATTCGATCCGGCTGGCAGAGCGTCTTGGCTGCAAAAAGGACAAGACCGCGCCAACCATCGACGGCAACGATGCCGTCTACCGCCACCCCGGCATCGCGGCCCTGCGCGGTCAGGTCGGGCACGGCGTGGATATGGAAATCGCCCATTATCAGGACCCGCTCTTCAAACCGAAAGGCTTTGCCGTTGACTGAGCATACCCAGACCCCGGACGCGCAAGGCGACGCCGCGCGCGCAGCAGAGATCCTCAAGGAACATCGTGCCTCGATTGACCGGCTCGATGCCATCCTCGTCTATACCCTCGGAGAGCGGTTCAAGCACACCGAGGCCGTGGGCGTGCTGAAAGCGCAGAACGCGCTGCCCCCCTCCGACCCCCTGCGCGAGGAAAAGCAGATCGCCCGGCTGGAGGATCTGGCACAGCGCGCGGACCTTGATCCGGAATTCGCAAAGAAATTCCTCGCCTTCATCATCGAGGAAGTCATCCGCCATCACAAACAGCACCAGGACTGATGCAGTCTCTGGCCGCACAACCGATCCCGCAGCGGATTGGCATGATGGCACAGACGCAGATGCGTGTTGGCCCCGGACCCCGGTGCCTTGCACGAACAGGGGAATGCCTCCCCTTCCACAGAACGACACAAACACACTTCTGACCACTTGAAAGGACTTGAACAATGGCAGTCAAAATTCGTCTCGCCCGTGGCGGCTCCAAGAAGCGCCCCTTCTATCGCATCGTTGCCGCGGACAGCCGCATGCCCCGCGATGGCCGCTTCATCGAAAAGCTGGGCACCTATAACCCGCTCCTGCCCAAGGACAGCGAAGACCGCGTAAAAATGGACATGGAGCGCGTGCAATACTGGCTGGGCGAGGGCGCACAGGTCACCGACCGCGTGTCGCGTTTCCTCGAAGCCGCCGATGTGATCCCCAAGAAAGAGCGCGCCAACCTCAAGAAAGGCGAGCCCGGCAAGAAAGCCAAGGACCGCGCCGAGGAAAAAGCCGCCAAAGCCGCTGAAGCGGCCGAAGCCACTGCAGACGCCTCGGCTGACTGACGCGGTTTCGGGACGGCGGGCGGGGCGAGGTGCACGGCACGTGCACCAGCGTCCGCCCCCGTCCTGAACCGGACCTGCCCATGCTGCGTCTTGTCCGCCTAATCGTGCTCGTTCTCGTGGCCTTCGTGGCCGGCGTGTTCTATGAGCGCGGCAATTCCCAGCAGAAATGCGAAACATCCGGCGGGCAATGGATGCGTGCCGGGTTTTGCGCTGGCCCCTGATCGACGCGTGACAAAGACCGCGCCAAAATCAGGGCCACGCAGCAACCCCGGGGTCAAAGGAGGCCAGGCCATGGATGACCTAATCTGCATCGGCGCCCTGGCAGGCGCGTTCGGCGTCTCAGGCGAAGTGCGCCTGAAAAGCTTTACCGCCGATCCACTGGCGATAGCCGACTACGCTCCCCTGCGCACGGAAGAGGGACACCTCTTCGATGTCGAGATCACCCGCGAGATCAAGAACGGCTTTGCCGCCCGGCTGTCCGGCGTCGCGACGAAGGAACAGGCCGACGCGCTCAAGGGCGTGCGTCTCTATGCGCCGCGCGCGCGCCTGCCCTCGCTGCCGGATGATGAGTTCTACCATGCCGATCTGATCGGATTGCCGGTCTTCGACACCGGTGGCGCCCCGCTGGGGGAGGTCAGGGCGGTGCTGAACCATGGCGCCACTGACATTCTCGAACTGCACACCCCGGGCGAAAGCCGCACCGTTCTGCTGCCGTTCACCATGGCCTGCGTGCCGACGGTTGACCTCACAAAGCGACGCATCGTCGCCGACCCGCCAGAGGGTCTTTTCGACTAGCCCGCTCACCAAAAAGCGTCTCTCACTATCCGTTCCCTCACCCGACACCCTGATTGTTTCAGGCATGGTGTGAGTGGTTGGAACGGACCGTGACTGTTTCTGAAACCCTCGGAGAACCTTGGATTTCAGTCAAATTCGAACCATTTGTCGCCACAGTTTTCGTCCAGTTTTAGCCTCAATCGAGTCGCATTTTGAGTGGATGAACACCGTTGGAAAAGACTTTGCAGCGCGTCCTTATTGCAGGCCTGGTCGTCGTGCCAGCTGGTTTCCTGTTGTTTGCGCAAGTCCCGATGAACCTCGACACAAGCCCATCAGGTTGGGTTTCGCTGACCGCTCTTGGGGCTTTGGCGGTCGCCGGGGGACGACGCGCCACACAACGATCCTCGGCATGGCATGGGCAGGCTCCGTCGTCGGGGCGCGCGCCCTTGCGCAATGCCCCGGCCAATCTGCCGGCCGAGGCACAACAACGCGCCGTGCTGCGCTGCCTTCTGACCCTGCCTGACGAGACGGGTCATGTCTTTGGACAGAACACCGGATACGGCACAGGCTGGGACACGGGCAGAGACTCTGGCCGAGACTCTGGCCCGATGACCCGCGCCGAGGCCCTGACCTGGATCCTGCGGCGCTGCCTCTTGGCCTGCGGCGCCGAAGACCTGAACCGGCTCGACGCGGAACGCCGGCTGACGCTTTACGTGCTCAGCCAGGTGCTCTCGTCCACACCGGGCGACGCAGCCCGCCTTGCAGACTTCTTTGCCCGTCCTGACGCCGTGCTTGGACTGCGCGACGAAGTAGAGCGTATCGCACTGGATCGGGCCATCTACGAACAGGACCTGAGACTGTTTCGTGCCACCGAAAAACTCTGGGTCGAGAGCTTTGCCACCATGGCCGACGGTGGCTGCACGCCACCGGATGTTCGTGCCCTTGGGGCATCGGACATCGACCTCTGGCACCACATCGTCGCAACCCATGACCCCAACCAGCAAGCCCCACGAGAGATCGCGCTCTGGTGCGTCGAACGACCCGGCTGCGACCGCGCGACGGTCGCGCTTTACCTTGCGCGCATCGCAGGTGAGGGCCACCTGCAGGCCGCGTGGGACCGCGGCGATCTCGCGTTCCTCGAAGCGGTCAGGGATCTGATCGATTCATGGAACGCAGGCAGTTACCGGACGTGTATCCTTGGACTGACGCCGCCCGAAGCCCTCAAAGACGCCGCAGAGCGCGTCTCCGCGGCGTTGCAGGTGATCGCCCACCTCGATGAGGACCTCGACTGGGTTCTGCCAAGAGGCGCGTTCACCCCCCATCCAGGCCGCCCGCCCCGCCCGCGGGCGGCCTGGGACCTGGGCCATGGCCTGTTGCGGCACTCGCCAGCCCGCAGCGATTACATGGAGCCGTCTGCACACAAGTAAGCCAGCGCGCGGCCCTGCCCGATACAGGGACCCGCACGATGGCAGGATTTCGCGGCATAACAGGGTGGGGCCCTGTGCCGCGGCGCAGGGGGAGTGGGGTTTTCGTGGGGTACAGCGGTCACAGGCTGTCCCCGGCCCACTCCCTGCCAGTGCAGGGCGCGTCACTCCGGTGAACTCCCTGCTGACGCCAAGCTGCCCCATGCACGATCCCCGTTCGACTTGCCCTGTGCGACTTGCCCCCATGCGACTTGCCCCGTGCGACTTGCCCCGTGCGACCTGATGGACCCGGTGGCGCTCCCCCGGCAAAGCGACTATGGCGATCCACGACCCAACAGCCCGAAGTGCCGTTCATGACCGACCAGCCCAAACCGTCCCAGCCGTCTTCGAACCAGCCGTCTTCGACCCAGCCCAAACAGTCGGGCAAGTCGCACGGGCGCAAGACCATGCGGCCGTCGCTGCAGCCGCGCGACCTGATGGCACAGGATCCGGAACTGGCCAGAGCGTGGCGCGCGCAGGTGATCACCCTGTTTCCAGAGGCCTTTCCGGGCACCCTTGGCCTGTCGTTGACCGGCAAGGCGCTGAAGGACGGCAAGTGGCAATTGCAGACCGTGCCCCTGCGCACCTTTGGCGAGGGCAAACATCGCAACGTGGATGACACGCCGACCGGCGGCGGCGCCGGTATGGTGCTGCGCCCGGACGTGATGGCCGCCGCGATCGAGACGACGCGCGCCACCCAGTTCCCCGGCTCTCCGCTGATCTACCTCTCGCCACGCGGTCGTCCCTTTACCCAGGCCATGGCGCGCGATATGGCAGCGCGCCCCGGGATCACGCTGATCTGTGGCCGCTTCGAAGGGCTCGACCAGCGAGTGATCGACCACTTCGGCATCGCCGAGGTCTCGATGGGGGATTACGTCCTCACCGGCGGAGAGATCGCGGCGCAGGCCATGCTGGACGCCTGTGTTCGCCTCTTGCCCGGGGTGCTCGGCAACGCCGCCTCGACCGAGGAAGAAAGCTTTTCCGACGGGATGCTGGAACACCCGCAATACACGCGGCCAACGGTCTGGAACGGACAATCGGTTCCGGAGGTCCTGCTGTCCGGTCATCATGGCGAGATCGAGAAATGGCGCCGCGCCCAAAGCGAAGCACTGACGCAGGCCCGGCGGCCCGACCTCTGGGCCCAGCGCAACGAAACCGACTGACCCGGCATCATGGGCTGACAAAAGGTTTGCGACCGGATCCCCGCGGGGGGAGGTCATAGGCATCATTCCGGAGTGACCCGCGTCAGCCCTTTTGCAAGGCGCGCTTGAGTTCCAGCGCAAGTCGTCCCGGCGGGCAGGGTTTGGGCAGGATCGGCGCGACCACATCGCCCATCTCCGTGTTTGAAAAGCCGGTGTAGCCGGACATGTAGAGGACCGGCAGATCCGGCCGCATCTCACGCAACTGGCGCGCCAGTTCGAAGCCACCGACGCCACCGGGCATGACCACATCGGTCAACACCAGTTCAACCGGCGCCACCTCTTTCAGGATCTGCAGTGCGTCCCTGCCCGAGGGGGCCGTGATCACTTCGTATCCCATCGAGGCGATCAACTCCTGCATCAGTTCCAGCAAGTGGCGCTCGTCCTCGACGATCAGGATCCGCTGCCCCTCGCCCTGTCGGGCCAGCGGGTCATCGTCCGGGGGGACGTCTTCGTAAGGCGCAGGCACACGCGGCAACAGCAGCCGGACGGATGTGCCGCGCCCCGGGGCAGAGTGCAGCGTCATCTCGCCCCCGGCTTGCTGCATGAACCCATAGACCATGGACAGGCCCAAACCGGTGCCCGAAGACGCATCCTTGGTGGAAAAGAACGGATCGACCGCGCGGCACTGGATCTCCTTGCTCATGCCGGGACCGTTGTCTGTCACGGCAAACTCCACAAACCCGTTGGCGCCCCAATCCGTCGATGACGCGTTGAAGCCTTGCGGTTGCGACAAGGCGAGGGCAGTGTGCCCCGGCAGATCCTGCTCCTGCGCGCCCTTGTCGGCATTCGGGTCGGACACCGCGCGCACGCTCACTTCGATCACGCCACCGGTGGCTTTCTCATGGATCGCATCCCGGCTGTTCAGAACGAGGTTCAGCAACGCGTTTTCCAGTTGCGAGCCGTCGCAATGCACCCATGCGGGGTCGTCGTCATGGGCAAAGCGCAGGTCGATGTCCGCCTCGATCAGCGGGACGGCCATTTGTTGAAACTCCCCCAGCAGGGCATGCACGGGCTCTGGTTTCTCGATGCCGGGTTGGTGACGGGCAAAGGCCAGCAGGCGCCGGGTCATCTCTGCGCCGCGGGCAAGCGTGCTCTGGACAGTGCCGAGATAGGCATACCGGCTCTTGATGTCGGGGGCATCCTTGGCCAGCTCTGCCGCGTATTGAATGGTCGCAAGCAGGTTGTTGAAGTCATGCGCGATGCCGCCGGTCAACTGGCCCAGCGCATCCAGCCGGGCGGAGCGTTCGATCTGCTGGCGCTGCTTTTCCTGTTCGGTCACATCGTCGAGAATGAGCACGGTCTTCAGCGGCGTGTAGGGCGCCTTGACCGGAGCGCAGGCAACCCGGACATAGCGCACCTCGCCCGAGCGGCGCGTCATGACCGCCAGTTCGCCGCGAATGGTGCTGCCATCCAGAGCGCGCCGGATCGGGTTCTTTGCCTCCTCCAGCGGCGCCATGCCGACACCATCCACAAAGGAGATGTCCTGCGGCCATGCAAACGGAACCGGCCCCTGTTTGCCGCCAAGCACATGCCGGCCAAAGGCATTGATCGCCAGCACTTCGCCGCTTGCGCTCAGCCCGACGATGGCGCTTTGCGTGGCGTTCATGATCAGGCTGAGGAACCGGTTCGAATTCGACACGCGCCGTCCGCGCTGCGGGGTGACATCGCGGTGCACGGCAAACAGGCGCGCAGCCCCATCGTCATCCCGCACAACAAGTCCGTTGCACCGCGCCCAGACCGTTTCTCCGGTGATATGGCGATAGCGCAGCGTGATCTCAAAGGGGTTTTCGGGGTGCGTGGCGTGGCGGTGCAGGTTCTGCCGCGCCAGTTCCATGTCCTCCGGAAAGACCAGATCGCGCAGCAGCGCCGGGGCCTCTGCATCCGTGGGCTCCTCATGGCCCAGCATGCGCCAGAATTCCGGGCTGATGTAGCGCGCCTCCTCGTCGTAGACGTCGCCGAACCACAGCCCATCGAGCACTTCGTATTGCATGAACCCCCAAAGTTCAGGGCGCTGCGAGAACAGCTGCGTCAGCTCGGACTTGAGCCTCTTGGAGAGGGACATGCAGTTTACACCCGCTGAACTTGTAAATCTGAGTTAACCCTATTTTGCAGAGGCTGTCAGCCAGCATCACCTGCGACCCTTTTTGTGGCTCTGTCGGACGCTCGGATACAGCCTTGCTGAGAGGCGGCAAACCCCTTGGAAATTCCTTGATTTGACGGCTTTACGCGCATAGGAAGGCGCATCTCAAGGCATCGGGGCGACTCGGTGCCTTTGGGGTTCGTGGGCCACAATTGGCGCAGCTGCTCTGACGAGGCACCTTTTGCCTCCTCTCTGACGAATGCGCCCGGCACGCGAGAAGCAAATAATCAGCTGGCCCCCAGATGGGTCAGACATCTCCGCGGGCAAACCGCGACGTACAATAAGGAGTGCATCAGATGGACCTGATCGCGCAATTGGAAGCAGAGCAGATCGCTCAGCTGGGGAAAGAGATCCCCGACTTCAAGGCCGGTGACACCGTGCGTGTCGGCTACAAGGTGACCGAAGGGTCGCGTTCTCGTGTGCAGAACTACGAAGGTGTGTGCATCAGCCGCAAGCACGGCAAGGGCATCGCCGGTTCGTTCACCGTGCGCAAGATTTCGTTTGGCGAAGGCGTCGAACGTGTCTTCCCGCTGCATTCCACGAACATCGAGTCGATTCAGGTCGTCCGCCGTGGCCGCGTTCGCCGCGCAAAGATGTACTACCTGCGCGCACGTCGTGGCAAATCCGCACGTATCGCGGAGGACACCACCTACAAGCCGCTTAAGTCCAAGGCCTGAAAGGAGCGCATGTCATGAAAAAGAACCTGCACCCCGACTACCATTTCGTGACCGTCAAGATGACAGACGGCACCGAATTCCAGACCCGCACCACATGGGGCAAGGAAGGCGACACGCTCGTCCTCGACATTGACCCCACCGCGCACCCGGCGTGGACCGGTGGCGGCACGCGCCTGCTCGACCAGGGCGGCCGCGTCTCCAAGTTCAAGAAAAAGTACGAAGGCCTGGGTTTCTAAAACCAGCCGCCTTGGTGGAGGTGGCGCCTGTCACCCCCCGCGCTTGCGCGTTATTCACCCGCAGGAACGCCGCTCAGCCGAGCGGCGTTTTGCGTTCGGGGGGCCGGCACCGGTTGGGCGTGCGCCCCCTGTGCCTTTGCTGTCTCGCTTCTGGGCGACGGCACTTGGGGCAGATACAGCAGGACCTCGGTGCCCTGCCGCGAACTGCGGATTTCCAGCCCACCGTCCTGTTCCTGCACAAACCCCGTCACCATGGACAACCCCAGACCGGTGCCCTGCCCCGGCGGCTTTGTCGTGAAGAAGGGTTCCGCCACCTTGAACAGATTGTCCGGTGGAATGCCGGTGCCAGTGTCGCGCACCGAGACCACCACGTATTCACCGGCGGGCAGCATCTGCCCGTTCGCCATGAGGCGCGCACCTTCCAGATAGGCAGGCGACACCGTCACGCGCAACCGCCCGCTTTCGGGCATGGCATCCACCGCGTTCTTGGCGAGGTTCAGCAGGGCCGTGGTCAGCTGTGATTCGTCCACCTGCACATGCGGGGTGCCGGGGGCCTTGACCAGTTTCCAACCGATGCGCGACGGAATCAGCGTCTGCATCAGCGATGTGATCTCTTCGACTGCGGCATTGGCATCGACCAACCGCCGCCGCGTCGGCGCCTTGCGGGCATAGATCAACAGCTGATGCACCACGGACTCGGCGCGTTTGGCCGCCGCCTGGGCCTCTTGCACCGCGGCGCGACGTTCCTTGGGATCATCCAGCACGTGGTAGAGTTCCAGATTGCCCTGCACCACGGTCAGCACATTGTTGAAGTCATGCGCCACGCCCCCCGCCAAGCGGCCAATCGCCGACATCTTCTGGTCCTGCGCCAACTGCGTGGCCGCGTCTTCGAGGGCCAGTCGGGACCGGCGGGCAAAGAGCATCGCCAGCGACACGTAGACAATGGCAGAGCACGTGGCAAAGATCGCACCTGCCTTGCCCAGCGGATCTGGGAAAACAGGCAGATAGGCCAGCAGGATCACCATACCGCAGCAGGCAAATATGGTGTTTTGCGCCCAATTCAGCCACAAGATACGGTCGCCGCGCCGGATGTGATAGGCCACAGTGGTCGCCATCAGCAAGCCTCCGCCGTAGATCAGCACCGGATCACCGAAGATGATCATCGAGACGGGCATCGGCACAAAGGTCAACGTGATGAGCACAAAGAGCCCGCCGCCGATCCGCACATCCCACTGGGTTGCCTGTGTCAAACGTGCGCTGGTGAAAGCATGGTGCACCACGTGAACGCCATAAAACGCCCCCGCCCAGTAAAACGCGCTCCACCATCCTGCATAGACAAAGATCAGCACGGCGCCGACGCCAACCGCCCCCATGCGCGGCGCCCATTCTCGCCAATCGCCATACTCGATATCGTACAGCAATTGCACTTCCTGACGGGGATCGGTCATGCAGGCGATGAACTCATACTAGAGG
The DNA here is from genome assembly GCA_042088665.1 of Sagittula sp. Lineage (GTDB taxonomy): Bacteria > Pseudomonadota > Alphaproteobacteria > Rhodobacterales > Rhodobacteraceae > JBELMB01. The sequence goes on from JBELMB010000049.1 coordinate 29,225, forward strand.
GCGAAGGACAGAAGGAGGCGAACTGAAAACTCTCTTACACGTCAAGGCTGAACGGCTTACGCGCGACCGACGGTGACACCATGGATGCCGCAGGCGACGCTACGTCAGCCATACAGCAAAACAGGGCCTTTTCGCAACGTCCATGACCCGCCAACGGCCATGCGGGCCCGTATGACGGACCGTTTGTCATTTGCAGGTCAGCCCAGGCGCATCCAACATGGCAAAGAGCGTCCTGTCCTCGACCAGGGCCCGGGCAAAATCGCGGTTCTGTCGGGCAAACCGATTGAAGGCCCGGTTGCTTTTTGGGCCCCATGCCCCGTCCGGAGCGGCTGAAAGACAACCGCGGGCCTGCAACTCTGCCTGCAGACTGTAGACCAGCACCATCCTTGGGAGCGTCTCGGCCTCTGCCAGAATGTGCTTTCCCGGACAGGAGGTGTTGGCATGGCTGCGGTGCGGCTGGATGTGGGTTGTCGGCACGCGGTAGGCCCGCTGCGCTGCGGACATGACCCGGACATAGGACAGGCGCGCGGCCGGTGTCAGCTTTTCGTGGTTGAAATCCCCCAGAGCCACCACCGCGAAATGGCCTTTGAAATCTGCACGCGTCGCGCCGTTCCAGACCGTGGAGCGGGTCGCAGGCTTGAACCGCACCGGACGCCCCTTGGCGATCTGCCCGGCCTTGTCGACCGCGTAGTGATAGGCGATCATCCCCAACCCGGCGGAAGCCGCATGGTAGCGATGAATGTTGCGCACGCGCTGCGCGATGGTTTGCTTGTCGCGCGCGGCAGAAGCCCGGCGGAACAGATCCGCATCCTCGCCTGCAAACCCTTCGTGGTGAAAGGTGATATGCGTGATCTCTGTCTGGCGGTACCGCGCCATGGTGTCCGCGTGTATGCCCGGCAGGCTCTGGGTGATTTCACCGGGGACGCTGAGCGGTGAGGGCTCCGCCCGCGCGAGGCCGGGTCCCAGCAGCAGCAACAGAATCAAGAGAGGGCGCAGCATGGACAGGGCTCCTTTTTGCGCACTCCCTAGCACAGCGATCAGGCGCGCGGTGCAGCACTTGGGCACAGCAGGCAAAGCACGCAAGAAGCCGCCGCTTTCGCTGGACAGGGCAGTCCGGGCCTGCCAAAATTCCCTTCGCCGAATTTGATCAAATGTCAGATATTGCGACATGTGACGCGCAAGGGAGCCCGCCATGAAAGACGAGAATTTTCTGAAGGAAAACAATGCCCGTCAGCTCTGGCATCCGATGGGGCATCCGGGTGCCGCGGATGACAATCCGCCCAAGATCATCACCGGCGCCGAGGGCGTGCACATCACCGACATCGACGGCCACAAGACCGTGGACGCAGTGGGCGGGTTGTGGTGCGTGAACCTTGGGTACTCGAACGACAAGGTCAAGGAGGCGATCGCTTCGCAGCTTTACGATCTGCCCTATTATTCCTCCTTCGCGGGATCCACCAACCCCGCGGCAATCGAAGCGGCCTATGCGGTGCGCGACTTCTTTGCCGAGGACGGGATCGAGCGGGTCTTTTTCACCTCCGGCGGCTCGGATTCGGTGGAAACCTGCCTGCGGTTGGCGCGCCAGTACCATCGCCTGCGCGGAGAGCCCGCAAGGACCAAGTTCCTGAGCCTCAAGAAGGGGTATCACGGCACCCATTTCGGCGGTGCCTCGGTGAATGGCAACAACCGGTTCCGCACCGCCTACGAGCCGCTTTTGCCCGGGTGTTTCCACCTGCCCGCGCCCTATACCTACCGCAACCCGTTCAACGAATCCGACCCGGCGCAACTGGCGCAGATGATCGCACAGGCGATGGAGGACGAGATCGCCTTTCAGGGCGCAGGCACCATTGCCGCCTTT
>JBELMB010000260.1:0-2087 GCA_042088665.1 Sagittula sp.
ATTCGAACCTACGGTACACTGTACCAAAAACAGTTGCCTTACCACTTGGCTACACCCCAACCGTGCCGCGTCACATACTGCGACGCGAGAACGGGATCAAGACCCAACGACACGAAAAATCACTTCTGTCCCGCAATCGCTTTGGCTGCATCCGGAGCATCCGCTTCGTAGAAGGTGAACTGCGCACGCCCGGCTCGTTTGGAAGCATAAAGCGCCACATCTGCCCGCTCCAGAATCGTATCCAGATCCTGGCTGGTGTCGTCCACGAGCGAGATACCGATGCTGCAGGACACCTTGCATTCCCGTCCTTCATGATAGGTCGGGATCTCGATACGGTCGATCAATCCCTGTGCGATATTGCCAAGACGCTCCGGGTTCAGTGCATTCGGAAGGACGATGACAAATTCATCCCCGCCAACGCGCGCCACCGTGTCATCCTTGCGGGTTTCCTCCACCATGATCCGGGCCACGATGCGCAACACATGGTCACCGGCGGCATGGCCAAGAGTGTCGTTGACCTGCTTGAAGAAATCCAGGTCCAGATGCATCAGCGCATAAGAACTGCCGGAACGCGTGAGCCGGTCGAGCACAGTGTCCAGCGCTCGGCGGTTGCCCAACCCGGTCAGGGTATCGGTGAAGGCACGTTCTTCTGCCGCAACCATTGCACCCAGCAGGCGCGTGCTGAGGTTGCGCGAGGCATCCATCGCGGCGGACTTCGCCTCGACCAGGTACAGCATCTCGATGGCGAGATCTGTCGGGGCAAAATCGGTGCTCGTCAGCGCGTAGTCCCGCACTGCATCGACAACGGAGATGCCAAAGGACAGGTTGATCACGGCCCCTCCGTCCCCTGTGCCGACCAACACTCCCTTCAATGGCGTGCGCACCCCGGTGCGCAGACGCAGGTGCAGCTTGCGTCCCTGCGTCTGCAAGAGCCCCTTCATCGAATTCACCGCGCGCGGGCGAAAAACCTCGAAAATCTCGAGAAACCGCGCGCCTTCGAGAGGGCGCGTGCCAAGCTTGTGCAGTGTCGGCCCGGCCTGCCGGATATGGCCGGTCGGATCCAGAACGGCGTGCATCGGACAGATGTGGTGCAACATCTCCTCGGGAACGGAACTCATGTGGCACCTCCTTGTCCGCCACCGGCGGCCAGTTCGAAATCTCGCCCTTCGGCGAAAGCGGTCTCGATCAGGGTGATCTCGACAGATTGCAACCCGCGACGTGCCGGCGCGGCGTCCAGCAGCACAAGCGCGCCATAGTCATCGGCCATGGCCCGCAAGACACCAACCATGACGCAGCCAAAACCAGGCAACCCGTCCCCGACGTTGAGATGAAACTCGTTGCCGCCAAAATCGCGCAACTCCAGGTCTGGCAACTCAAGGTCGGCCACTGCAAGGCGTGCGCGGTCCGGAAGATCGTCAAGCGAATGCAGAAACTCGATGTAGTCCACGCCCCCAAACCGCAAAAGCCGCCGCAATCCCTCACTGTTGGGATGCGAAACAAGGTATGTTCCCACATCCTCGAGGAAGGCATCGCAGGGCTTCTCAAGCTCTGCTTCGGTGGCGGTGATCAGGCGATCGAAGGTTTCCGGGTCGTAGTTCAGCATCGCCTCGAAGTCCGGAACCTCAAGGTCAGTGCGCCCGGCAATCGCCAGCCACGTGTCCGGTCCATACGTGTCTTGCACAAAGACCTGGAATGTTCTCAAGATCAGACCGTGCATTTTCCTAGCTCCGCTGCCCGGGATCACAATGCGGTCAGGAGCCTTAAAATTCTCCCAATAGAAACAATTGAATGTGTTTTCGACCACGCGTCAGTTCACGAAATGGTCCAATCTTGGACGCGGCCGCGCGCTGCAAGAAACACGATGCTTCGGAAAGACAAAAATTCGGCGACGCGCGTGCTTTCTCGCCGCCTCCGCCGCGTCCGGCCAGATTTCGCCAAGACGTCCGCCGCGCACATTAGGCACACCGACCACAAAGGCGCTTTTGGGATGGACCGGGAGGGCGGGGCGAGGCCGAAGGCGAGCTCCGCCTTCCCGAAGCAATCTCCGGCACCGTCCCGCAACAGGCAGCAATGGCAACAATACGGAA
>JBELMB010000260.1:2187-6354 GCA_042088665.1 Sagittula sp.
CGAACGCACAAGCCGCGCCCAGCTTGCTGACGGTGTGGGCTGCGGATCTTTTGCGCTGCAAAAGACCGCCTTGCCCACTGGCCGCGTTCGCTGGAACGAACGCACAAGCCGCGCCCAGCTTGCTGACGGTGTGGGCTGCGGATCTTTTGCGTTGCAAAAGACCGCCCTGCCCACTGGCCGCGTTCGCTGGAACGAACGCGGCCTAGAAATCCGTGGGCGCGCCGCCCTCTTCCTTGCGCCGAGCAACGAAAGCGGCCAGCTCCTCGCGAATGCCCTCGTCCAGCGGTGGCGCCTCGAATTCCGCGATGATGCGCTTGAAAATCGTATGCGCACGCTCCGGCGTCCAGACCGCCCCCCCTGCTTCCCATGCCTCGTAGTTCTTCCAGTCCGACAAGAAAGGCTGGTAAAACGCCGTCTCATAGCGATCCTGCGTGTGCTGCACGCCAAAGAAATGCCCCGTCGGCCCGACCTCGCGAATGGTCTCCACCGCCAGAGACTCCTCCGACGTGTCCCAGATCTCCGGCTCCATATAGCGCTGAAGCTGGTTCAACACCTCGCAATCCATGATGAACTTCTCCGGAGAAGCGATCAGCCCGCCTTCCAGCCAGCCCGCGGCGTGGTAGACCATGTTCGTCCCCGACTGGATCGCCGCCCAAAGGCTGTGCTCCGTCTCCCACATCGCCTGACCATCCGGCACATTGGACGCGCAGACCCCGCTGGAGCGCACCGGCAACCCGTAAAACCGCGCCATCTGGCCGGTCATCTGGGTGGCGCGCATATACTCAGGCGTGCCAAAGGCCGGCGCGCCGGTCTTCATGTCCACGTTCGACGTGAACGTCCCGATCACGCAGGGCACACCGGGCCGGATCACCTGCGCCAGCACCACGGCTGCAAGCCCCTCGGCCAGCGATTGCGCCACCGCCCCGGCCATGGTCACCGGCGCCATGGCCCCCGCCAGCGTGAACGGCGTCACCACCAGCGCCTGCCCGCGCCGCGCCATGCGCATCCAGCCGTCCATCATCGGAAAATCATGCTTCAGCGGCGAGGTGGAATTGATGTTGGTGTACATCCGCGGCGTCGCGTCAAACTCTTCGTGGGTCAGACCACCCGCGATGCGCACCATCTCCATCACGTCCTCGACGCGCTCCTTGCCCAGACTGTAGGCATGGCTCACCTTGTCGGTCAGCGTGAGCTTGTCATAGACCACATCCAGATGCCGGACACTGGCATGCACATCCACCGGCTCCACCGGATAGCCGCCCGCGAAATGGATACAGTTGAAATACTGCGTCAGCTTCAGCAGATTGGCGCATTGCTCCCGCGTGCCGGGCACCTTGCGCCCCAGCTCCAGATCCCAGTAATTCGGCGGCGAAGAGACGTTCCCGAACAGGATATGCCCGCCGCCAATCGTCAGCGTCCGGTCGAGATTGCGCGGCGTGATGGTGAACTGGTCCGGCGCCATGCCAACCAGTTCCATCACCATGTCCCGCCCCATCCGGACATTTTCCCCCGTGACGGTACACCCGGCGCGCTTGAGGATCTCCAGCGCCTCGGGGTTCAGGAACTCGATCCCGATGTCCTCGAGAATGCGCATCGTGGCCTCGTGCATCCGCGCCACGCCCTCCGCGCCCAAAGGCTCCGTGGGCTTGTCGAGGTTGACCGGCAAGCGCCACGGCATCTGCTCGACCACGGGACCGCCGCGGCGCGTGTTGCCGGACCGCCCGCCGGAGCGACGGCGCTTTGGCGAAGGGCTGGGGTCGTTTGAGGCATCGGGCATGTCAGTCTCCGGGTCTGGGATGCCGTCCATACCAGACCAGCCCCGCCCCCCGCGCCTGCCCGTCACCGACGCGTTCGGTCGTTTTCAGTCGCAGGAGTGCCGCTCACCGTGGCGGCAGGCTGTCCAGCCAATCCGTCAGATGGCCGATGTCAGGCAGGATCACATCCGCCCAGGGGGCCAGATCCTCTGCGGTCGCCATGCCCGTCAGCACGCCCGCGCTGTACATCCCCGCCGCCCGCGCCGCCCGCAGGTCATGGGTGCTGTCGCCCACCATCACCACCCGGTGCGGCGCCAGATCCAGCGCCCGGGCATAGGCCAAAAGCGGATCCGGCGCGGGCTTTGCCCCGTACCCGCTGTCGGCCCCGGCGACAAAGTCGAACATGCCCAGCACGCCCACCGTCTCCAGATGTCGCCGCGCCACCGCTTCGCTGTCATTGGTCATCACGCCCAGCCCCAGATCGCGCGCCGCGAGCCCCGCGAGAAAGGGCACCAGCGCCACCGCTTCCTGCAGCGGCGCCTGGGCGGCCTCGCGCAGGATCACCAGTTCCAGCACATCCGGATCGGCCTCCAGCGCCGCGGCCAGCACTTCGGCGACCTCGCGGTTGGTGCCTGCAATGCCGATACTGTCGGGCAGGAACCGCCCGGTCACCAGATCGAACCGCAGCGCCGCAGCGCCGCGCAACAGCCGGTCCGGGTCGCCCTCGGCCAGCCGATCCAGCAAGGCGGCGGCAAAGACCTCCCATGTGGCGGAAAAATCGAACAGCGTGCCATCCTTGTCGAACAGCACGGCCTCTATCGCGCGGCCGGGGCGGTCCCCGGTCAACTCGCCGGTCAACTGCCCGGTCAACCGCCCTTTCAGGCCCTTGGTCAGGTCCAATGTACCTCTCCTCCCCCGGGCAGGGCCGCACGGGCCGCCGCCACCAAGGTGTAATCCAACCCTGCCGAGTCGCAGAACTCCATGACCCAGGCGTCATCCATCAGTATGAAATCAAGGATCGATCCCTGAAACGTCGGATCATCCAGCCCGCTGCGGAAATCCGCCTCCGAAGCGCCCGTCGCACCAAGAAAAACCGGCAAAAGCATGTCGTTCGCCGCCAGCCAGGCCACAGCCTGTAAACCGATTGTTTCCGCACCTTCGCGAGAAATGGACATTTTTCATTAACTGCCGAAAGGGTTTCTTAACCAAATTTCACCAAAGCTGAGCGGGACAGAAAGTGCAAGCGCGACCGACACTCAGCGCCCTGTGCAAAAGGTTATGCCAGAATATGACAGCTCGGATCATGGTGGTCGATGCGGTGCCAACCAACCGTATCATTCTGCGGGTAAAGCTCTCCGCAGCCTTCTACGACGTGGTGCAGGCCACGTCGGGACAGGCTGCGCTGGCGATGATGCGCAAGACCACGCCCGACCTCGTGATCACGTCCGACACGCTCCCTGACATGACGGGGCGGCAGCTGTGTGCCGCGATCCGGCAGCGTGCGGCCCAGAAATCCCCCGCACCGGCCACCCCGGTTGTCATCCTGCATGGCGAGGACGAAACCGACGAACGGCTCGCCTCTCTCGCCGCGGGGGCCGATGACGTGCTGACCCGCCCCATCGACGATCTGGTGATGCTGGCGCGGCTGCGCTCCTTGCTGCGGGCCCGCGATGCGGAGGCAGAGCTGCAGTTGCGCGACGACACGCGCCGCGCGCTCGGCCTGTCAGAGGCGCAGGGCGAGTTCTGCGTGCCGGGCCGCGTGCGCGTCGTCACCACCGGGCCAAACCCGGATGTCCGCGCCATGGTCAACGGGTTGCGCAAGCGCTCCGATGACCGCATCGAACTGGTCGACGCCGAAGATGCCCTGCGCGAAAGCGGACCGGCACCCGATGTCGTCGTTGTGGCAGAGGCCAAGGAAACCCTCGGCTCCGCGCTGACGCTCTTGCCGCAATTGCGCGCCAGTCGCTACACCCGCCATTCCGCATTGATCTACATCGCCCGCCCCGACCAGCGGCAAGAGGCGGCCAGCGCGCTGGACATGGGCGCCAATGACCTCATGGGCTCTGGCCCCAACGTGGACGAACTGGCAATCCGGCTGAAGAAGCAGATCGCGCGCAAGCGGCTTGGGGACCGGCTGCGCTCCAATATGCGCGACGGCCTGCGGGCCGCGGTGATCGATCCGCTGACCGGGCTCTACAATCGCCGCTACGCCCTGCCGCATCTGTCGCGGCTGGCAGATCGCGCGACGCAACAACGCAGGCCCTATGCCTTGCTGGTGGCCGATCTGGATTTTTTCAAGCAGGTCAACGATGACCACGGTCATGCCGCGGGGGACGCGGTGCTCGTGACGCTCGGCCAGCGGCTGAAGGACAATCTGCGCGCCGCCGATCTCGTTGCCCGCTGGGGTGGTGAG
>JBELMB010000050.1:0-30750 GCA_042088665.1 Sagittula sp.
TTCCCATGACCCAGTATCCTTACTTCTGGGTCTCCGGCAAACAAGGGGCGGTTCACCTCCTCAGAAAACCCTTCGGCACGCGCGGCAAGGTGCACCAGATCACTCCCGAAAGTGCCGGTTGGCGCTATGTCGGCTTCTCGCTTTATCGGCTGAAAGCGGGCGACACAGCGTCCGAGGTGACAGGCGAGCGCGAAGTCATTCTGGTCATGGTCGAAGGCAAGGCCAAGATCACCGGCGCGGCGCAGGACTGGGGCGTTCTGGGCGACCGGATGAACGTTTTTGAAAAAACGCCACCGCATTGCCTCTACCTGCCCAACGGCACCGAATGGGAGGCCGTGGCCGAGACCGATTGCGTTTTGGCCGTGTGCAGCGCGCCAGGTATGGGCGGTCACGAGGCACGTCGCATTGGCCCCGATGGCATCACCCTGACGACACGCGGCAAGGGCACCAACACCCGCCACATCAACAACATCGCGATGGAAAACGAGGATTACGCCGACAGCCTTCTCGTCACCGAAGTCTTCACCCCGGCGGGCCATTGGTCGTCCTATCCGAGCCATCGCCATGACGAGGATGATTAGCCATCGACGCGTTCCCGTCTGTCGCCACCGGGATCTTCAATGCGCAGGGCTTTCAGCTCGTCCACCAGCATCTTTGCGGATGGCGGAAAAGCCAAGGTCACCGGGTCGCAGCTTGTGGCCAAGTGATAATGCCCGATGCGTTCCGGCCCGCGATATTCGGTCACGATAGGCCAGTCATAACGATTGCGCAGCGTCTCCACGATGGCGCTCAGACGCCAGCCTTTCACCCCGCGTATCACGTCCATGTGGTTGAGCGTCTGGCCCATCGCCAGCGCGCGACAGGCAAAGTAGACTTGCGTCGGATTGCTGTACCAATGGTCACTCATGACAGCCCCTCCACAGGTCGCGCGACAGACACTCGACAGAGTTGCTGTGACGGTCCCAATAGAACCGGGCATCGGAATTGCTTGCGCGGGTCGCGGCGCATGTGGCATCAACTGGACTTGCTACGGTGGCAGTCGATGCCCCACGGAAGGCCCTGACCCCGCGTGCGGTGTTGGGGCTTTCCATTATGCGGCCTCCCCATTCGGGTCGGTACGCTGGGCGCTGAGATAGGCGTTCAGGTCTGTGCCGTGATACCCGATGCGCCGCCCGATGCGGATGAAGGCCGGACCGCGATTGCGGTGTCGCCATTGCGCCAGTTTCTCAATGCTCCCGAAGATGCGCATGTCCGGGTCTTCCGGGAAGTAAATGCGGTCATCGTCGAGAATGCGTGTTTGTTGTGCTTGATTTTGTGCCATCGGCTGTCCTTCGTTTTGGACGGTTTCTGATGGTCTTGAATTATCGGCACATTTTTCACCGTGTCACTAGTACGCGTGACGCGCTTAAGCACCTTACAAAATCCGCACTTCGCTTAAGCGTCTTTCGCAAAAACTCTAGCGTATCTTTCTTTGAAAGGCGGGTCACATTTCACGACAACCTGGTATTCCTTGCGGGTGGCGGGAGAGGTTGGCAAATCCCCACGAAGCGCGGCCAAATTGTCCCAAGCTTGGGAAAAAATCCGGTCCTCTGACACATAGGGCACCAGATGAGCGAGTTTTTCAATCTCAAGGATTAGGCCGCTCAACCTCTCGAGCCGCCTTGCGCTTGACACCCCGCCACCGCCTAGCCCTGCCTTCTTTCGCGTTTCAGAGGCAGACAGCGCCAACTCTTCAACGCCATCGTAAATGGCCTCAAGCTGACGAACAAAATACCCCGCAGAAAAGCCATCATCTGTGCAGAACTCGAAAAATTGGACAAGTGCACTCAACGTGACCAAAGACGACATCGGAAAGTGGTTCACACAATATTCAAGGATCGCTACGCCTTCCCAATTTTCTCCGAATTGCTCGCGCATCCACGTGACACTTTCGTCCCCAACCCACTCCAAGACTTGAGCGCTGATTTGATTGCTCTCTGCGACAACACCCGCGCTTTGCAGGGCCTCAAAAACGATAAACCAATAGTCGTCACCGCCAGAGCCGAAGAAAAAAGGCAAAGAACCTTTTGGAACATCCATAAACCGTTTCGGAAAACCGATACCTTCACCAAACGATGCTCCAACCGGCAAACGCTGAATATCGGCTTCGGCTTCCTCAAGGCTGGCAAAATAGGAAAAACTCGAAGCTTCACGGTCGAGGCCAGCTTTGAACCGAGTGATGACCATCCAAACCGCGTCACCGTCTCTGAGTTCGGCCAATGGACCACCAAGCGATTGAAGAACTTCGGTCCTAGGCCCCGGAAATTGATTAACTGTTTCTTGGCCTAGTTCGCGGCTTAGAACCCTTGTCCTCCTGTTTGGCCTTGTCCATTTGTTTTCAGACATTCAGATGACTAACCTCTTTTGCTAACAACCGGCTCCACGCCGCCATCAAATCCCGCCGCCGCTCCAGCAAATCGGACCGGGCATAGGCGCGCTCCACATCTGACCCCACTTGATGCGCCAGCGCGGCCTCTGCCACCTCACGCGCCGCGCCCGCGTCTTCACCGGCCCAATCGCGAAAGGTGCTGCGAAAGCCGTGCACCGTGTATTGCCCCCGCTCCATCCGCCGCATGAGCATGAGCATCGACATGTTGGACAAAGGCCGGTGCCGCTTTTGCCCCTCGAACACATAGTCCGACGCCATCGCCTTCATCGGCTCCAGCAATCGCAGCATTTCATCCGTGAGCGGCACGCGATGCGCCACGCCGCCTTTCATCCGCGCCGCCGGGATGGTCCAGAGCCGCGCGCCCATGTCCACCTCATCCCACGTCATGCCCAGCACCTCGGACGTGCGACAGGCGGTCAGTATGGTGAATTGCAGCGCCTTTGCCGCCGTGGCCGTGCGCGCCTCAAGTTCGGCATAGAAGGCCGGAACATCCCGCCATGGCATCGCGTCGTGATGCACCGCCTTGGCTTTGACCTTGGGCAGAACCCCGGCTTCCTTCACCGCCGTGACCGGGTTCTCCGCATCACGAAAGCCTTTCGAGCGCGCCACATCCAACACAGTCTTGAGCCGTTGCGCGAGCCGCCGCGCGGTTTCATGTTTGTCGGTCCAAATCGGTGACAGGCACATCATCACCTCGGGCTGGCCAACGCTATCGACCGGCATCCGGCCAATCTTAGGGAAGGCGTAATCGCGCAAGGTGTTGATCCATTGCGCGCCGTGCTTGGCGTTCTTCCAAGTCGGCATCCGGTCAATGTGAACCTGCTGCGCCAATTCCTCGAATGTGGGGATCTCGGGCTTTGCGTTGAACCGTGGGTTCAGGCCCGCCTTTGCCATCCGACGATATTCCAGCGCCCGTTCGCGCGCGGTGTTGAGCGTCACCACATCCGCGCCGCCCAAGCCAAAGTCGGTGCGCAGGGGCGCGCCCTTGGCGTTCTTCTGGCCCTTGACGGTGACGCGCACCACCCAACGCCGCGCGCCGGAAGGGTCCACCACCAGATACAGCCCCGCGCCATCGCCGTGACGGCCCGCGCCTAAGTTCTCCACCAGCTTCTTGGTCAGCTTCCCGGACAGCGCCGCCATTCGTACCACCATTCATACCACACAAGAAAAGCATACCGGCGTAAGCGAATGAAATCCAGAAGAACCTCGGATAAAGAAAAAGCCCCGCATTTGCAGGGCTTTGAGCGGCTTTAGCGCATCGGGTGCAACTGAGAAAAAAGGGGCGGTGGCGGAGGCTCAGGGATTCGAACCCTGGGGACGCTCTCACGCCCAACGGTTTTCAAGACCGCCGCATTCGACCACTCTGCCAAACCTCCGTGCCGCGCAGGCTTAGACAAGCCTTGGCGATTCTGGAAGCACCGCCGGGGAAAAACCACCCAGATTCGCAATGATGGCTTTCCATAACAGCCATTAAACAGTAACATACCGACAAAACGGGGCCGTCAGAGACCCTGACAGCGCACTTGAGGCAGTATCACAGAGACACCCACCGAACGACCGGTCAACCCGGCGCGGCACCGCATAATGCGGTTGGGGATGGCAAGAGGCACGAGATGAGCGGTTTTTCGATCAAGACTAATGGCGTTTTGCGCGCGACCCTCTGTGTCGCTGCGCTGTTGACCCTGCAGGCCTGCAGCGAGGGGCAGATGCCGGCTTTTCTGCAGGCCAAACCGCAAGGCGACGAGGTCAGTCGGGGCGTCTCGACGGAGACCGGCTTTGGCGGCACGACAGAGCGCGATGTAGAAGCGCCTGATATTTTCGCGGCAAACGAGGCAGGCCTATGGGATGGACGCCCCTCTCTGGGCGGCGTGTGGATCGCGCATCCGGACGTCAAGGAACCCGAGCGCGGCATCATCCGAAACGAAGCCAACGGGAAATTCGTGATCGGCGCGTTGTTCCGCAAAGAACGTCAGACGCCGGGTCCCCGCTTGCAAGTGTCTTCTGACGCGGCAGCGGCGCTCGGCATGTTGGCGGGCGCGCCCACCAATCTTGACGTGGTGGCCCTGCGCCGCGAAGAGGTCACCGCCGCGCCCGAGCCATTGACGCCAGCGACCGCCATTGCCTCTGAAGAGGCCGCTGGAACGGTGCCTGCCGCCCCGGCCGTAACCGAAGGCGCGTTGGATCCGGTGCTTGACAGTGCTTCGCGTGCGCTGGACGCCGCACCCGCCGCGACCCGCACCGCTGCCGTGACACCCGCCGTTGCAACCGCGCCGAAACCGGCCAGCAAGCCGCGCAGCGCCATCGCCAAGCCCTTCATCCAGATCGGTATTTTCAGCGTCGAGCAGAACGCCAAGAACACCGCTACGGCCATGCGCCAGGCGGGGCTGATCCCCACGGTGAAGCCCGGCAAGTCCAACGGCAAGCCCTTCTGGCGGGTGGTCGTAGGCCCGGCACAGACGGCGGACGAACGCGGGACCTTGCTCAAGACGATCAAGGACACCGGGTTCGAGGATGCCTACGCGGTGACCGACTGACATTGGCGGCACCGATGGGCGGCATGACCGGCCTAGCGAGAACGGCCTGCCCTGAGCTTGGCTTGTCCGAGCGCGAGGCCTGCACTCACCTTGCCGTGCATGGATCTGCGTCACGGTCTGCTCAACGCGTCGACGCTCCCCGAGCGACTTGAAGTGTAGGGTATGGCGCAACGGCGCCCTCGCACTTGTCCAGTGCGCGTGTTTTCGCGTGTCCCAATGCCAGATCGTGCAACCAGGCGAAGGCGCGCTCCTGCATTGGGTGACACGCCCCCGCGCATCGGCGATACTGCGGACAAAAGACGACTCGCCGCAGAGAGAGGTTCTGAGAGCATGACTGCCCTTTCCCGTCCGATCCGCCCTGCCGAAGGCACGCGGCTCCCCCCTGCCGTTTTCATCGAACGAGGCTCGACGCCGGTACAGGGTCGGAAGTACGCTGCGACAGGCAACCGGGTCGCAGTATCGGTGCCAACTCAGACCCGATTTGCGCTGGCTTTCATCACGCTTCTCTTTGCAGCCGCCGTGCTGCTTGCGGGCCCTGTGCGGGCGTTTGAAACCCCCGCGCGCGCGGCCTTCGTGATGGATATGACCACCGGGACGGTGCTCTTGAACAAGAATGCCGACGAGGCACTGCCGCCGGCGTCCATGTCCAAGCTGATGACACTTTATATGGCTTTCGAGGCCGTGCGCGATGGCCGCCTGCGGATCGACGAACGGCTGCCAGTGTCCTCGCACGCCATGTCCTTTGGCGGGTCGACCATGTTCCTCAACACTCAGGACCGGGTAAAGGTCGAGGATCTGCTGCGCGGTATCATCGTGCTCTCCGGCAACGACGCCTGCGTGGTGCTGGCAGAGGCGCTCTCCCCCGATGGGACAGAGGCTGGCTTTGCCCGGCTCATGACGCAGCGCGCGGCGCAGATGGGCATGACGAATTCGATCTTCAAGAACTCCTCCGGCTGGCCCGCAACGGGCCACATGATGTCCATGCGCGACCTCTCGTTGCTGGCCGTGCGGCTGATCGAGGATTTTCCGGAATACTATCCCATGTTCGCAGAGCGCAAATTTGCGTTCGACGGGCGCGCCCCCTCCAACGTCAACAACCGCAATCCTTTGCTGTCCCTGAACATTGGCGCCGACGGGCTCAAGACCGGGCACACCCAAGAGGCAGGTTTCGGACTGGTTGGCTCTGCCCGGAACGGCACCCGGCGCGTGGTCTTTGCGATCACTGGCCTCGACAGTTCCCGCGCGCGCGCCGAACAATCCGAAGCCATCGTCAACTGGGCCTTTCGCCAATTTGCCGAACAGACCGTCGTCACCCGGGGCGAAGCCGTCGCTCAGGCAGAGATCTGGATGGGTGCCGCCGAGACCGTCGACCTCGTGACCGAGCAAGACGTGCGCCTGTTGCTGCCCACCATGACGGTCGGTGGCCACAAGGCCGAAGTGGTCTACACCGGCCCGATCGAGGCCCCCGTCCGGCGCGGCCAGCAATTGGCAGAGCTGATCATCCGGCCCGACAACCTGCCCGAAACCCGCGTGCCTCTGGTGGCCGGTCAGGACGTCGAAGCCGGCGGTTTCATGGACCGCATGCTGACGGTCAGCCAGGTGCTGTTGCAACGTTTCTCTGACCGGGCCGAGGCCGCGGACGGCCAGGGGTCCTAAGTGACCGCGACCACAGCGACCGGGCTGTTTGTGTCCTTCGAAGGGATCGATGGCTCCGGCAAATCCACCCAGCTTCGGCGGCTGGCCGAAAGCCTTCGCATGGCGGGCCATGACCCGGTGCTGACCCGCGAACCCGGGGGCAGCCCGGGAGCGGAGGATATTCGGGCTCTGGTGTTGCAGGGGGATCCTGACCGCTGGTCGCCCGAGACCGAATTGCTGCTCTTTACAGCCGCGCGGCGCGACCATCTGGAACGCACGATCCGTCCCGCTCTGGAAAACGGACGCATCGTGCTGTGTGACCGTTTCGCCGACAGCACCCGCATGTATCAGGGCCGTGCAGGACTGCGCCCAGAGGTCGACGCCCTGCACGACCTGATGATCGGCACAGAGCCGGACCTGACCTTGCTGATCGACATGGACCCCACGGCTGCGCTGTCACGTGCCAAGGCCCGCGCCACGGTTGAAGAGCGTTTCGAAGACTTCGGCCTCGCGCTCCAGGAACAGATGCGCAGGAATTTTCTGGACTTGGCGCAGGAATTTCCCAAGCGCGTCAGGGTGATCGACGGCAATCGCAACATGGAAGCAGTCGCGGCAGACATCCTGACCGTTGTCACGGAGCACTTGCCCCGGGTGCAGAACAGGGCGCAAAACCGGGTACATCCCGATGGCTGATCCGCTCAACCTTCCGGAACCCGACCGGGCCGAGGGCGCGCCGCACCCGCGCGAGACCGCGCGGCTCTTTGGTCACGATACCGCAGAGGCAGATTTCCTGACTGCCTTTGCTTCTGACCGGCTGCACCACGCCTGGCTGATCACCGGCCCCCGTGGCGTGGGAAAGGCGACATTGGCGTGGCGCATTGCCCGATTCTTGCTGGCGACGCCGGCCAATGCGGACGACGGGCTGTTCGGGGCGCCCCCTCCGCCCGAAACGCTGGACATAGACCCGGAGCACCCCGTCTCACGCCGTCTGCGCGCGCTCTCCGAGCCGGGACTGTTCCTCTTGCGTCGCGGTGCACGACCCAAGCCGAACGAAGACAAGCTGTCGGACGAAATTCGCGTCGACGAAGTACGCAGGCTGGCGAACTTCTTCGCGCTGTCCGCAGCCGAGGGCGGGCGTCGCGTGGTGATAGTTGACTCCGTGGACGAATTGAATCCGAACGCCGCCAATGCCTTGCTGAAGATGCTCGAGGAGCCCCCCGCCCGGGCGACGCTGCTGCTGATCAGCCACCAACCTGCCCGCCTGCTGCCAACAATCCGTTCGCGCTGCCGCACCTTGCGCTGCGGATCTCTGGGCCAGGATGCCATGCAGGCCGCTTTGGAACAGGCCGAAGTCGAAGTCCCGGCTCAGGATGCACAGGCCCTGTCCCTTCTGGCCGAGGGCTCCGTGGGAACGGCGCTGCGCCTTGTGCACCTCGATGGCTTGGCGGTCTATGGAGAGATCTCTGCCTTGCTGGCCAGCTTGCCCGATCTGGACACTCCGCGGCTCTTGAGCTTTGCAGACAGTTGCGCAGGCAAAAACCGCGAGGACCGCTACTCGCTTGCGCTGAGCCTTGTTGACACGCTGCTCGCTCGTCTCGCCCGTTGCGGGGTTGCCGGTGCGCCCGGGCAAGAGATAAGGTCGGGAGAGACGGCCATGTTGACGCGCCTCGCGCCCGACGCCCAGAGCGGGCGCGCCTGGGCAGAGGGGATGCAAACCGCTGGCGACCGCGCCCGCCATGCCCGTGGCGTGAACATTCCCGCGGAGCAAGTCATCACAGACCTTTTCCTTCAATTGCAAAAGGCTTGGCGGGCAGCGCACTCCTGATTTGCACATGGTCCTGCACACAGGCTTGAGGGGCCCTGCCCCTCTTGGCCTATGGCCAATTCACCCCGGAGTATTTTTGAAACAAAGAAGCGCTGAAGAGGCGAGGTGCAGAAGGCAATATTTGGTGACCAGACGGCTGAGCGATCAGCCTTGTTCTCGAAACGACGTCGAAGAACCGGGCGGGACAAGCTGAACTGGATCCGCACCGGCACAATCGCCTTTCAAAACATGACCTGCGCAATCTGCCGCCAAGACACGATTTCTGTTTTTTGCAAAAGCATTAGACGCGGCGCGGCGCAACAAGACGCTTGACGTCTCACGCCCTTGCGCCGCGGTTCTGGCTTCTCTGTTTCAAAAATACTCGAAACAACGCATCGACCGCCAAGACCTCAAACGATTCCGCCCTGGATCAAACCTTGCGCCAAACGGGCGTATGCCTGCGCCATTGCGCCTTCACCGGAAGCCACTGGCACACCTCCATCGCCGCCAAGACGCGTCTCCAGATCGATGGGCAATTGCGCCAACAATGGCAAACCCAGCTTTTCGGCCTCCGCTTTCACCCCGCCCTGTCCAAAGATATGGCTGTCTTTGCCGCAATGCGGACAGGTGAACACAGCCATGTTCTCAACAAGCCCAAGCACTGGCGTGTTCAACGTCGCAAAGGCGTCCAGCGCCTTGCGCGCGTCCAACAGCGCAACGTCCTGCGGCGTGCTGACAACAATCGCTCCGGTGACCTCGGATTTCTGACAAAGCGAAAGTTGCACATCTCCCGTGCCCGGGGGCAGGTCAACAACAAGCACATCCAGCTCACCCCAGTTCACCTGCATCAACATCTGTTGCAGGGCGCCCATCAGCATCGGGCCACGCCAGACAACGGCCTTGTCCTCGGCCAGCATGGATCCGATCGACATCAGCGTGACACCGTGCGCGTGCAGCGGCTCGATTATCTTGCCGTCCGGGCTTGCAGGCCTCTGGGTCAGACCAAACATGCGCGGTTGCGACGGGCCGTGGATATCCGCGTCCAGCAGCCCGACCGATTTGCCCGCCCGCGCCAGCGCCACCGCGAGATTGGATGACACCGTGGATTTGCCCACTCCACCTTTGCCTGATCCGATGGCCAACAGCGCCTTTACACCGGCTGGCATCATCGGCCCTTCTTGCGCCTTTGGATGCCCGCCCATCTTCAGCTGCGGAGGTTTCGGCGTCGCCGTCGGCGCAGAAAGCGCAACCGACACCGAAGTGACGCCATCAAGCTGGCCCACAGCCTCCTCCACGGCGCGGCGCAGGGGTTCCATCTGCTTGGCGATCTCTGCGTTCGGCGCCTCGATCACGAATCGAACGGCCCCCTGGTCGACCTGCATTGCGCGGATCATGTCGCCAGAAACGAGGTCCCCTCCGGTTGGCAAGGCGAATCGCTTCAATACCGCTTCGATTTTTTCTTTGTTAACAACCATTGCCTCATCTCCATTCAAGCCGCCTGATCAGGTGGCATCGGATTTTCCCCGAACAAGGCGCTTTCCCCGTTTTGCCCGCTTTAGCGACCAAAAGAGTACAAAATACCCCTCTGAAATATGCATTTACTGCATGGCAGCATTGTCCGTGAGGGTATTGTGCAGGTGCAGCATTTGCCCCATCTTCTGACCAACGCAGCAGGAACACAACAAGAGGCATCTCGGGAATGGCACAGGCACTGATCGCATCAGCACCAGTCCAAAGCGCTTTGACAGCGCGTCTGACGAGCGCCCTGTACGACCTGCGTGCCCGTCGCGCGCGTCGGAGGACCTTCCTTCAGACGAAGCGTGAGTTGTCCCTGCTGACCGGCCGGGAGTTGTCCGATCTGGGTCTCCACCGTAGCGAGATCCGCCGCATTGCCTGGCAAGCGGCCTACGAATTGTGAACTGACATGGGACGCGGAGGCAGAAGCATCCCGTTCGGCCCACGTCACGCTGGCGGCGCGCCCGCTCC
This sequence comes from Sagittula sp., assembly GCA_042088665.1. GTDB lineage: Bacteria > Pseudomonadota > Alphaproteobacteria > Rhodobacterales > Rhodobacteraceae > JBELMB01. Next base: position 10,388 of record JBELMB010000050.1, read on the forward strand.
CCCTCCCAGGGGGCGCCGCCAAGAAACAAAGGGTCTCTGACCCAACGGATGCAAGGCTCCTCTCCTCCTCCCTGGGGCCTTACATACCGCGGCGGCACCGCTCCTCCTCCCAGGTGCCGCCGCACACAGGATTTTGAATCGAGGCCCCTCTCCTCCTCCCTGGGGTTTCGTATGACTGGCCCGCGGTGCATTGGCATCGCGGGTCTTTTTCTGTGCCGATGGGTCACGCATTGCAAACGCACCGTCGCCACCGGGGGGGCTGACAGGCGAAAACCGCACCAACGCAAGCCGCCCCCATGGGATCGGGACGGGCGGGCGGGGCGAGGCCAAAGGCGAGCTCCGAGCCGTCCTGTCAGCGCAGGCCTGCGGCGCCCCAGCGCCTCGCCCCTTCCCCTCCCCGCTGCCATTCGGTACATGACCCCAAACCGAACGCCCAACCTGCACAAGGGGCCGATCATGCCATTGGAAAAGACCTTCAACGCCGCCGAGGCCGAACCACGCCTCACCGCCAAATGGCTCGAAACCAAAGCCTTCGCCGCCGGGGTCAACAAATCCCGCGACGAAAGCTTCACCATCATGATCCCGCCCCCCAACGTCACAGGGGCGCTGCATGTCGGCCATGCTTTCAACAACACGCTGCAGGACCTTCTGATCCGCTGGCATCGCATGCGCGGCTTTGACACGCTCTGGCAACCCGGACAGGACCACGCTGGCATCGCGACACAGCTTCAGGTCGAGAAAAAGCTCAAAGCAGACAGCAACCTGCGTCGCACCGACCTCACCCGCGAAGAGTTCCTCGCCAAGGTCTGGGAATGGAAGGGCCAGTACGGCGGCACAATCATCAACCAGCTTCAGCGCCTTGGATGTTCCTGCGACTGGGATCGCAACGCTTTCACCATGTCAGGCGCCCCCGGCGCGCCCGAGGCCGACAGCAAGGGCAATTTCCACGATGCCGTGATCAAGGTCTTCGTCGAGATGTACGAAAAGGGCCTGATCTACCGCGGCAAGCGGCTGGTGAACTGGGACCCGCATTTTGAAACCGCCATCTCGGACCTCGAGGTCGAAAACCTCGAAGTGGCTGGGCACATGTGGCACTTCAAATACCCGCTCGCCGGTGGCGCCACCTATGAATACGTCGAAAAGGATGAAGACGGCACCGTCACCCTGCGCGAGACGCGGGACTATATCTCGATCGCCACCACGCGACCCGAGACCATGCTGGGCGATGGCGCCGTGGCCGTGCACCACGATGACGACCGTTATGCGCCCATCGTCGGCCAGCTGTGTGAAATCCCGGTGGGGCCCAAGGCACACCGCCGCCTGATCCCCATCATCACCGACCCCTATCCCGATGCCAGCTTTGGTTCCGGCGCGGTGAAGATCACCGGCGCACATGACTTCAACGACTACGAAGTCGCCAAGCGCGGCGGAATCCCCATGTACCGCCTGATGGACACCAAGGGCGCCCTGCGCGCCGACGGTGCCCCCTATGCCGAGGCTGCGACCATCGCGCTGGCGGTGTCCAAAGGCGAACGCACCCTGACCGAGGCCGAGGCCGACGCGCTGAACCTTGTGCCGGACCACCTGCGCGGGCTCGACCGCTTTGAGGCGCGTGACAAGGTCGTGGCCGAGATCACCGCCGAAGGGCTGGCGGTCATGACAACCTCGGACGACCCGCGCCTTGGCCCCAAGCCCAAGCTGAAGAAGGGCGAAGAAGAGCCGCCCGTGACCGCCGTGCCGCTGGTCGAGGCCAAGCCGATCATGCAGCCCTTCGGCGACCGCTCCAAGGTGGTGATCGAACCGATGCTGACAGACCAGTGGTTTGTTGAAACCTCCAAGATCGTCGGCCCCGCGCTGGACGCTGTGAAGTCGGGCGACATCAAGATCCTGCCTGAGTCGGGTGAAAAGACCTATTACCACTGGCTTGAGAACATCGAGCCATGGTGCATCTCGCGCCAGCTGTGGTGGGGGCATCAGATCCCGGTTTGGTATGGGCCAAGAATCGACGAAGTGTTCATAACAGAATACTTTGAAGATCGATCAACCGAACGAGGCGCAGTTCCTCAGGTCCGCTTTCTTCTCAGTGACAGCATACCCTTCTGCGCGAGCACAGAAAGCGAAGCACTTGCCAAAGCCCGCGACTTCTACGCGCAATTTTTCGAATCGTTTGAACTTGACGTCCAAGACAACGGATTCTCAGTTTTCAACGCCGAGTTTTATGGCACCAAAACTGATGGCGGGCCGCCAAACCGCGCGTTTCCCGGCGATAACATTTGTTTAACGCTGACCCGCGACCCCGACGTCCTCGACACCTGGTTCTCTTCCGGCCTCTGGCCCATCGGCACGCTGGGCTGGCCCGAGGACACCGATGAGCTGAAACGCTTCTTCCCCACCGATGTGCTGATCACCGGGCAGGATATCCTGTTCTTCTGGGTCGCGCGGATGATCATGATGCAGCAGGCTGTCGTGGGCGAGAACCCATTTCATACCGTTTACCTGCACCAGCTTGTCCGCGACGAGAAGGGCAAGAAGATGTCCAAGACCACAGGCAATGTCATCGACCCGCTGGAAATCGTTGACGAATATGGCGCTGATGCGCTGCGCTTCACCAATGCCTCCATGGCCTCCATCGGCGGTGTGCTGAAGCTGTCGAAGGACCGCATCGCAGGGTACCGCAACTTTGGCACAAAGCTGTGGAACGCCTGCCGTTTCGCCGAAATGAACGGCGTCTTTGACGGGCACACCACCGGCGCGGAGCTTCCACAGGCCAGCCAGACGGTAAACCGCTGGATCATCGGCGAAACCGCGCGGGTGCGTGAAACGGTCGATCTGGCGATCACGGAATACCGGTTCAACGACGCGGCCCAGGCGCTTTATGCTTTTGTCTGGGGCAAGGTCTGCGACTGGTACGTGGAATTCTCCAAACCGCTCTTCGGATCCGAAGACGCCGCCGCGGTCGAGGAAACCCGCCGCTGCATGGCCTGGGTTCTGGATCAGTGTCTGATCCTTCTGCACCCGATCATGCCCTTCATCACGGAAGAGCTCTGGACCACCCTTGGCGATCGTCAAAAGATGCTCGTGCACGCGGACTGGCCGAGCTATGCGGCCAGCGACTGTGTGGATACCAAGGCCGACGCAGAGATGTCATGGGTGATCGGCCTGATCGAGGGGGTGCGCTCTGCCCGCACGCAGATGCACGTCCCCGCAGGCCTCTATGTGCCAACGCTGGTCGCCGGCCTGTCAGAGGTCGAACGCACGGCCTGGGCCAACAACGAGACCCTGATCCTGCGCCTCGCCCGGATCGAAGGACTCACCAAAGTGACCGATTTCCCCAAGGGGTGTATCACGATCCCCGTGGGCAACGCGACCTTCGGCCTGCCACTGGCGGACATCATCGACGTCGGCGCCGAAAAAGAGCGCCTGGAAAAGGCCCTGGGCAAGTTGGCAAAGGAATTGGGCGGTCTGCGCGGACGGCTGAACAACCCGAAGTTCGCCGAAAGCGCGCCCGAAGAGGTCGTGGCCGAGGCGCGCGAAAACCTTGCCGCGCGGGAAGCAGATGAGGCCAAGCTGAACGAGGCTCTGTCGAGACTGGCAGAGATCGGGTGAACGCAACGGGCGACCACGCCCCTCGCGATCCTGATAGGTTCGTCGTTTGTCACGAACGCCGGTTGCGTTGCAAACGATGAACCTGCCCCGCCGGCCATGGTGTGACCAGCGCTGCGGATTTTGGTCAAGCCCTTCGAGGCATGCAGTGACGTGCACCGCGACCAGCGTGTCGCGGCGGATTTTTGCTGTGCCACACCGCTGAAGCTCGGTTCTGCGCGTCTCTTGTGGCCATCTATTGGTGTCGCGTATCGCCAGCTTTGCAGGCACGGGGAAAGGCGACAGACCGATCTTGACCAAATCTTCACCGAATCGCCCAAAGATAAAGGGCGGTAGGGAGAGGGAATTTCCGCAGATTAACAGACGGTTATAGGGGTAAACAAAAAGTTATAACCCCACCTACAACATCGCCGGTGTCATGCGGATCAAGGTCGGTCGATCCGCCGCGAATGCATCGCGAAGCGCGGACTGCAAACCGGTCAAACCAGTCGGCTGAACAGCCTCTGCACCGTAGGCCCTTGCCAGTGCAAGGAAATCAGGATTGCGCGCGACCACGGAATTCGGGGCGATCTGGCTGCGCACCATTGCGTCCCTGATCTCTCCAAGTTCCGCATTGTCCCAGACGAGGACCGGCAGTGGCAATCCCAGCTCTACCGCTGTGCCCAATTCGGGCAAGGTGTACTGCAACCCGTAGTCCCCAAGGATCGCACAGGTCGGCAACCCGGGGCGCGCCACAGCGCCCCCGATGGCGGCAGGCAGTGCGTAGCCCAACGTCCCGAACCCACAGGGGTGGTGCCAATGGCCAGGCCGGGCCATATCCCAGACCTCTTTGGCACCATAGGCGAACTGGGTCATGTCGGAATAGATCATGGCGTCGGCAGGCATGGCGGCTTGCAGCGATTGGGCAAGCTCCACGATCCCGGGGCGCTCTGCCTGCACCTGCGCACGCCATCCGGCCTTGACCCGGGCGACCTCCGCTCTGTCCCACTGGCCGGACTGCGCGGGCGCGTGCTCCAACCGCGCGCATAAATCCCGCATGAACGCCCCGGCTTCGCCACGGCAAGCCATATCATCCGCGCCGAGGTCCGCGAAGGCAAGGTCGTCGAGATCGACCCGGATCATCGGACAGCTGTGCCCAAGCGCATCGCGCCACAGGTCCACTTCGGACAGTTCGGTCCCAAGCGCCACAACCAGATCAGCCGCCGCGGCGATCGATGCACTGCCCGGACGGGCGAGGTTTGGCCCAAAATGCCGAGGATGCTCTGGTGGCACGATCCCGCGTCCGGCATAAGTGACGAAACTGGCCCCCTGCGTGAGATCCAGCAGGTTGGCGGCACACTCCGCTCCGCCAACCGCACCACCGCCAAACACAAACAATGGCTTGCGTGCAGCCTTGAGGGCCTGCGCCACTTGCGCCACTTGTTCGGCAGGCACGCGCGCTGGCTGTGGTCGCGACGCTGGTGGGAGCCCGGGAGGCGCCGTGCCTTCAAGAGCCGCGATCGGCACGTGCAGCGCCTTTGGACGCGGGCGCGCCGAGGCCATCTCGTCAAAGGCGCGGTCAATCAGCGCAAAGGCTTCCTCAGCGGTCTGTGCCATCTCAGACCAATCACAGACCGTTGCCCCTGCGGCCACCTGCGCCTTCATCTGGTGCAACTGGCCTTTGCGGCTCTCCGTTTCATCAAGGCACGAGGCAAGCGCAAGAACCGGCACGCTGTCCGAATAGGCCTGCCCCAGCGCCGTCATCGCATTCACGAACCCCGGCCCCGTGATCAGGTAGCACACCCCGGGGCGCCCCGTCGCACGCGCATAGCCATCCGCCATGAAACCCGCGCCCTGTTCGTGCCGCGCCAGCACATGCCGCAGGCCCGCATCCTCAAGCCCGCGGTACATCTCGACATTGTGCACGCCGGGAATGCCAAAGACGACCTCCACGCCGCGCGCCTTCAGCCCGAAACTGATTTGTGCGCCAAGTGGTCTTTGGTCTTGCAAGGCGTCCATGTCAGGCCCTCCAGAATTGCAGAGTGAAGATCGCGAAAACGGCAAGAAGCTCCAGCCGCCCCAGCAGCATGGCAAAGCTCAGCAGCCATTTCGCCGCATCGCCAAGGCCCGCGAAATTGCCAGCCGGCCCAATTTCATCGCCCAGACCGGGACCGATATTGGCAAGCGCCGTGGCCGCCCCGGAAACCGACGTGATAAAATCGAGCCCCGTCAGGCTCAGCCCCACTGACAGCACGCCGATCGAAACCACGAAGAAGACAAAGAAGCTCATGACCGAACTGATCACGTCCGGCCCGACGGCGCGCCCATTGTAACGCGGGGTAAAGACACCATGCGGCGCGCGGATCTGCCTGAGTTGCACGCGAATGGAAGCAAAGAGCAGCTGATAGCGAAAGATCTTCACACTACAGGCCGTCGATCCCGCGCAACCGCCGATCAGCCCGAGGAAGAAGAACAGCGCAACCGCGAAAGGCCCCCATGCGCCATAATCTTCGGACGCATACCCCGTGCCTGTCAGGATCGAGACAACGTTGAACATCCCTTTGCGCAGCGCCTCTTCGCCGGTTGCGCCGCTGCTGGCCACCCGCCACAGCGTCACGATCACGACCACCACCAGCGCCGTGGCCAGAAACGCCCGGATCTGGCTGTCCTTCAGCAGGGGCCGGGGATCGCGGGTCGTGGAAAGCTGGACAAAGCGCACAAAGGGCAAGGCCGCAAGGATCATGAAGACCGACGCCACGTATTCCGTCGGCGCGGCAAAAGCCCCAAAGGACGCGTCGTAGTTGGCAAAGCCCCCCGTCGCGACGGTCGTCATGGCATGCACCGTGGCATCAAACGGGTCCATGCCACACAACAGGTAGCCACCCGCGCAGGCCAGCGTGAGCGTCACGTAGATCGTCGAGATGGAGGACGAGATCTCTGTCGCGCGCGGCAGGATTTTCCCCATGGTATCAAACCCTTCTGTTCGAAAGATCTGCATACCGCCCACCCGCAGCTCGGGCAGGAACACCATCGCCACGACGATGATTCCGATCCCGCCGATCCATTGCAACAGACCACGCCACAACAACAGCCCCTTGGGCAGGTCCTCCAACCCGGACAAGACGGTGGACCCCGTTGTCGTCAGCCCCGACATGGCCTCGAAAAAGGCATCGGTATAGCTGGCCTCCGTCGCCCCGAGGACAAAGGGGATGGCCCCGAAGATCGGCAGCGCCACCCAGACCCCCGTGGTCAGCAAAAAGGTCTGCTGGATGGTCAGCCCCTGGCTCACGGCATTGGCACAGGCCAGGGCAACCAACCCACCGGTCAGCATGGTGATCAGCGCACTTTCAAGAAACACGTGCCACTCGCCCCGCCCTTCAGCAAGGTCGACCAACATGGGCAAGAGCATGGTTGCCCCGAGACAGGCAACCAGAAGGCCAATCACATAGGCGACGGGTCGAATATCAAACATGGCGCAGAGTTGAGCGGCAGGTCACGCGCTGTCAAGCAAGGTGCTGGGAAAGCGGTCCATTTCCCACAAGGTCGCCTCCTGCAGAAAGCGGACAAGACCATGCCAGAAAATGGAGCCCGCCGACGGGCCGCTTGATAGCCGACAATGGCCTACCCGGCAGTATCCAGAATATCTTCACCGAATCGCCTCACAATAAAGGGTGGTAGGGAGAGGGATGTCTGGCATTCTGGAGCAGGCGTAAACCGCGCTAGGTTAGACAAACGCGAAGTTTGCCGACCCATACCCCCTGCCCTTAATCCCAAAGGCCTTTTCCAAGGCATCCAACATGCCAAGAAAAAGGGGCGTCTCCGCCCCCTTTTGCATCAGGAAAAGCCAACGCAAAGTCCCGGTGACAGGGTCAACCGACGTGAAACAGGCTCGCAAACAGTTTGGGGTCCAGACTGTCCTGCGCAAACAAACCGCCTTCGGTCAGCACCGACACCGCGTCATGGCTATGCAAGCTTTCCTGATGGCTCGCCAAGACACGAAAATCACCGACGCGCGCATCATTCTGCAATTGCTCGGCAAACAGACGCGCTGCATCTTCGACAAAGATCGGGTTGGCCGCGTTCAACTCCGCAAAAGCCTGTTCATCCTCGCGCTTTACCATCACCTGCGTTTCGGTGGGCACCGCCCTGCGACACATGTCGATGAGATCCTCGAACCACAGGCACGCACCATCCTTCACTTCGACGGAAATCCGCGCGACGGAGCGTTGAGAATGCGGCGTCGCCAACTGGCCACGTTCCCGACGGGCATGTTCGCTCAATTCCAGAGAACAGGGGCAGGTGGACGAATACACATAATCCAGATGCATGATCTTGCGACGCACGCCTGAGATCTCAACCAGTTCCAGCGAGATGTCGTAGTACTGATAGCCAGAAAGACCGGACCGCAGGCTTTCCACCTTGACCGGGAAGCGGAACCGCATGTTGATCCGTGCGTCAAAGCTTTCGAGGTCGCTCTTGTAGTCATCCAGCGCGCCCTCGATGACCCCAAGGCTGAACGTCTTGTCCGCATGCACATAGAAGGACCGCATGATGCGGCTCATGTTGATGCCCTTCTTGTCCGCCTCCAGGCTGACGGTCCCGGTGACGGATGTCTCCAGCGCCAGATCCCCGTTGTCGCGTGTCCTGTAGCGGATCGGCAGGCGGAAGTTGGAAATACCCACGTGCTGGATCATCCGGTTTGCACCACGGATCAGCGAGGACGGGCCGTTTTGCAGGTCTGGCAGGCTGTCCTTGTAGTCCGTGTCCACGGCAAAGCCCTCAGGATAAGCCCGCGAAAGAATTGGATAGGCCTCCTGCGTCGCATCGGGCGTCAGCCGTGCGAGGATCGGGTCCAGTGCCTCGATTTCCGCATCCTGTGCCTTACCGGTCCACAGCTTAAGCAGCGCCAGAGCGGCTTCCGCCTCCTCGCGGCTGGGTTGCCGGTCAATCTCCGGTGTATGGATGTTCATCTGAGAGCTCCCCTCACCTGTCATCGTATGAGTATGACTTGGGTACGCATCGCTGCATTTCCAAATTCAGAACTTTGTACGCCGGAAACGACAGGGTGGATCATTGTGCAACAAGGCTAGACCGCATCCAGCGCCTGCAGGAGGTCGGCCACGAGATCCGAAGGCTCTTCGATCCCGACGGACAGGCGAATCAGACCATCGGTGATTCCCAGCTCTGCGCGCACCTCCGGCGACAGCCGCTGGTGCGTCGTGGTGGCGGGGTGTGTCGCGATGGTCTTGGCATCCCCGAGATTGTTCGAGATCACCGCCACTTGCAGCGCATTCAGAGCCCGGAACGCCGCCTCCTTGCCGCCAGCGACATCAATCGCCAGAAGCGTGCCACCAGCGCCCAGCTGGCGCGCCATCAAGGCATGCTGCGGGTGACTGGCATGGCCGGGATAGTTCATGGCGGCCAGCTTCGGATGACCGGCCAGCGCCTCCGCAAGGGCCACCGCGCCTTCGGTTTGCGCACGCACACGCAGGGCCACGGTTTCCAATCCCTTGAGCATCACCCAAGCGTTGAAAGGGCTCATGGAGCCGCCCGTGTGCTTCATGTAGGGCTCGACAGTGCCGCGGATATGCTCCTTGCGACCAAGGATCACGCCGCCGAGGCAACGCCCTTGCCCGTCCACGTGTTTGGTCGTGGAGTAGACCACGATATCAGCGCCTTGCGGGATTGCCTTCGAGTAGATGGGAGTCGAAAACACGTTGTCCACAATGACCAGCGCGCCCTTTGCATGGGCCAGATCCGCAACGGCCTCGATGTCCACCAGTTCCAGTGTCGGGTTGGCCATGGATTCAAAAAACACCGCCTTGGTGTCAGGCCGGATCGCCGCCTCCCATTGCGCCAGATCCGTGCCATCGACAAATGTCACCTCTACGCCGAAACGGGTCAGCACCTCTTCGAGCACGTAAAGACAGGATCCGAACAGCGCCCGGGCCGAAACCACGTGGTCCCCCGCCCGCAGCATGGAGGTCAGCGCGCCGCTGACCGCCGCCATGCCGGACGCGGTGGCAAAGCCGTCCTCGGCCCCTTCCAACAGCGCCATACGCTCTTCGAACATGGCCACGGTGGGGTTGCCGTAACGGGCGTAGATGTATTCGTCTGCGCCTGCCTTCAGAAAGCGCGCTTCGGCCGCCTCGGCGGTGTCATAGACAAAGCCCTGCGTGAGAAAGAGCGCCTCGCTGACCTCGCCCCATTGGCTGCGCTTGGTGCCTCCGTGCACAAGATTGGTGCGCAGGCCGCGTGGGACCCGGGGGGCTTTTGAACCGGACATCGGAAAATCCTCCAACAAAAGGCCGCCCTGCGGATGGCCAGACATGATGGCCAAGCGAAAGGGGGGCTTTCGTCTGACCTCTTTAGCGGTTTTGGCTCATGCAAGGCCTTTGCCCAGCATCTGCCGTGGCCCGCAATCGGGTGCAAATCGCCACGCCTCGCCTTGTAGTGACCCACGGGCCGCACTGCAAGGCCGTCACGTAGCTGTAACGAAGCCTTCACGAAAGCGTCGCACCCTTGTTCTATTCGCGCGGCACAACATCTGGTGGATCGCTTCCATGCCAATGCTACGGATCACGATGACGCAAGATGGTGCGCGCTTGCATGACGCCCGTGCACCGCTGCGCCCCGCGCTACGCCGGGCGCTCGCCGCCGCCCCCGGTCCGGTCACGGTCATGGTGCATGGCTACAAATACTTGCCGGGCCACCCGATCCATTGCCCGCACGACAGCATCTTTTCACAAACCCCGCGATTGCCGAGCCGCAAGGTCATCAGTTGGCCCCGGCGACTGGGTCTGCGGGATCAGCCGGGCGAAGGTCTGGGCCTGTCCATTGGCTGGTCCGCCCGCGGCACGATCTGGGACGCCTATGACAGGGCAGAGCACGCTGGAACCGCACTGGCCGGCGTGCTGTCCGACATCCGGACCCTCGCGCCGGACCGGTCAGTGCATCTTTTGGGGCATTCGCTGGGTGCGCGCGTCGCGCTCTGTGCGATCCGCGACGCCTTGCCCGGGGCTGTGACCCGCGCAGTTCTTCTGGCCGCGGCGGTCTACGGCCAGACCGCGCAAGAGGCGCTGGGATCCGAGGCGGGGCGCAAAACGCAGGTGCTGAATGTCACAAGCCGCGAAAACGATTTCTACGATTTCCTGATGGAGCGGCTCGTTGCGCCTACGCACACGGGGGACCGGATGCTCGGGCACGGCAGCCTGTCGCTGCCCAACATGGTCACGCTGCAACTGGATGATCCCCAGAGCCTGGCCGCCCTGTCGCGCAGCGGCTTTCCCATCGCCCAGCCCACCGCCCGCATCTGTCACTGGTCGCCCTATCTGCGCAGCGGTGTTTTTGCGCTCTACCGGGCTTACCTGTCCGGCGTGATGCCGCAACACCAGTTGCGCGCGCTTCTGCCCGTGGCCCCTGCGCCACGCTGGTCGCGCCTGATGCCCTTCCCCCAACGGCGCGCAGGCTTGCGCCTTGCAGCGGACTGATCTGCCCCGGCGCATTCGCCGCGGCTGAAAACTGGGCGCCGCAATCGCCTAGTCAGAGTTTTCGCGGTATGATTTTTCTGCAACCCCGCCCGCATGTTGCCTTCGCGACCCGAAACTTCGCATGATCAGGTGGGACAGCCGACAGGACCGCACCACCGTGGAGTCATTCCTTTTCCAAGCCTCTGTTTTCCTCGCCGCTGCGGTGATCGCGGTGCCCATCGCCGCACGCCTTGGTCTTGGATCGGTGCTTGGCTACCTGTTGGCGGGCATCGCCATAGGTCCGGGGCTTGGGCTTGTGGCCAATACCGAGGACTTGCTGCATTTCGCTGAATTCGGCGTGGTCATGATGCTCTTTCTCATCGGGCTGGAACTGGAGCCCCGTGCGCTTTGGGATATGCGGCACCGTCTGGTCGGGCTGGGTGGCTTGCAGATTGTCCTGACAACCGCGGCGATCATGCTGGGCACCTGGTTCATGGGTTTGCCCTGGCCCACAGCGCTGGCGGTGGGGATGACGCTTGCGCTCTCCTCGACGGCCATTGTCTTGCAGACCCTCTCCGAGAAGGGGTTGATGAAGTCCAGCGGCGGGCGATCCACCTTTTCCGTGCTGCTGACGCAGGACATCGCCGTTATTCCGATGCTGATCGCGCTGCCCCTGCTCGCGATTTCGCCTGCGCTGATACCGGGGGGCACCGGGTCCGACGAGGCACATTCCGAACACGCAAGCCATGATGCAGGTCACCAGAGCTATTCTCTCGTCGATGGGCTTGAGGGCTGGGCGGCTGCCTCGGTCACATTGGGGATCGTGGCCGCGATCATCCTCGCAGGCATCTACGGCGCCCGCCCCCTGTTCCGCTATATCCACGCGGCCCGCCTGCCGGAGATGTTCACAGCCGTCGCGCTGTTGATCGTTTTGGGCATCGCCTTCCTGATGCATACGGTTGGCCTCTCTCCTGCGCTTGGCACCTTTCTGGCCGGTGTCGTGCTCGCCAATTCGGAATTCCGCCACGAACTTGAATCCGACATCGCCCCGTTCAAGGGCCTTTTGCTGGGGCTCTTTTTCATCACTGTCGGCGCGGGGATCGATGTCGAGCGGCTCTTGCAGGAACCGGTCAACATTCTCGGCCTTGCCCTCGCAGTGATCTGGGCCAAGGGGATCGTGCTTTACATCCTTGGCTACGCCTTTGGGCTGCGCAAACGCGGGCTCTGGCTCTTTACGCTCGGGCTGGCACAGGCGGGCGAGTTCGGCTTTGTCCTCATGTCCTTTGGTGTTCAGCAGAGCGTTTTTGACAGTGCTCTGGCGGACCGCCTGCTGCTGGTGGTGGCCCTCTCGATGCTGATCACGCCGCTCTTGTTCCTGATCTTTGACCGCGTGGCGCTGCAATTCAAGGACATCGCCGAGGCGCAAAGCGCTGACGACATCAAGGCAGACGGTCCGGTGATCATCGCGGGGATCGGTCGCTTTGGCCAAGTGGTGAACCGGCTTGTGCAATCCTCCGGATACAAGACGGTGGTGCTGGATCACGACATCAAGACGATCCAGCTCATGCGCCGCTTTGGCTACCGCGGCTTCTTTGGCGATCCAACCCGGCCAGAACTGCTGCACGCCGCCGGGCTCGCCACTGCGCGGATCCTCGTCGCTGCCCTCGATGATCCCAAGGCCACGACCAAACTGATCGCCTACGCGCGCCGGGTGCGGCCCGACCTGCACATCATCGCCCGCGCAAAGGACCGCAACCACGTCTACGCACTCTATCAGGCCGGCGCAGATGACATCGTGCGGGAGATGTTCGACTCTTCCCTCAGGGCAGGACGCTACGTCCTTGAAAACGTTGGGATGAGCGAGTTTGAAGCCGCCATCGCCGAAGAAACCTTTTACCACCATGATCGGCACACGGTTCGTGAACTGGCCAAACTCTGGGACCCCGCCCTGCCCGCTTCCGAGAATGAGGCCTACATCGCCCGCGCGCAGGAGCTGGAAAAAGAACTGGAGATAGCGCTCTTCAATGCTCTGGATGAGCGCGCCAAGATCGACGCGGCCTGACCGGGACAACTGCGTCACGATCCAGACCTCTGATGTCTGTCACCGGGCCAGGGCCCGGCCACCTCGATCTACACGGGTGCTGCGCAAAAGGACGAGACAGCGATCCTCACAAGCACGGGCGACGTAGCGCGGGGTTGACCCCGCGTTCCTTGTATCAAAGCCAATAAACACCCGGCGTGGAACGAAAAAACGGCGCGCCCCCGGAGGGACACGCCGCTATCTTCTTGGCGAAGCCGATCAGCCGCTGCGGCCCTCAGGCCGCGCGCAAACCCAGTACGTCGTCCACCTGCTTGGCCGCGGCGGCCTCGTCACCGGTGACAGCCGCCACTTCGCGGGTCAGACGTTCCAATGCGGCCTCATAGAGCTGACGTTCGGAGTAGGACTGCTCACGCTGGTCGTCCGCGCGGTGCAGGTCGCGCACCACTTCGGCAATCGCAATCAGGTCGCCAGAGTTGATCTTCTGCTCATACTCCTGCGCACGGCGGGACCACATGGCGCGCTTTACCTTCGCCTTGCCACGCAGTGTCTTCATCGCCTCGCTGACCACATCAGGAGAGCTCAGCGAACGCATTCCGACTTCCGTGGCCTTGTGCGTCGGCACGCGCAGGGTCATCTTGTCCTTCTCGAAAGAGATCACAAAGAGCTCGAGGCTAATGCCCGCGATCTCCTGCTCCTCGATCGACACGATCTGGCCAACACCATGTGCCGGGTAGACCACGTATTCGTTGGGACGGAATTCGGACTTTTTCGCTTTGGTCATAGACGTCTTTCCTCGCAGCTCGACACGACACGCAGGCGACAAAAAAGGTGCGCGGCAATCCTGACTGATCCCCGTTCACCTGGATTTGTACGTTTGCTTATGCCCGATGGGGCATCTGGGCGGACCGCCCCGCATGTGATGTCATCATGTAGGGAGCATGTATAACATAAAACAAGCCCCTCTCCTAGCGCCCATCGAATAGGCAAAAAAAGGCGCTTATTTTCAGACTGTTGTCTGTTCAAATGCAGTCATGAAGGAAGACAAAGGCACGAATCGTTCTCAACCGCCCTCGCCCGCCGCTTCGGTGAAGTACTTGTCCATCTTGCCGCTTTCGCCATCCCGCTCTTCGGCAGAGGGCATCGGGTCCTTCTTGGTGATGATCACCGGCCACATCTCAGAGTATTTGCGGTTGAATTCGACCCATTTCTCCATATCCGGCTCCGTATCCGGCCGGATGGCATCTGCCGGGCACTCCGGCTCGCACACGCCGCAGTCAATGCACTCGTCCGGGTGGATCACCAGCATGTTCTCACCCTCGTAGAAACAGTCCACCGGGCACACCTCGACACAGTCGGTGTATTTGCAAGAAATGCAGTTCTCGATCACCACGTAGGTCATGGGCAGAAGTCCTCAGTCAGGCAGGTCCAGACCTAGCTAATGGAGCGCAAAAGATCATTCAAGCCGCGATGTCAGGGCGGATTCACGCAGGGCCCTGCCCTTGCGCCTTGTCAAAGGTACGGCGGTCTTTCTTGGTGGGTCGCCCCCCGGCCCTCACCTGTGGCGCAGAGGGGTCTGCGGGACGCGGAAGGGGCGGATCACGGTCGGTATACAGGGCCTGCGCTTCCGGCGCGGGCCCTCGCCGGGTGCCAAGTTCCACCACTTCGATAACCCGAACGTGATCGCCCTGTGGAAAGGTCAGCACATCCCCGGGCGACACCGCATAGGCCGGTTTCGACACCCGAGTGCCGTTCACACGGCATTGTCCGCCGGACACCACGCGCGCCGCCAGGGTGCGTGTCTTGAAAAAGCGCGCGAACCAGAGCCATTTGTCGATGCGTAGAGTTGGCGCCGTCATTGCCGCGACAACAGGAAGGAGGTCAAACCCTTGTCCACACCTTCCTCGATCATGGTGGCGGCATCGATGCGCTCCAGCGCCTCGTTGTGGACCACGGGATAAAAGGACAGCGCCTCGACCAGCGCGGTCATCTGCTCTCGCCTGTCCGACGCATCAAGGAAAGGGACATGGATCGACAGGAACAGCGCAGTGTTGCGAGACTTGAGGTCAGCCGCCATGGTGGGCAACAAATCGAACTCCGCCCCTTCGACGTCGATCTTGATCAGCCCCACGCGGTCCAGATCCACTTCGGATACGAAACTGGGCCAGGACACCCCCCAGCATTTTACCGTGTTGGGACGGTCGGACCAAAGAAGGCTGGTACCGCTGGCGCCAAGCTCACCTTCACCCGGCGCAATGTCAAAAGCCCCGTCCCGCGGGGCCACGGCCATCCCGAAGACATCGACATTTGTCATGCCATTCTTCTGGACGTTCCAGTTCAGGAATTTCAGCGCCACGGGATCCGGCTCGAACGCATAGACATGGCGGGCACAGCGCGCGCCATAGGTCACGGTCGGGCCAATCCATGCCCCGATGTCCACATAGTCGCTGTCCGGGCCAAGGTTCTGCTTGATCACCTTGTAGGTCTCGGGCTCCCAACGGCCGCGCGCGGCATTGCGCCAGAACCGGCTGTGTTCTGCATCAAGAACAAAGTCGTGACCGCCGATGGAACAGGGGTAGCCCCCTTGCATCCAGTAGTATGACCGCCGCAGCCTATCCTTGAGCGTATAGGGTTTTCCCATGCAAAATCCCCTGCCCGCGCCGACCCGAAAGGCCGACGCGTGACACGTTTTACTTGTTTTTCAACCCCATCAGAGCTGCTGCAAAGGGATTATCCGGATCGATCGGCTTTTCTTTCCTTGGAGGACGCGCCTCGTAGGTCTTGGCGCCGCTGTCCTGACGCGGCCCCTTGCCCTTGGGCTTGCCCTTGCCACCGCGCGGCTTGTCACCCCGGGATTTGTCACCCTGGGGCCTGTCGCCCTGGGGCCTGTCGCCACGCGGTTTGTCAGAGCGCTCCGAACGGCCTTCGCCGCTTTTGTCACGACGACCCTGTCCGTCGCCCTGCCCTTGTCCACCAGCGTTCTGGCGGTTGTCACCACGCCGACCGCCACCGCGGGCCTCGCCTTCGCCACGGCCTTCTGCCTGCTGGCCATCGCGGCGCGGTTTGCCTCCGCGACGGTTGCCCTGGCCGCGGTTGCCACCCCAGGTGAAGGTGAAGAACACCTCTTTCTCAGGCTCGGCCGAGGCCTCCGGCGCTGTCGCGTCAGGGACCAAAGAATCGGTCATGGCTTGCTCAGGCTCTGCCGCCGGGGCGTCAGCCTCAGCCACGCCTTCGGCCACAGGGGCGTCCGCCACAGGTGTCTCTGCCAGTGGGGTCTCTGCCAGTGGCGCGTCTGCTTCCAATTCAACCGGCGCGGCCTGTGAAGGTTCTGTCGGGGTCTCTGCTGCTTCGGCAGTCGTACCTGCTTCGGCAACCGGCACATCGGACGGTGTTTCGCCAGCATTCTCGGCGGCGGAAGGATCCGCTGCCGCGACTTCGGACGGTGCGTCTGCAACCGGGGTGGCAGCGGCCTCCACCGGTTTTACCTTGTCGCGCTCGCCCTTTTCGGCCCGGTAGCCAAGCCCCTGCATGAGGTCAGAGAATTGCTCCAGCGTCATACCGGTGATCGACAACATGTCCGGTTTGGCTTCGAACCCGCCACGGCTGTCTTCGGCCCGCAACATGTCCGCAAGGCGTTCCAGCATGTCGATGCGGATCGCGCGCGCACCGGCCTTGCGGTAGCCCGCCAGCGTGTAGTGCTGCGCCGGAACCTCTTCGATGTTGGGGACGGTCACCAAACCCGGCGGCGGCGCCTCAGGGAATTCGTCAAGCCCGTTGGCCAGCGACCAGAGCACCAGCCGCAACCGTGTCGGCGCGGGCTTCAGCAACAGCGGCATGAAGATAGTGAACTGGCCAAACCGCATGCCGTGCTTGCGCAAGAAGCCGCGGGCCTCCTGGTCCAGCGCCTTTACGTCGTCGGCCACATCGGCGCGCGGGATCACGCCCATCGCTTCGATCATCTGAAAGCCAAAGCCGCGTGCGAGGCCGACAAGCCCCTCGTCGCCCTGCATCTTGAGCAGCGGCTCAAACAGGGCGGCGATCTTGCGATCCATGAAATGCTGCAGCCTGCGCTCGACCTTGGAGGCCACCTCAGCGCCCGCCTCGTCGTCCACAAAAGCCACAACGCGCGGTTTCAGCGGGTCATCGCCCTTTGCCAACCGACCCACCGCCTGATCGCCCCACATCAGGCCACCCTGCTCTGTGAAATCGATCTCCGTGTCCGGTGCATTGTAGAACCGGTCGGCGCGGAGGTGGAAATGCGGGGTCAAGGCCTGCAGACTCGCTTGCCGCAGAGTCTTGGCCTCCTGGCCCTGGGCCTCCTTGTCCTGCCGGAACCGGAACCCTTCCAGTCGCCCGACGACATGTCCTTCGACGGTGACTTCACCCTGTTCGTTCACTTCGGCCAAAAGGGCCTCCTTCTGTTTCAACCGGCGCAGCAGTGTACTTGTGCGCCGGTCAACAAATCTTTGCGTCAGACGCTCATGCAAGGCATCCGATAGGCGGTCTTCTACAGCGCGCGTCGTCCCGCGCCAATGCTCTTCATCACTGGTCCAGCCACGACGTTGCGCGACATATGTCCACGTGCGGATATACGCCAAGCGTTTCGACAATGTGTCAATGTCGCCATCGGTCCGGTCGATACGTTTGATCTGTCGTGCCAGAAAATCATCCGGCATGTGACCGGATTGGTGCAAATAGCCAAAAATCGTGCCCAGAAGGCCCGCATGCTCCGCCGGACTGATTCCCCGGAAATCAGGGATCCGGCACACGTCCCAAAGCAACCGCACAGAGGGCCCGTCCGACGCGCGCGCGCGCACTTCGGCCTCCGAGGACAGGGTCCTCAACGCGCGCAGATCATCGGATTCGCGCGCCTTGAGCAGGATTTCGTCGTCGGGACTGACGTCAAGCGAGTGTTCCAGCGCCTCGATGGAGCCGAACCGCAAGTCTGCAGAGCGCCACTGCAGCTTTTTCAACGACGCGAACTGGTGGTTGCAGATCGCCTCCGCCATGTCTTCGTCCAGTGGCGCCGCCTCTCCGGTCACGCCAAAGGTGCCATCGGCCATGCCGCGCCCGGCCCGACCTGCGATCTGGCCCAGTTCATTCGGCATCAGGGGACGCATCCGGCGTCCATCGAATTTTGCCAGCGCGGAAAAGGCCACGTGGTTGATGTCGAGGTTCAATCCCATGCCGATTGCATCGGTGGCCACGAGGTAATCGACCTCGCCATTTTGGTACAGTTCAACCTGCGCGTTGCGCGTGCGTGGGCTGAGCGCGCCCATGACCACCGCCGCACCGCCCTTTTGCCGTTTCAGAAGCTCGGCAATCGCATAGACCGAATCGATGGAAAAACCGACGATGGCGGTGCGTGGCGCAAGGCGGGAGATCTTCTTGGATCCGGTGTAACTGAGCTGGCTCATGCGCTCGCGGCGCACGAACTCTACCCCCGGCACCAGTTCCTGAATCGGGCCCCGCATCGTCAGGGCGCCAAGAAAAAGCGTCTCATGTGTGCCCCGCATGCGCAGCAAACGGTCGGTAAAGACGTGACCGCGCTCGGGGTCGGCGCAAAGCTGGATTTCGTCGATGGCCACAATATCAGCGCCCATGCCCTCTGGCATGGCCTCGACCGTGCAGACCCAGTATTGCGCCCGCGGCGGCACGATTCGCTCTTCGCCGGTGACAAGCGCCACGACGGACGGCCCACGTGCCGCAACGATCTTGTCATAGACCTCGCGCGCGAGCAGGCGCAGCGGCAGGCCGATCACCCCCGTGCGATAGCCCAGCATCCGCTCAATGGCGTAATGGGTCTTGCCTGTGTTGGTCGGGCCGAGGACGGCCGCGATCCGGGCTCTTTGCGCCATTGTTCCCGTGGGGTGCCAGAGCCCCTCACGCCTCACTCAAAAGGCCAGATGTCGAGGACCAAGCCTAAAGCGTGACCCCCTTCACCTCGCGTTCCAGCCGTTGCATTGCCTTTTGGACATCGGCGTCATGCGGTCTGAGGTCCAGTACCCGCTCGAAGGCCTCGTAGGCAAGCACGCTATTGCCCACCAGTTCATTGATCGCGCCCACGCCCCGGAGGGCGCCAAAATGCTCCGGGTTCAACGCCAGCACCTTGCCCAACGCGTCCATCGCCGGACCGAACATTTCGTCCTCGTAATAGGCCAGTGCGAGGCCATGCCAGCCTTCGGCAAACCCGGGGGCATGGTCGGTCAGCGCGCGGAAATGCTCGCGCGCCGCGACGTATTCCTCGATCTCGAGCGCATCCCGGCCGCGCTTCAACAGCAGATCCATCGCCGCGGATCCGGATTTGGACCACTCCGTGATGATCTGATTCTCGACCCGCTGCGCCGCTGTTTCGTTTTCTGCCTCTGACAATTCCTGCATCAGAGCGCCCAGCGCCTCGGACGCATGTCCCCACGCAGGTAGGGAAATCATGACTGTTGTCAGAAATGCCGTGACGATATTTTTAAAGACCATGTCACCCGTGCTCATTAGTTGCCATGAGTGTAGCGTCGGTGTGCTGTATTGCCAGCGCACGATTTCGATAGAAGCAAAAGGACAGCAAAATGAGCGATATCGTGACTGCCGCCGTGGCGGCATTGTCTGAAAAAGTGGGCGACGACGGCTTTGATGCCACCGCAAAATTTACAATCGAGGGCGAAGGTAGCCTGATGATTGATTCGGACGGCGTGCGCGCCGCAGATGCGGAAGCAGACGTGACACTGACGGCGGACGCCGATACTTTCCAGGCCATCCTCGCCGGGGATCTGGATCCGACCTCTGCCTTCATGGGCGGCAAGCTGGCGGTTGACGGCGACATGTCCGTGGCCATGCGCCTCGCAGGAGTGCTTGCCTGATGACCCTCACCCCCGCGCCCTTCTATGCAGATCTTTCCGAAGCGCCGGCTGGCAGCCGGGCCTTCTGGGTCGAGGCCCCGGATCTGCTGCGGTTGCGCATTGCGCATTTTCCGTCGGAAGGCACGCGGGGGACGGTTCTGCTGATGCCAGGACGCACCGAATACGTCGAGAAATACGGCCGCATTGGCGCACGGCTGGCCGCCGCGGGGTATCATACGCTGGCGGTGGACTGGCGCGGCCAGGGGCTGGC
Source organism: Sagittula sp. (assembly GCA_042088665.1). Taxonomy (GTDB): domain Bacteria; phylum Pseudomonadota; class Alphaproteobacteria; order Rhodobacterales; family Rhodobacteraceae; genus JBELMB01. The sequence goes on from JBELMB010000050.1 coordinate 30,581, forward strand.
CGACCGCATGCTGGAGGATCCGCGCACGGGCCACGTGGGCGTGTTCGAGGATTACCAGCACGACGTGCACGCCATGCGCGCGCTGGCGAAAGTGCTGGATCTGCCGCAACCGGTTCACATGATCGCCCATTCCATGGGCGGCTGCATTGGCCTGCGCGCGGTGATGGACG
>JBELMB010000261.1:0-6313 GCA_042088665.1 Sagittula sp.
CCCCCCCCGCCCAGCGGCCGGGCCCCGGGTTTCTCTGTTTTAAAAATCCGCCGGGGTTATTGGCCCGCTGCCCATGTGGGGCGGCGCCCCCCACCTTGCCGATGCACCAAGAAATGTTATCACATTTCACGCCCTAACTGCCACCGCAACCCTCTGAAAACACATCAAAGGTCGATCTCAGGCCCTGTCCCCGCCCCCGGCAGATCGGGCTCCCGCGGTGACCGGCGACGGATGATGATGTCGCCATTGGGCAGGATCTCTGGCGGGTGGTAGACCGACCAGTCCTCCACCTGCTCCAGAATCTCGCGCAGCGCCGGGCCCATCTCCACCATGAAATCGCGCATCATCGGCTGCACGTCCCGCATCATGGACTCCAGCTCGTCCAGCGCCGGTTCCATCTCGGACATCAGCCCGCGAAAGAACAGCTTTGCCCCTTCTTCCATCAAGCTGAATCCCTCCTCCTCTGCCGCCAGTGGCGCAGCCAGCAGGCCAAGGCAGAAGACAGGACCAAAAAGGGCGGGCGCGCGGCGCGCGGAGGAAACAAGAACCGTCATGGCGCCAATATAGTCATCCTGACCCACCACGCAAAGAGCGCGCTCACCCTGCGTCGGCAAGATCCAGCGTCACGGGGAAATGGTCCGATGCGGTCAGCAAGGCATTGCGCAGCTGCGCGTCCTCCCAGCAAGCCGGGTCGTCAAACGGATGCCAGATCCGCCAGCCCGCCCCGCGGCGCCGCAGATCGGGCGAGACCATGATGTAATCCAGCAGCGCCTGAAGATACCGCTTTTCCGAAGAGATATAGAATCGCGCCGTGCTGCGCGCGCCGCCAATGCGCCGCGCCAGCGCCTCTGCCGCATGCGGGTCGTGCAACCGCGCCCCGCCATCGCTGGCGCTTTGACCCAGAACGATTTCCACCGAGCTGCGCCCAAAGAGATCCTCGTAGGCGTCCAGCCCGGGACCATCGTTCAGATCGCCCAGCACGATCAGGCTTTCGCCGGTCTCAAGGTGTGCGGCGATGCGGCGGCGCAGCCATATTGCCTGCGCCAGTTGCTTGCGCCGGTTGGCGATCGACAGGCGCATCACCTCGTCGCGATTGCGCGCGCCATGAGGCGCCTTGGATTTCAGGTGAACGCCGATCATCCGCAGATCCAGCCCCGCCGCCGTACGCAGCGCCAGCTCCAGCGGTGGTTTGGAAAAGACCACCTTGTCAGGGCGCGCATCCACATCAAGATCCAGCGCGAGGCTGGTGTCAAACCGAGGCGCCTCCGGGCTGGTCTTGGGATCGTGGCGCGGCGTCAGAACCTTGGGGTCGTAGAGCAAGGCCAGTTCTTGCTGCGTGTTGTTGGCAAACCCCGTGACCACCGACGTGGTGCGCAGGTCAAAGGCTTCGGCAAAACGGGTCAGCGCCCGCGTGGTTGAGCGTCTGCGCGAGGTATCGGGGGCTTCAACGATCATCACCGCATCCGCGTCCATCGCGGCAAAGACCCTGCCCAGCGCATCGATCTGCGCGTGTCGCGTCACGCCGTGGCGCGCCGATCGCCCGTTATCGTGCAGCAAATTCCCTGCGTCATCGAAGAGGGCGTCGAACCATTCCACGTTGTAAGTGGCCAAACGCATCGAGTCACGTCTCCGTTTTCGGGCCATTTGCCCAGCGCGGGTTTGGGGCCAGCATTGCATGCGGTGCCTGCGAGGCTGCAGATCCTTTGGCGGCGCCATCTCTGGTGTCCGTGATCACGCGCTTTCCCACCGCGATCAAGCCTGTTGTGCCGAAGCGGGCTTTCAGATCCGTCTCACAGGGGGTTTGCTGTCCCGCGCTCAAACCTGATCGTCGGTCTCAAACAGCGGCCCTGCTCTCGGGTTTGGCGCTTGGGTCAAACCTCAGGCCCCGCGCTCGGGCCCAGCGCTCAGGTCAAACCCAGGCCCAAACCCAGGCCCAAACCCAGGCGCAGCGCTCAGGCCGGCGCTCAGGCCGGTGCACGGGCGGATATTTCCTCCCATGCCTGGTTGATGGCAATCAGGCGCTTTTCAGCCAGTTTCACTGCCTCTTCCGGCACGCCGCGGGCGATCATCACATCCGGATGGCTGTCGCGCACCAGCCGACGCCATTGGGCGCGGATCTCAGGCAGCGGCGTGTCAGGCGTCACGCCCAGCACCGTGTGCGGATCGGGCGGGGCGTCGGGCACAAACCGCGTGCGCAACCCGCGAAAGCGCGCCTCTTCGATGCCAAAGATCTCGGCCACGCGGCTCAGGAAGTCATCTTCGGCCGGATGATAAGTGCCATCGGCGATGGCGATATGAAACAGCCCCTCCATCAGGTCACAGAGTGTCGGCGCACCGGGGCCGAACATCGTCTTGATCCGATTGGCGTATTCTTCGAAACCGGCGACATCCGTGCGCGCCATGTTGAACACCCGCGCAGCACCCTGTTCATCTGCGGGCGCGATGTGAAAGACCTCGCGGAAGGCGGTGACTTCGTCCCGGGTGACAAGCCCATCGGCCTTCGCCATCTTCGCCGACAGCGCGATCACCGCGATGGTAAACGCCACGGAGCGTTCCGGCGGTGTACGCAGGCGCTCGAACACCTCGGCCAAGCCTTGACCGGAAGTGAGGGCGGCAATCGCCTGAGTGATGCGGGACCAGATCGACATGGGCCATATCTTACGCCGTAAGCCCCGCGGTGTCAGGGCCGGATTTCCGGCAGAACCTGCACCAAAATGCCGCGAGGCGGAAAGATGCCGCATGATTTCGGGCGTTTCAGAACCGCAAGGGGCCTTGTCCCGGTGGGTTTCATCAAGGCGGTGGTTGTCGGAGGAAAAGCCTTGGGGGATCGCGCCTTTGGGCCCGGCCTGGCATGATTGGGCGTGGCGTGATTGAGCGCGCCGGGATCGGGCGCCCGGCCCTGTCATCAGGAATGTACGAGCCGGGCGCGCAAAGGGTCAGGCCAGTTGCAGAGGACCGCTGTCATTGCGCAGATCCGCAACCATACCGGATGTGCCGGGCACAAACACGATGCGGTCGTCGTCGAGGTACGGCGCAAGCAGCGCTGCCAGATCTTCGGCCTGCGGGTGCTGCACCACCAGACGCTCCAGCGCGAAACCATGGTTTGGCAAGCTCTGGCCCGGCGGGTTCGCGCTGTGCCATTGGATCAGCGCCGGAAAGCGACCGTCAAAGGGCAAGACCCCGTCTTCGGGCACCGCCATGGTCCAGCTGAGCTCACCACGTGTCAGGTGAACAGGCTGGCCTGCCATGGGCAGCGCCTCAAGCGCCGCCGCCATGTCGGGCACGCGGCAGACCCATTTGTCGAGCCGCGGCGGCCCGTCAAAACCGTCCAAGCCGAACCAGCGCGCATGCGCGGGCGGAGGGGCGTCGGGATCTATTGCGATGGCTTCGAGGTAGAGCCGCGGCGCAAGACCCATCAGCTTGTTGTGTGTGCCGAAATAGCTGTGCTGTCCACCCGGACCGAGCGGCCTGCCGAGCGCGGCTTCGGTGTGGGAGACGGCTTCGGCGAGCGTGTTGCCGAGGACGGCAATGTGATCGAAGGTCAGCATTGTGATGCTTTCTTTTGATTGTGACGGAGCATGTCCGGCCCGGGTCAGGCGCAAGTGCAATGGCGGTTTGCAGACGATGGCCGGGGAGACGCTTTGCACAGGTTTGGCACGGGGGCGCACCCCGGCTCAAGCGATTTGAGCGCGGTCATCCGGGTTGCGGGTTTGGCGCTGTCCTCAGGTAGGCCGGGTTGGCGACAGGCCACGACAGACGGCTGGTCAGGCCCCCTGATCGCAGTTTCTCTGTCTTGAAGGGGCCCTGATTGGCTTTGACCAGACCACCCATGGTGGATCCGTGCAAAATGCCACGACGGACCACCCGCGGAAACCCTGGGCACTTGCGACTTTGCTGTTCAGGCAGCCATTGCGCGCGCCCGCAGGGCGCGCGCGGGTCGGACGCGGCAGCGTCCGAAACGGAGCACGTCTTGCTGCAGATGTTTGCCCAAACGACGCCTGCCCCTTGGAACCGGCGCGTCAGCACCGAGGAAATGCCTGCGCTGAGGCCAGAACAGAGGCCGCGCGCGCCCGCAGGGCGCGCGCGGATCGGGCGCGGCAGCGTCCGAAACAGATCGCTTCGGGCAGACGACCTCAGGTTGCGGTGGCGCGGGCCTCCCGGATCAAGCGCAGGATATCCTGCGCGGCGTCGGGGATGTTTGTGCCGGGACCAAAGATCGCCTTCACGCCTGCGTTGAAAAGAAATTCGTAGTCCTGATGCGGGATCACCCCGCCACAGATGACGATGATGTCCCCCGCGCCTTCGGCCTTCAAGGCGTCGACCAGTTGCGGCGCCAGTGTCTTGTGGCCCGCCGCCTGGCTGGAGATGCCGACCACGTGCACGTCGTTGTCGATGGCGTCCTGCGCCGCCTCTTCCGGGGTCTGGAACAGCGGGCCGACGTCGACGTCAAACCCGATGTCGGCAAAGGCCGTTGCGATCACCTTGGCGCCACGGTCATGGCCGTCCTGGCCCATCTTGACCACCAGCATGCGCGGGCGACGGCCCTCTGCCTCGGCAAAGCCTTCGACAGATTTCTGAATGGCGGCAAAGCCTTCGTCGCCTTCATAGGCCGCACCATAGACGCCCGCGAGGGTCTTGACCTCCGCGCGGTGGCGGCCGAATTCCTGTTCCATTGCCATGCTGATTTCCCCTACGGAGGCGCGGGCGCGGGCGGCTTCGACCGCCGCTTCGAGCAGGTTGCCGCCCTCTTTGGCGCGGCGGGTCATCTCCGCCAGAGCGGCCTGACAGGCGGCCTCGTCACGGGTGGCGCGGATCTGCTCCAGACGCGCCACCTGGCTTTCGCGGACGGCCTGGTTGTCAATGTCGAGAATGTCGATATCCTCTTCGGCGGCCAGCTTGTACTTGTTCACGCCGACGATCACGTCGATGCCGCGGTCGATCTCTGCCTGCCGGCGGGCCGCGGTTTCCTCGATCCGGAGCTTGGGCATGCCGGATTCCACGGCCTTGGTCATGCCGCCCATCCCGTCGACCTCTTCGATCAGCTTCCATGCCTCTTCGGCAAGATCATGGGTCAGCTTTTCGACGTAGTAAGAGCCCGCGAGCGGATCCACCACATTGGTCACGCCGGTCTCTTCCTGCAGCACCAGCTGGGTGTTGCGGGCGATGCGGGCGGAAAACTCCGTCGGCAGGGCGATCGCCTCATCAAGCGCATTCGTGTGCAGCGATTGCGTGCCGCCAAGGACCGCCGACATGGCCTCGTAGGCGGTGCGGATGACGTTGTTGTAGGGGTCTTGCTCCGCGAGGCTGACGCCAGACGTCTGACAGTGGGTGCGCAGCATCTTGGACCGCGGCTCTCGCGCGCCCAGTTCCGTCATGATGCGGTGCCACAGCAGGCGCGCGGCGCGCAGTTTGGCGACTTCCATGAAGAAGTTCTTGCCGATGGCGAAGAAAAAGCTCAGCCGTCCGGCAAATTTGTCGATGTCCATGCCCGCGGCCATGGCGGTTTTCACGTATTCCTTGCCATCGGCGAGGGTGAAGGCCAGCTCCTGCACGAGGTTCGCCCCCGCCTCCTGCATGTGGTAGCCGGAGATCGAGATGGAGTTGAACTTCGGCATCTCGTTGGAGGTGTACTCGATGATATCCGCGATGATCCGCATCGAAGGGGACGGCGGATAGATATAGGTGTTGCGGACCATGAACTCCTTCAGGATGTCGTTCTGGATGGTCCCGGCCAGCACGGAGCGGTCGTGGCCCTGTTCCTCGCCCGTGACGATGAAGCTCGCCAGAACGGGGATCACCGCGCCGTTCATGGTCATCGAGACAGAGACCTTGTCCAGCGGGATGCCATCGAAGAGGATTTTCATGTCCTCGACGCTGTCGATGGCCACGCCGGCCTTGCCGACGTCGCCGACGACGCGGGGGTGATCGCTGTCATAGCCGCGGTGGGTGGCGAGGTCGAAGGCGACAGAGACACCCTGCTGACCGGCGGCCAGCGCCTTGCGGTAAAAGGCGTTCGAGTCCTCGGCGGTGGAGAAGCCGGCGTATTGGCGGATGGTCCAGGGACGGCCCGCGTACATGGTCGCCTTCACCCCGCGGGTGAACGGCTCCTGCCCCGGCAGGGTGCCCATATGCGGCAGCTCTGCGGTGTCATCGGCGGTATAGAGCGGCTTGACCTCGATGCCTTCGAGCGTGTTCCAGGTCAGATCGTCCAGCGGGCGGCCGCGCAGTTCCTTTTCAGCGGTTGTGCGCCAGTCTTCGGGCAGGGGTCTGGACTGCGGTGTGGGGCTGTCGGTCATGGAGATGTCCTCTCTCG